>CAZKAX010000037.1:0-29249 GCA_964550775.1 uncultured Novosphingobium sp. | reverse complement strand
GTGGGGGTTTCTGTTGCTACGTACCCCCGGACGCCCGGTTTCCGATTCTGTTACCCGGTTCGGTCCGAACCGTGCTTTCGCTTTGTAAATTCAGGCCGTGAGGCCAGTCACATTACGCGGCGAGAGCAAGTGCTTCGTTGTCGTTGGCACTTGTGAGTTTTGAGCCTTGAACGGGTTACTCAGCCCGGGTAAAAACTGCGCTTTTCAACACACGTCGATCCTAGTTCGGCCCCATCATCACCCCGGCGACAACCGGGCTTCGGCCATGGTCCTGACGGACCGTCCGAATGGTGGTGGTGGAGCCGCCGGGTACCGCCCCCGGGTCCGCTGCATCTATTGCACGCCGCAATTTATCACCATAGCCGGGCGAACCCGGCAGGATCCTATATAGGCGCAGGGTGGTTAAAAGAAAAGGGGCGGAGCCGCAGCCCCGCCCCTGATCGGGTTCAATTCGGCGCGCTTACTTCTTCAGCGCGTCGCGGATTTCGGTCAGCAGGTCGACCTCGCTCGGCCCGGCAGGGGCGGCGGGAGCGGCCGGCATGGCCTTGTTGGCGGCCTTGACGATCATGAAGATCACCCAGGCCATGATCACGAAATTGATCACTGCAGTGATGAAGCTGCCATAGGCCAGCACATTGGCACCGGCTTCACGCGCGGCGGCGAGCGGCGTGCCCGGTGCAACTTCGCCCGACAGGACGAAGTATTTGCTCGAAAAATCGAGCCCGCCGAACACCTTGCCGATGATCGGCATGATCAGATCTTCGGTCAGCGAGGTGACGATCTTGCCGAAAGCCGCGCCGATGATCACACCAACGGCCAGGTCCAGCACGTTACCCTTTGAAATGAATTCCTTGAATTCGGACATCATGGACATTTGAAAACTCCCCATCTGCGATCTGGTTCGCGGCCTGCGGTGCTGCCACAAATGTCATGACGTCACAACAATCCATTGTTGCGCCATGATTTCGCACTGTCCCACCTTGAACCTGCACCCGTGCTATCCATATCACACACAGTCGCGGCCGTGAGCCGCCTGATGAGAGGAACGCATACGCCATGTCCGCATCGCTTGTTCGCCGATTTGCCGCCGCCGCGCTTGCCCTGGGCGCTTCGCTCAGCCTGACTGCCTGCGGGATCAATTCGGTTCCCACTGCCGAGGAAAACGCCAAGGCCAAGTGGGGCGACGTCCAGAGCGCCTATCAGCGCCGCGCCGATCTGGTTCCCAACCTGGTTGAAACCGCCAAGGCAGCAGCCGCATCCGAAACGCAGATCCTGACCAACGTGACCCAGGCCCGTGCTGCGGCGACCTCGATCAACGTCACCACCAACGATCTGAGCGACCCGGCTACATTCGAAAAATTCCAGAGCGCCCAGAACCAGCTGACCCAAGCGCTGGGCCAGCTGCGCACGGTGGTGGAAAACTACCCGCAGCTGCAAAGTCAGGCCCGGTTTGCCGACCTGATGACTCAGCTGGAAGGTACCGAAAACCGGATCAACGTAGCCCGCACCCGCTACAATGAAGCCGTGCAGGCCTACAACACCACGATCCGCACCTTTCCCGATGCGATCGGGGCCAAGGTGATCTATGGTGCCAAGCCGATGCAGTCGTTCAAGGCTGACGATGCCGCTCAGAGCGCCCCCAAGGTCGACTTTGGCACCAGCACGGCTCCTGCCAAGGCACCGGCCAACGACAATGCTGCAAGCCCGGCGGCCAAACCCGCCGCTGCAGCGCAGTAAGTTCGAAAGGCCGAACGAAAGGGCAAGCCCATGCGGCTGCTGATGCTCTGCTGGCTGGCGATCCTGACTCTGGTCGGGTCGCCAGCCCTTGCCGCCCCTCCACCGCGACCCGACGGACCGGTGCTGGACGCTGCGGCAATCATCCCGGATGACCGTGAAGCGGCCCTGAAGAACAAACTTGCCGCCTACAACAAGGCGACAGGGCGCGCTTTGATGGTGGTCACGGTTCCTTCGCTCGATGGTGAAGACATCCGCAGCTATGCCGTCAATCTTGGCCACAGCTGGGGTGTAGGCGGCAAAGACAGCGACCAGGGCCTGATCCTGCTGATTGCCCCCCGCGAACACAAGATCAACATTGAGGTCGGCTACGGCCTGGAAGAATACATGCCAGATGTGCTGGCCGGTCGGATCATTCGCGAGGTAATTGCCCCGCGCTTCAAGGCCGATGACTTTCCCGGCGGGATCGAAGCCGGAATCGATGCAATCACAACCCAGCTGAATCGCGACCCTGCCGACGCGAAAGCCGTTGCCGAAGCCGCCAAGACAGCAGAAGCCAACAATCGTGCAGCAAACCAGGGCAATGCCGGCATTGGCAGCGTGGTATTCTGGCTGATCCTGATCGTATTCTTCATTTCTGTGTTCGGCCGCCGCCGCCGGTTCGGTCGGCGCAGCGGGATCGATCCCGGCATCGTGCTGTGGGGGATCAGTGAAGCGCTGCGGCATTCCGGCAGCAGCGGCGGCTCTGGCTGGTCCGGCGGCGACAGTGGCGGCGGCGGCGGCGGCGGCAGCGACTGGGGCGGCTTTGGCGGCGGCGACTTTGGCGGCGGCGGCGCTTCGGGGGACTGGTGATGGCACAAAAGGCAATCCTGCTGACCGAGGCCGACCACGCGCGGATTTCCGATGCCGTGCACGATGCCGAACTGCACAGCGCGGGCGAGATCGTGACGATCCTGTCCGAACGTTCGGACGGGTACTGGGACGTGGCCCTGGCCTGGGCGGCGCTGGTCGCCTTTACCGCGCTGACCGTGCTGTCGCTGTTCCCGCATTTCTACCTGCCCCTGACCGACCGGGTGCTGGGCCGGTGGGAACATGAATGGACTCCGCAGGCGGTGCTCGTCGTCGCGGCCATGGCGGCAATGGCCAAGTTCCTGTCGATGCTGGCGCTGCAGCTGTGGCAGCCGCTGAAATGGCTGCTGGTGCCGCGCCATATCAAGGCCGCGCGGGTGCGGGCGCGGGCGGTGATGTGCTTCAAGGTCGGCGCGGAACGCCGCACCACGGGCCGCACCGGGGTGCTGATCTATGTCAGCCGCGCCGAACACCGGGCAGAAATCGTTGCTGACGCGGCCATCGCAGGGAAGGTCAGCGGCGAGGTCTGGGGCGAGGCCATGGCCGCGTTGCTGGCCGGCCTGCGTCAGGGCCGCGCCGCCGATGGCCTGGTCGATGCGGTGGGCAAGGTCGGTGCCGTGCTGGCCCTGCACTTCCCCCGCGCGGAAGATGATGTGAACGAGCTGCCGGACCGCCTGATCGAAGTCTGACTCGCAATTTTTTCACAAACGCGAACTTTTCAAGCACGCGAAACTATGCCAATAGGCTTGGCAAGGGCGCCGACAAGGGCGCCAAAACGTGTGAAAGGATCCCCTGATGGGCGCTCAAAGCCTCGAATCGCTGCTCGCCGGTGCCGGCAACCTGGTCGACATGGTCCGCAACCAGCAGGTCGGGCCGAACGTCTATCCGGGCGTTCCGGCGGAATATTCCAACTGGCGGCTGGAACAGTGGGCCTGGGCGCACAGCGCGGTGCTGTACAACCAGTCGTACCACATGGTCGATCTGGCGGTGCGGGGCCCCGAAGCGTTCAAGATGCTGGAATACCTGGGGGTCAACAGCTTCAAGAACTTCCAGCCCGACCGCGCCAAGCAGTTCGTTCCCGTAACCCCCTATGGCCACGTGATCGGCGACGTGATCCTGTTCTATCTGGGTGAGAATGACTTCAACCTCGTCGGCCGCGCCCCGGTGATCGAATGGGTCGAATACCATGCCGCCACCGGCAACTGGAACGTCACGGTTGAGCGGGACGAGCGCTGGGCGATGCGCAGCGACGGGCGGCGCAACAACTATCGCTTCCAGATCCAGGGGCCGCAGGCCATGGCGATCATGGAAAAGGTGCTGGGTCAGACCCCGCCGGACCTCAAGTTCTTCCACATGTGCCGCATGACCATCGCCGGCAAGGAAGTGCGCGCGCTGCGCCACGGGATGGCCGGGCAGCCCGGGTTCGAACTGATGGGCCCCTGGGAAGATTACGGTACGGTCCACGCCGCGCTGGTCGAGGCGGGCAAGGGCTTCGGCATGGCGCTGGTCGGCGGGCGGGCTTACAGTTCCAACACGCTGGAATCGGGCTGGATCCCCTCGCCCTTCCCGGCGATCTACACCGGCGACGAGCTGAAGCCCTACCGCGAATGGCTCAGCGCCAATTCCTATGAGGCCAAGTGCTCGGTCGGCGGATCGTGGGTGCCGGACAGCATCGAAGGCTACTACACCACGCCGTGGGACCTGGGCTATGGCCCCTTCGTCAAGTTCGACCATGACTTCATCGGCCGTGCCGCGCTTGAGAAGATGGCCGCCGCCGGCAACCACCGCACCAAGGTGACCCTGGCGCTCGATAACGAGGACGTGATGCGGGTGCAAAGCTCGGCCCTGTCGAAGGGTGAGCGCGCCAAGTTCATGGAATACCCCAGCTCGGTCTATTCGATGCACCCGTTCGATCAGGTGCTGTCGAATGGCAAGCTGTGCGGCCTCTCCACCTGGATCGGCTACACTGCCAACGAGGGCAAGTTCCTGACCCTCGCGATGATGGACCCCGGCTTTGCCGAGCCGGGCACCGAAGTCAGCCTGCTGTGGGGCGAGCCGAACGGCGGCACCACCAAGCCGACCGTCGAGCCGCACGTCCAGACCGAGATCAAAGCCGTGGTTGCGGCCGTGCCCTATTCGGAAGTGGCGCGGGATAGCTATGCCGAAGGGTGGCGGACGAAGAAGTAGTCAGCCCGCCAGCGCCTGCGCCGCCCTTACCAGCGCGGCCTTGGCCTTGGCGGCGAGCTTGGGGTGGAAGCGCACTTCGGGCACGGCGATCGCAAAGGCGCCCACCGCCTCGCCGTTCAGCCAGGCCGGGGCGGCGAGACCGCAGATGCCCGGAGTGTTCTCCTCATGCGCTTCGGCGAGGCCGGACTTGCGGACCTCGGCCAGCGCCGCGCGCAGCGGGCCCTCCTCGACAAGAGTGAGGCGGGTGTGGCGCTCGCGCGGGACTTCGGCGAAGTAGCGGGCCAGTTCGGCCTCGGGCAACATGGCCAGGATTGCCTTGCCCGCGGCCAGGCTGTGGAGCGGCTTGCGGTGGCCTGGCTCGATCGCATAGCGCAGGGCCTGCCCGCTGGCCTCGGTTACCAAAGCCTCGATCTCCCAGCCCCTGCGGACCATGAAGCTGGCGGTCTCGTCCAGCTCGCTGCGCAGCAGCTTGACCAAGGGCTCGACCCGGTCGGCCAGGGTCAGCGCCGCCTCCGCCACCGTCAGTCGTGCAAGGCCCGGTCCCGCGCGATACCGCCGCCCGTCACGCACCAGATAGCCTCGTTCGGCCAGGGTGCCGAGCAGGTACGAGGTGCTGGACACCGGAATCTCGAGTGCGGCGGCGATGTCCTGCGCGATCGGCCCCTGCGGGTGCGCCACCACGAATTCGATGATGTCGAGCGTGCGCAGCGCCGATTTGACCGAGTTGGAGGCAGGCTGGGTACTCACCAGGCGAGGCTCCCGCGCCGTTCGGCAAAGCGCCAGCCTTCGGCGGTCAACACGAAGCGGTCGCGGAACGAACCGGCCAGCGGCGCACCCTCGGGCTGGAACAGCACCATCGCGCTTTCGCCCGTGGCTTCACTCGCCGACAGCACTTCGATCACCACGTTCGAGCAGACATGCCGGGTCTTGCGCGGCGGGCGGGACTGGAACGCGGCGAGGATCGCGGCGCGGCCGACGATCGGCGCATCGGGCGCGGTCGGGCGAGTCATCAGGCCCTGCTCGGCATAGAGCGCGACCACCCCTTCCCAATCCGCCGCGTCGTTGCGGTTGGCATAGAGCGCGATCAGCCGCGCGCAGTCCGCCTCGATCGCACGGCGCTCGTCCGCTGTCACAGCCGCGCCCCCGCGATGTCGGCCCCGGCGCGCAGGTTGGCGAGCTTGCGCCAGGTGACGATCGGATCGATCTTGCCATAGCCGGCGAAGGTGCCGAACCCGCAATCGGTGCTGGCCACCACGCGGTCCGCGCCGACGATCCCGGCGAAGCGCTCGATCCGCTGGGCGATCAGCTCGGGATGCTCGACGTAGTTGGAACAGGTATCGATCATCCCCGGCGCCAGCACCTTGTGCGAAGGCAGCTTGGCATCGCGCCACACGGTCCATTCGTGCTCGTGCCGGGGGTTCGCCCCTTCGAACAGTACGGTCGCTGGACGCGCCTTGATCACGATGTCGATCACCCGATCGAGCGGGATGTCGTGATCGTGCGGCCCTTCGTAGTTGCCCCAGCACACATGCATCCGCATCCGCTCGGGCGGGATGTTGGCAGTCGCGGCATTGAGCGCCTCGACATTGGCGGCGGCGATCCGCAGGAACTCCTCCTCGCTGGCATCCTGATAGCCGGTATGGCGGCTCATCGCCAGGTCCGGGCAATCGAGCTGGAGGTAGAAGCCCGCATTGACGATCGTCTCGTATTCCTCACGCATGGCATCGACCAGCGCAGCGAGGTAGGCTTCGTGGCTGGGATAGTGGCGGTTGACCTGGAACGCGGTGATCAGCCCGGGCGAGGCGGCGTTCATGAAGGCCTCGGTCTCCGGCGCGGCATGCTTGTCCAGCGCGGCCTTGAACCGGCGGATGTCGTCGTGGAGCGGTTCCAGCGTGACCAGCTTGATATCGCCGATGCAACTCGCCCGGACGAATTCCTGGCTGCCCATGATCGCCGAAAGCTTCTTCGCCAGCTGCGGCACTTCGGCCAGATCCGCGGCAGGGCGGCGGTCGGTATGGCCGCCAAAGCCGGACAGCCGCTCGATCATGTAGGTCGAATAGCCGACCTTGCCGAGTTCCCCATCGCTGACCACGCTGACCCCGGCGGCGACCTGCTGGCGCACCCCTTCGTCCACCGCGGCGCTGACCACCCGGTCAAATTCGGCCGCGTCATAAGGTTCCCCGGCATCGCGCTTGAGCAGCAACGGGGTCAGTTCATCGCCGCGCGGAAGGCTGCCAACATGGGTGGTCTTGATCTGGGGCATCGCAACTGGGTCCTCTCGAGATTCGTCCGGAGAGTGTTCGCATATATGAATGTTTCAGACAACCGAACCTTTGCGGCGCAGGCTCGCCCGATCGAGCATGCTTCCTGCAAGAAGTTCGCGACATCGATGGAATTTAACCAAATTGGCAATATTCGATAATGAATAAGACCATATCAGCACTGATCAATGTAGGAAAACGGTTTTTCCGCCGCCGCCGCTATCCCCGCCGCGAGCTGTCCCGGACCACCAGTTGCACCGGCACGCGGCGGGCTTCGCTGGTGCCGCCGGCGATTTCGGCCAGCAGCTTGTCGACCATCATCTCACCCGCGACGCGGAAATCGGGTTCGACCGAAGTGAGCGCGGGGGACGAGAACACCCCGGCCCGGATCCCGTCAAAGCCGACCAGCCCGACTTGCCCCGGCACGGACAGGCCACGGGCATGCAGTTCGTCCAGCGCGCCCAGCGCCACCGGATCACAGACTGCGAACAGCGAATCGAACGGCACGCCCTGTTCGATCAGCATGGCCACTGCGCGGCGGCCTTGCTCTTCCCGGCCCAGACCTTTTTCGATCGGCATCAGCACCGGTTCCAGCCCGGCTTCGCGCATCTGCTGCGCATAGCCTTCATAGCGTTCGCGGAACTGGCGCTGGGGGGAGGTTTCGCTGCCGATGCAAACGATCTGCTGAAAGCCCTGCTCGATCAGGTGCGCCGTGGCGAGCCGTCCGCCGCCGTGATTGTCCGACCGGACCCAGGCAACATCGTCAAACGGCGCGCCCCAGCAGACCCAGTGCATTCCGCCCTGCCCAAGGCCCCGGAAGTAATCCCAGGCCGAATAGTTCTCGGTCGTCCCGATTACCGCCAGACCATCGGCCTTGCGCTGCTCCTGATAGCGGCCGTTGAAGTTCTCTGGCCCGTCCTGAAAGCTGACCAGCGTTTCGTAGCCGCGTAGCGAGGCCGCGCCGCAGAGCGAGGCGAGCAGGGCGGAGTGGAACGGGTTGAGATCCTTGCGGTCCTCGCCCGGGCGGCAGACCACCACCACGGCCAGGGTCCCGGTTTTGCCGGTGCGCAGGCGGGCGGCGTTTTCATCGACGAAGTAGTTGAGCCGCCGCGCCGCTTCCGACACCCGCAGCCGGGTCGCCTCGCTGACCACCGGGTCCCCGGCGAGCGCGCGCGACACGGTTGACTGGCTGACACCGGCTTCGGCGGCCACATCGAACGAAGTCACGCGGTATTGGCGCGCCTTTTGCCGGGTATCCTGATCCCCCATCGTCCCTGCCTACATCGCCGAGATGCCGCCGTCGAGTTTCAGCTCGGCGCCGGTCATGAAGCGGCTTTCGTCGCTGGCGAGATAGAGCACTCCGGCGGCGATGTCATCCGGGTGGCCAACGCGCTTCAGCGGGATCTGGCGCGCCAGTTTGTCCATGATCACGTCCTTGCTCTTGCCGGTGCTGACCACCATGCCATCGAGGATCGGGGTGTCGATGAAGGTCGGGTGGACCGAGTTGCTGCGGATGTCCCAGCCCATCTTGGCGCAGTACAGCGCGACCGATTTCGACAGCATCCACACCGCGGCCTTGCTGGCGTTGTAGCCGGGCATGGTATCGCTGGCGATCAGCCCGGCGATGGAGGAGATGTTGATGATCGATCCGGGCTGGGTGTCTTTCATCAAGGGCAGAGCCTTTTGGCAGCCGAGGAACACCGAATCGACGTTGATGGCAAAGCCGCGCTGCCAGTCGGCCAGGGTGCAGGTCTCGATGTTGCCGCGCACGCCGACCCCGGCGTTGTTGACCAGCACCGACAGGCCGCCGAGCGCGTCGCGCACCGCGTCGATGGCGGCGATCCAGTCCGCTTCCTGCGTCACATCCAGCTTCACCGCATAGGCGGTGCCCGCGCCGTGGGCCGCGTTGATCGCGGCGGCCTGCGCCTCGGCCCCGGCAATGTTGATGTCGGCCAGCACCACCTGGGCGCCCTCGCGCGCCAGCATGACGGCCTGCGCCGCACCCAGGCCCTGCGCCGCGCCGGTGATCAGCGCCTTCTTGCCCGCAACCCGTCCCGTCATAGTCACTTCTCTCCCAGTATCTTCGGCCCCAGCAGGGTCAGCAGGCGGACGTCGATGCCCAGCCCCCGGTCCCGCGCCGCGGCCACGAACGCTTCCAGTCCGCTCAGCGGCACACGATGGACCGTGATGTTCTCGCCGTCCACCCCTCCGCCGGGGCCGATCTGCGTCAGCCCCCGGGCGCGCAGCAGGGTGAAGCTTTCGGTGACCATACCGGGGGAGGAATAGAACTCCCCGATCACGTCGATCCGCTCGGCGGTATAGCCGGTCTCTTCCTCCAGCTCGCGGCGGGCGGCCTCGGTTGGGTCTTCGTCGCCGTTGTCATCCCCGTCGCCGATCAGCCCGGCGGGCAGTTCGATCATCGCGATGCCCAGCGGGACGCGGAACTGTTCGACCAGCAGGACGTGGTCTTCATCGTCGACCGCCAGGATCACCGCAGCGCGGATCCCCCGGGCGCGGCTGACATATTCCCACTTGCCCCGCGTCTTGGCGACAATGAAGCGCCCCTGCCAGCGGATCTCTTCCGGTTCCTCGCTCATGCCCGGGGCCTACACCAGCCGGGGGCGCGAGGGAAAGGGGCTGGCTGCGCTCTCCCCAGCTCAGCCAGAGCGCCGCGGTTCAGCCCAGCGCCCAGCGCAGCAGATAGGGCACGCCCGCCAGCGCGGCCAGGCCCGCCTTGCCCCAGCGCGCCAGCCTGGCGTCCTGATGGTTCCACAGCCCCAGCGCCCCGGCCGCGCCCAGCGCGCCAGTGCCCGGAATCCAGATCCCCGCCAGCCCGAGCAACCCGGCCAGCCCCAGCAGCCGCACCCCCGCGCCGCTGCGCGCCTTGTCCACCGGGTGCTTGATTCCGGCCAGACCGGCAAAGCCGATCAGCCCCAGCAGGCCGGCAAACGGCGCGATCATATCCAGCATGGGCATCCCTTTCTTGTGTTATGCTCGCGATCATGCCCGCCCGCGCCGCCGGGTCAAGCCGGAGCGGCGATTGTGGCGCTGGCTGTTCCTGCGGTTGACACGGTTGACACTGTCCAAGCGACTTGAATTCCAGCCCCTCCGGCAGGTCCCCCGCCGCCCCGGATCCGGCCTCCTCCCCGGCCCCCTCCCCGGCAAGCGCGCCCCCGGTCAGCGCATCCAGCGCGGCCAGCAGCGGAGCCTGCACCGCGTCCCATTCGGCTTCGCCCTCGGCCTGGGCCTCGGCCTCGGCCCGGTCGCGCGCGGCGTACCACTCTTCCTCGGCGGCGATCAGCTGATCCTCGTCCAGCTCGCCATCATCCGCCGCCGGCAGCCCCTCGGCCGCGTCAAATTCGGCGGCGGCATCGGCGGCACAGCGCGCGGCAAAGTCTGCCCGCGATCCCAGATCCGGCCCCGGATCGATCCCCGCCACTTGCGCCAGCACCCGGTCAAACTGCCGCGCATCCGCCGCCGCCGCGTGATCATCGGCCACCGCCTTGTCCAGCCGCCCCAGATGCGCCAGCAGCAGCCGCGCGTCATAGCGCCGCCGCGTGGCGATCTGTTCGCCGTGATACCAGACCGGCTCTTCCACCCCGTCGATCGCCCGGTCAGCCAGCGTATCCACCGCCACTTCGCGCGCCAGCACCTGTGCCGCCGCCCAGCCCCGCGCAAAATCCACGTCCCGCCGCCGCAATTTATAGGCCGAAGCGTGGCTCATCCCGGTCAGCAAACAGGCCCGCCGCACATTCCCCTTTTCCGCCAGATGCGACAGGAACCGCACCTTGCGTTCGGGCGTCCAGCTGTCCGAACGCAGGAACCAGTCATCCCCGGAAGCCGCAGGCGACGGATATACCTCCCCGGAACGGGGAGGGGGACCGCCCGCAGGGCGGTGGAGGGGTTCCGCCCCCTCCTGCTCCAGCTGCGCCAGCAACCAGGCCGCATCCCCTTCCCCCGGAATCCCCACATCCCGCGACAAGGGCACCCACCCCCGCCCAAACCCCGACCGCTGCGCCGGGTGTGAAGCCTTGTCCTGATCGCTCATCGTGTCGCTCCTCGATATGAGAACATATACGGAACACGATGACAGATCGGCGGCGTGTAGGAAAATGGAATCACGGCCATTCTTATTCATCATCCAACAAAGCGAAACACTCTTGATAAAAATTAAAAATTCGAGAACTCTCCAGCAATCCAAATTGGAGCTTCACGTGGAAACAACCGAATCCATCGCCAATGCTGTCGCGCAGTCGTCCATACCGACAGTTCTGTTTTTGGGCGCTGGCGCAAGCATAGGATCAGGTGCTCCTTCCGCCGCAAACCTCGCGGAATTCCTTAGAACTGAACATCTCCCTCATGAACGACCGAGAGAACTTTCGGATATCTCCGGTCGAATCGAATTAATGTGGGGTCGAACCACACTTACTAAATCTATTCGATCAGTTCTTAGCAAACTTACCCCATCGGCCGCGTTGAGCAACCTCCCGAATTTCAACTTCTCGTCTATTTTCACAACAAATTATGACACGCTAGTCGAAAAATCATTTGAACAATCCAAAATTGATATTCCCGTTATAAGGTCAAATAAAGACAGCGCTTTCGATCATAGGCAGTACAACACGATATTGTACAAGTTACACGGCTGCATTACTGAAGATCGCGCTGATGGCCTTTCTCATGGAATGATTATAACATCTGAAGATTACCAAACTTATGACCAATACCGTCAAATTGGATTCCGCCAGTTCGACCAATCTCTAGCGACGTCAAATGTAATCTTCGTTGGATTTTCGATGTCCGATGCCAATATTCGTGAATATGTTGAACGAGCCTTGAAAACAATTTCGACTCAAGAATGCCCGGGCAAAATATTTCTTATTTTGTTCGAAGAAGATGAAATAGACGCTTTAAGATGGGAAAATAGAGGTTTGCGAGTTGCCTTCGGCGATCTCGACTCTCTTCTCAACAGTCTCGCAACGACAAACGAAGATCCGCGAAAGGTTAGCATTTTTAGTCCTATTACTAGTGCTCCACGATACCAAATAGCCGCGGAAATATCATCGATATTTCCAAGTTCGGAAACTCTAAAGAAACCAAACCTTCGCCGACTCGTGTCAGGCGGAGAACTGAGTTATGCCGATATTTACAATGGGTATGCGTTTCCTCGGTCGGCGGCTCGTGAAATTGTCCAACAAATGATAAATCAAGACTCTGCTCAATTGCATGTTTTGTTGGGACCAAGCGGCTCCGGACGAACAAGTGCGGCAAGAATGGCTGCCTACGACCTTATGCAAAAAGGTTTTGCATGCTACGAGCATAAATCTAATATTGGGATCGATTTTGCAACCTGGAAGGATGTTGATCTCGGTCATCAAAGACGAGGTGAGCGAGCGGTATTGGTTTTAGATGAACCGAATGCCAGCCAGTTTGCGGTCAATCAACTTGCAAGCTTTCTGCAAGATGGTAATCATGCACTTTCCTTGATTATAGCTTATCACCCTTCAATTTGGAGCTTCCGAACTAAGTCACCGGCCCTTGTGAAGAAGGCCCGAATCCATCCGACTCACAAGTTAACTCCAAGTGATATTTCAGGAATTGTGAATCACGTCCGAAAGATTCCTGACATTGCGAAGCTTCTAGATAGAAGGGTGCAGGCTCTTTCCAATCACGAAATTGAGCAAATTGTTTCTCGTCGAGCGAAGTCGGATCTTTTTGTATCTTTAAAATTCTTGTTTGAATCGAAATCTTTAGACGAGATCATTTTGAAGGAATTTGATCGACTCGGCCGATTCAGGCCTAAATCAATCACGTCCGATATTCTCAATATCTATAAGATCGTGGCGCTGCTTGAAGCAAGCGGACGCCATGTGCATAGACAAATGGTACTTCGTCTCTGCGAACTAGAATACGGAGAGATAGCAGAGATTTTGGATTATTTTGACGGTGTATTGATTGAGTTTGAACGAGATAGCCGCGTAGAAGGGGCATACGTTTGGAAAACCCGGCATCCGAAGATTGCCGCTATTATCGCAGAAAGTAAGTTTTCGACGAAGGAAAAAATCGATATATTTGAGAATATTATTAGAACTATTAATCCGGCAAGCAAGATTGAAAGGCAATTTTGCGCTGTCCTCTGCAGCTCAGAAATTGGAATAGAATCACTAGCAAAGTCAGATCAAACTCAAATTTATCAGTTACTTTGCGACGCGCTCCCTGGAGAGCGTGTCCCTCGACATAGATTGATTCGAAACTTGATAAGGGAAAAAAGGTTTGGTGAGGCCGAGATTGCGATAGCAGAGTCGCGTGACTCCCGGATTAATGATTCCGTAATATTTCGGTATGATGTCGATCTAAATGTTGCGAAAGCTGAGCATCTTGATTTCCTTGATGCAAACGACAAGAATAATCTTCTCGAAACAGCAGTTGGAAAGGCAACTAATAGCGTTTCGCGCCGTCCACAAGATATGCATAACTACGATAGCTTATGCAAAGCGTCGTTAGCATATGCCTTAAACGGCGGCGATCATGAAATATTCTATTCGTCTGTTGAGACACTCAAGGCGGCATTTCAGGAGATTGGGGATGAGCTTATGGTTACGTGGATTGCCAAATATGAATCTGAGGCCGCGAGGCTAAGGCGTAAGGAGCGTGAGTGATCTTGGCTTCATTCGAGCACCTTAAGGTTGGCGTGACTGAGTAACAACTTACGGAATAATCTCCGGTGGGCTCCGCTGGGAATTACGGTGACTCGGAATTACGGTGGGAATTACGGGAATTACGGTGCGGGAATTACGGGAATTACGGTGCGGGAATTACGGTGACACGTCCGTAAACCCCTAAACTCCATAGCTATTGGGGGTTACGGCAACACGGGGGGGGGGGGGGGGGGGGGGGGGCGGGGGGGGGGGGGGGGGGGGGGGGGGGGATTTAGGGTATTTCGGTGGGGGCATTTCGGTGCACCGGCCCTAAACCCCAAAACCCCCAAGCCATTGGGGGTTCCCGGCACCCCCCCCCCCCCCCCCCCATCCCCCCTTCTCCTCCGCGCCTCTCTGCTTCCTCTGCGCCTCTGCGTGAACCCCTTACACGCCGCGCTTTGCCGCGTTACCCCTCCGTCAGTGCTTCGCACTGCTACCTCCCCATTTGGCTTCGCAAAATGGAGAGGATCTTTGCTTTGCGATCGAACCGCACCGCCGGAAGGGGACACGCAACAGAATACCCCCGGTTGCCGGAACAAACGCGACCCAGCCGCGTTACCCCCGCAGGCCGATCCTGCGCCGACCTTCAGGGGAATGACATGCGTACCACTGCCACTATCGCCGCCTTGGGCTGCGCACTGCTTGCCGTTGCCGGATGCAAGCAGGAGACCACCTATCCCGCTGCCGAGGCGACGACGACCACGGTGATGCCGGTGCCCGGGCCGACTTCAACCGAAGTGGTTGGCGTGCCGGTGCCGGGGCCTACTTCGACTCAGGTGATCGCAGTGCCGGTGCCCGGTCCGACGGTGACCGAAACGGCCGAGGCCAAGCCTGCGCCCGGCCCGCAGTAACGCCGCGCCGGGGCAGGATCGAACGTCCGCGCCCCGGGCTGCGCTCTCCCCCCGTCAGACCGCCGCCACGTTGAATGCCGCGCCGGGGCTGATGACGAAGTTCTTCGCCGGTGCGTTGCCGGCGGTGGTGACGGGTTTGCCGTCGATGGTCAGGCGGTTGGCGACGGCGCTGGGGATGACGCCGGTCAGGTCGATCAGGTTGCCACCGCTCGCCGCGATCGCGACTCCGGTCTGGTAGCCCTTGCTGCCTTTCACCCCCACGATGCCGCAGCGCGCCGTGTTGCCATAGCCGTCCTGCACGCGGATCCCCTCGGTCGCGGGGCCGGCCAGCTGCATCACCTTGACGTCGGCATTGCAGCCGAAACACGTGTCGAATTTGACCCCGGTGGAATGGTTCACCACCTGTGCGGTAATCGTGCAGTTGACGCAGTTTGAGAACAATACTCCGATCTTGCCATCGCCGCCGCCGGGGTAGGCCGAGACCTGCGCCGCGACGATCTGGACGTTCTGGGCTTTGATCAGGGTGATCGGCTGGCCGGTGGCGCCCACGCCGGGGGCAGAGTAGCAATCGACCAGCGTCAGGTTCTCGCCGCTGTCGGCCCCGGTCTTGTCGATGCGGATGCCATCGGCCAGGTAACTGTCGTGCCAGTGGCTGTTGAAATGGGCGTTGCCGCCCCCGCCCAGGCACAGCAGGCCGTGGTGGACCTTGGCGGTTTCGACCCGGTCGACCTGCATGTCGGTATAGGATCCGATGATGATCATCCCCCGCGACAGCGCGGCATTGCCGGCGTTGCTCATCCGCACTTCGCGGGCGCGGAACACGATCAGCGATGGAAAGCGCGGGCCCAGCCCGTCGTCCGGCTTGCCATCGAGCATGAAGGAATAGCTGCGCGCGCCCTGCCCGGTCATCAGGTCAAAGCAATCCTCCCACAAAGGCGACAGCGCATTGGCCCAATAGGTGCCGACCAGGTTGGAACCGATGATCCGGCCATTGCCGTCGATCGTGCCCATCGTATCGACTTCGCGCACGACGGCGTTCGATGTCATGCGCATGTGCAGCGCGTGGGCGGTGTCATTGTCCTGATCGGGGTTGGCCGGAACGGTGGCCATGACGGTGCGGATCAGGGTCATTCCCGCCAGACAGGGCCGCTCGGCATAGTAGGCACCGGGCACCCCGCCGCAGTGGACGATGTGCGCCGACGGGTGGTTGCTGCTGACCCCGGTCTTGTCGCGGCCCTGCCCGGTCACCCGCCGCCCGTTCTGGCTGATCCGCCAGGTGCCGTTGGTGTAATAGGTCCCCGCCGCCAGCTCGACCGAGGGCAACAGCGTTACCGCCGCGTTGAGCGCGGCGAGCGTGGCGGTGCGGGCGGCTGTGCTGCCATCGCCGGTCACCGCGCCGAACCATTCCGGCCGGCCTGCCACCCCATCCCACACGCGGGCCCAATAGAATCCGCTCTTGGTCGACGCGGCATAGATGCCGTTCAGCGGATCGGCACCCGGCAGCGCGCCGGCCCGGCATTCAAACAGCCCCTCGCGGCCATTGGCGTTGAGGAACACGGTGAGCCCAGCCGCGGGCGGCAGCGCCTGCATCGCTGCAATCGTCGCGACATTGGTAACATTGGCCATGGGCTATTCCAGACGTTGAAAGGCAAACCGGGAAGCGGGGTTGTCCGCAGTTGCCGGGGTGCTGTCAACGCAGTTGGCCGGTTCGGCCGGCCGCGCCGCCTGGGGGCAGGACCTAGAGCAGCGGGGCGAGGTAGTGCCCGGTAAAGCTGCGCTCCACCTTGACCACCTGTTCCGGCGTCCCCTCGGCCACCACTTCGCCTCCGCGCACGCCGCCTTCGGGGCCCAGATCGATGATCCAGTCGGCGGTCTTGATCACATCGAGGTTGTGTTCGATCACCACCACCGAATTGCCCTGATCGACCAGCCGGTGCAGCACTTCGAGCAGCTTGCGCACGTCTTCGAAGTGCAGGCCGGTGGTCGGTTCATCGAGGATGTAGAGCGTCTGCCCGGTTGAGCGGCGGCTGAGTTCCTTGGCCAGTTTCACGCGCTGCGCCTCGCCGCCCGACAGCGTGGTGGCCTGCTGGCCGACCTTGACGTAGCCGAGCCCGACCTCGTTCAGCATGTGCATCTTGTCGCGGATCGGGGGGACGGCCTTGAAGAACTCTTCCGCGTCCTCGATCGTCATGTCGAGCACGTCGGCGATCGAGTGGCCCTTGAACTTCACCTCCAGCGTCTCGCGGTTGTAGCGTTTGCCGTGGCATTCCTCGCAGGTGACGTAAACGTCGGGGAGGAAGTGCATTTCGATCTTGATCAGCCCGTCGCCCTGGCACGCCTCGCACCGGCCGCCCTTGACGTTGAACGAAAACCGCCCGGCCTTGTACCCGCGCGCGCCGCTTTCAGGCAGGCCGGCGAACCAGTCGCGGATCTGGGTGAAAGCGCCGGTATAGGTCGCGGGGTTGCTGCGCGGGGTGCGGCCGATGGGGGACTGGTCGATCTCGATCACCTTGTCGCAGAATTCGAGCCCGGTGATCTTGTCATGCGGCCCGGCGATCACCCGCGCGCCGTTAAGCGTGCGCGCGGCCCCGGCGTAGAGCGTGTCGAGCGTCAGGCTGCTCTTGCCGCTGCCCGATACGCCGGTGATGCAGGTGAACGTGCCGAGCGGGATCGCCGCGGTCACCCCGCGCAGGTTGTTGGCCCGCGCGTTGTGGACGGTCAGCTTGTGCCCGTTGCCCTTGCGGCGCTTGGCCGGAACCTCGATCTTCCGCGCGCCGGAGAGGTACTGGCCGGTCAGGCTGTCCGGACTGTTCAGGATGTCCTGCAAGGTGCCCTGCGCAACGATCTCCCCCCCATGCACCCCCGCGCCGGGGCCAAGATCGACCACGTGATCAGCGGTGCGGATCGCGTCCTCGTCATGCTCGACCACGATCACCGTATTGCCGAGATCGCGCAGCCGCTTGAGCGTGGCGAGCAGCATGTCGTTATCGCGCTGGTGCAGCCCGATGGAGGGTTCGTCGAGCACGTAGAGCACGCCCGACAGGCCGCTGCCGATCTGGCTGGCGAGCCGGATCCGCTGGCTTTCCCCGCCGCTCAAGGTGCCACTGGTCCGATCCAGATTGAGGTAATCGAGCCCGACGTTGTTGAGGAACCCCAGCCGTTCGTTGATCTCTTTCAGGATGGCCTTGGCGATCTGGCTTTGCTGCGCGGTAAACTGTTGATCCAGTTCTGAAAACCACTTGAGCGCGGCGACCACGGACAAGTGCGTGATTGACGAGATGTCCGCCGCCCCGACCTTCACCGCCAAGGCCTCGGGCTTGAGCCGCTTGCCGCCGCAGGTTTCGCACGGCTGCGCGGTCTGGAACTTGCCCAGCTCCTCGCGCATCCAGGCGCTTTCGGTCTGCAGCAGGCGGCGGTTGAGGTTGCCGATCACGCCCTCGAACGCCTTCTTGACCGTGTAGCTCTTCTTGCCGTCCATGAAGGTCAGCGGCACGGCCTTGCCCCCGGTGCCGTACAGGATCACCAGCTGCACTTCGCCCCCCAGCTCCTGCCAGGGCGTGTCCAGGCTGAACCCGAATTCGGCCGCCAGGCTGGCCAACACCTGCATGTAATAGGGGCTGGGCGGATTGCTCTTGGCCCAAGGCACCACTGCGCCCTGTTTCAAGCTCAGCGCCTCGTTTGGCACCACCAGCTGCGGATCGAACAGCAGCTTTTCACCCAGCCCGTCGCAGGCCGGGCAGGCCCCCTGCGGCGCGTTGAAGCTGAACAGCCGCGGTTCGACCTTTTCGATGGTAAAGCCGGAGACCGGGCAGGCGAACTTTTCGCTGAACACGATGCGGTTGGGGGGCAGACCCGCGCCTTTCATCGCGCCGCCTGCTTCCTCGCCCTCGCGGCCCGGGACCACGCCATCGGCCATGTCGAGATATACCAGCCCCTCGGCCAGTTTCAGCGCCTGTTCGAACGAATCCGCCAGCCGGGTCTCGATCCCTTCGCGCACCGCGATACGGTCCACCACAACTTCAATGTCGTGCTTGTACTTCTTGTCGAGCGCGGGGGCGTCCTGGATCTCGTAGAATTCCCCATCGATCCGCACGCGGGTGTAGCCGGCCTTCTGCCACTCGGCCAATTCCTTGCGGTATTCCCCCTTGCGTCCGCGCACCACCGGCGCGAGCAGATAGGCGCGGGTGCCCTCAGGCAGCGCCATCACCCGGTCGACCATCTGGCTGACGGTCTGCGCGGCAATCGGCAGGCCGGTGGCGGGCGAGTATGGCACGCCGACCCGCGCCCACAACAGGCGCATGTAGTCATAGATCTCGGTCACCGTCGCCACCGTGGAACGCGGATTGCGGCTGGTGGTCTTCTGCTCGATGCTGATCGCGGGGCTCAGCCCGTCGATATGCTCAACGTCGGGCTTCTGCATCATCTCCAGAAACTGGCGCGCATAGGCCGACAGGCTCTCGACATAGCGCCGCTGCCCTTCGGCATAGATCGTATCGAACGCGAGGCTCGATTTGCCCGAGCCGCTGAGCCCGGTAATCACGATCAGGCTGTCGCGCGGCAGCTCGACGTCAAAGCCCTTAAGGTTATGCTCGCGCGCGCCGCGCACGACGATCTTGGTAAGCGACATGGCGCGGGTGTGTTCCATATATGTTCACGGGATGCAAGGGGTGCCGGGTGGTGCCCTGTGGCTATGTGGGCGGACGGCGCGGGATTCGCAAGCCAGCGCTGTAACGCCCGCAATTTGCGACCACCCGCGCCCCGTTCGTCGCAAAGCATCTGCCCCTCCCGCTCCGCTGCGGGCATTATTGCCAACGGAGAGTGGGAGGGTCGCGCCAATGATCAAACAGCTGTTTTCAGGCGCTATGGCGCTATGCTGCCTGCTGGCGACAACCCCCGCCCTGGCCGATGACCCCCACGACCCGACCATGCGCAGCCCTGCCGCCCGCGCGCGGGACCGGGCGATCATCCGCCAGCTCAACCTGCGCGAACTGGCCAAAGTCCGCGCCCGCGACGCCCGCTGGGCCCGCGAGAATGCGCAGCGCCGGGCCGAACACGGCGCGGCGATGGACCGCTATCAGCGTGAAATGGCCGAGTGGCGGCGCGCGGTGGCGGCGTGCCGGGCCGGGGATCGGCGTGCTTGCAGGGGGTGAGCGGTTTCCGCCAGGAATAGCTATACCGCCCAAACGCTTTGCCGCTGCAAGCTTCGTCGATATAGGGGCACCTTTCGTCGAAGCGTGATCGCACCTGCCTCTGAAAATGCGTTCGGCATCAGCCATGCGCTGCTCGATGCATGGGGCGGCCCGCACGGACAATTCAGGAGCCCGGTCATGTCGATAGTCAAAGCCGCACTGCTTTCCGCTTCCACTCTCGCGCTGCTGGCCGCCGCGCCGGTCCGGGCCGAGGATGCTGCCACCGCCTCTGCCGACGAAATCGTGGTGGTCGGCCATCCGCAGATCGGCACGTTCGGGGTGGACCTGACCGCGCGCGACACCGCGGCGAAGCCGGGGGACGATTTCGAACGCTATGCCTCGGGCAGCTGGATCGACAAGACCGAGATCCCGTCTGACCGGCCCAGCACGGGATCCTTCATCAACCTGCGCGAAGATGTGCAGAGCCAGGTGCAGAAGCTGATCACCAGCGCCCCGGCGGGGTCGAAGTTTGGCGCGCTGTACAGCGGCTTCATGGATGAAAAGCGCGTCGAACGCGTGGGTCTTGCCCCGCTGATGGCAGACATCGCGGCGGTGCGGGCGGTTGCCGACAAGAGCGCGTTCGCGCGGCACATGGGCAGCACTTATGCCGCGTTCGGCTTTACCCTGTTCAATTTCGGCCCCTATGCCGATACCGCCAATCCCGAAATCAACGTGCTGTGGATGAGCCAGGGCGGGCTGGGCCTGCCCGAGAAGGATTACTACTTCAACCCGCAGTTCGCCAAGCAGCGCGGGGCCTATTACGCCTATATCGAACGCACCATGCGCGCGCTGGGCAAGGCGGATCCCAAGGGCGCTGCCGCACAGGTGATGGCGTTTGAAACCGGGATCGCATCGCTCAGCTGGAATTCGGACCAGAGCCGCCAGATCCAGCTGATCAACAACCCCTATTCGACCCAGGCGCTGAAAGCCTATGCCCCGGGGCTGGATTGGGACGCGTTCTTTGCCGGGGCCAATCTGGCCGCGCAGGACCGCATGATCGTCAACGAAAACACCGCGATCCGCGCGATCGCCAAGCTGTTTGACGCAACCCCGCTCGACACGCTCAAGCTGTGGCAGGAATTCCACATTGCGGATCAGGCCGCGCCGTATCTCAACAAGGCTATGGTCGACAGCCGTTTCGCCTATACCAGCTCGCTTTCGGGCGTGACGCAGAACCGCCCGCGCTGGAAGCGGGCGGTCGATCTGGTCAATACCTCGCTGGGCGAACTGGTCGGCCAGGCCTATGTCGCGCAGCACTTTCCGCCGCTCGCCAAGACCCGGATGGAAAGCCTGGTCGCCAATCTGAAAGTGGCGATGGCCGGACGGATCAAGACCAACAGCTGGATGAGCGAACCGACCAAGCAGGCCGCGCTGGACAAGCTGGCGAAGATGGACGTGATGGTCGGTTATCCCGACAAGTGGCGCGATTACAGCGGGGTCAAGGCCGATGCGGCGGACCTTTATGGTTCGGTGCTCAGCGCCACGAAGTTCAACGCCGATTATCAGATGAGCCAGCTGGGCAAGCCGGTTGACCGCAAGCTGTGGGGGATGAACCCGCAGACGGTGAACGCCTATAACGGCGGGTTGGAAAACAAGATCGTGTTCCCGGCCGGGATCCTGCAGGCGCCGTTCTTTGACCTGAATGCCGACATGGCGGTCAACTATGGCGCGATCGGGGTGGTGATCGGGCACGAGATCAGCCACGGGTTCGACGATCAGGGCCGCAAGATCGACGCGGCCGGCGCGGTGCGCGACTGGTGGACGCCCGAGGACGGCGAACGCTTCAATGCCGAAGCCAAGATCTTTGGCGCGCAATATGCCGCGTTCGAAGTGGTGCCCGGGGCCTTCATCAACCCCGAACTGACCATGGGCGAAAACATCGCCGACTTTGCTGGGCTGCACGTGGCCTACGATGCCTACAAGCATGCGCTGGGCGGCAAGGAAGCCCCGGTGATCGACGGGCTGACCGGCGACCAGCGCTTCTTCCTGGCCTATGCCCAGGTCTGGCGGACCAAGGCGCGCGAGGATTCGCTGCGCAACCAGGTCACCACCGATCCGCACAGCCCGGCGCGCTATCGCACCATCGCCCCGCTGCGCAATCTGGAGGCGTGGTACCAGGCCTGGGGAATCCAGCCGGGCGACAAGATGTACATCCCGCCGGAAAAGCGCGCGAAGATCTGGTAAGGCACGGCATTGCGGGACAGCTGGGGGGCTTTACCCCTCCACCACCCGCTGCGCGGGCGGTCCCCCTTCCCAAATGCGCTGCGCGAATTTGGGAAGGACCTTGCCTTGATCCTTCCCATTTTTGGCGAATGCCACAAATGGGAAGGTGGCAGCCCGTCAGGGCTGACTGAGGGGTAACGGGTTCAAATGATCGCCAGCGCCCGCGCGCCGCGTTCACCCAGCCAGGTGGACCGGACGCCCCAGTGGCGTTTGATCGCTTCGCTGCGCAGGGCCTGATCGGGCGGGCCATCTTCCACCAGCGCGCCGCCGCTCAGCACCAGCACGCGGTCGGCGTGGTTCATTGCCTGGGCCAGATCGTGCAGCACCAGCACCACCCCCGGCCCGCGCTCTGCCAGGGCGCGGAAATGGGCGAGCAGGGCCAGCTGGTGCGCCAGATCGAGGTTGGCGAGCGGCTCGTCGGCCAGCAACCAGCGCGGCTCTCCGGCCAGCACCCGCGCCAGCAAGGCGCGCGCGCGTTCGCCGCCTGACAACTGCGATACCGCGCGCTGGCGCAGTGCGCCCAGCTGCATCGCCGCAATCGCAGCTTCGACCGCCGCGTGATCCTGTGCTCCGCCGGTGCGCCACGGCAGCCGTCCAAGCGCAACCAGCGTTTCCACGCTGACGTCCCAGGCCACATCGGCGCTCTGCGGCAAATAGCCGATCTGCTGCGCGCGTTTGTCCAGCGGCAGGGCGGACAGCGCCGCGCCGTCCAGCATGGCTGCGCCCTGATCGCCCGCCAGCAGTCCGGCGAGCGCCGCCAGCAGCGAGCTCTTTCCCGCGCCGTTGGGGCCGCAGATCGCGGTGACCTCGCCGGGATGAAGCTCGGTGGTAATCCCGGCCAGCCGCCCTGCGAGCGTAAGGTTCTGCGCGGCGAGCATCATGCCAGCTCCCGCTTCATGCGCAGCAGCAGCGCCAGAAAGAACGGCGCGCCCAGCAAGGACAGTGCGATCCCCAGCCTGAGCTCGCCCCCGGCCAGCGGCAGCACCCGGCACAGGCAATCCGCCACCAGCAGCAGCAAGGCCCCGGCCATGGCCGAGGGTACCAGCAGTTGCGAGGGGCGGCGATCGGTAAAGGGGCGGACGAAGTGCGGCACCATCAGGCCGACAAAGCCGATGATCCCGGCCACCGCCACCCCGCTCCCCACGGTCAGCCCGACGCCCACGATCATCAGCCACTGCAACCGGCGCGGGTCCATGCCAAGCGAGCGCGCGGCCAGTTCGCCCAGCGTCAGTGCATCGAGCGCGCGGCCTGCCAGCAGTAACGCCGCAATCCCCAGCGCGGTCAGCGGCGCGGCGATCCATACCTCGGCCCAGCTGCGATCGGCCAGTGCGCCCATCAGCCAGGTCACGATCTCGCTCATTGCGAAGGGCGTGGGCGAGAGGCTGATCGCGAGGCTCATCAGCGCCCCCGCCAGACTGGCAATGATCATCCCCGCCAGCGTGAACAGCAGCACCCCGCCGCTGCGCCCGGCAATCAGGCCAAGCAAGGCCATCGCCCCGCCCGCGCCGATCAGGGCGAACAGCGGCAAGGCCCAGCCGGTGCTGGCCCAGCCGGTCCAGAAGCTCAGCACCGCCCCAAACGCCGCGCCGGGGGCAATCCCGAACAGCCCCGGATCGGCCAGCGGGTTGCGCAGATAGCCCTGCATCGCCGCCCCCGCCGCGCCCAGCCCCGCGCCCACCACCAGCGCGAGCACGGCGCGCGGCAGGCGCAGTTCCATCAGGATCGTTGCGGCATGCGGAATGGCGGACCCGGTCGGGTCGATCCACACCCGCCCGGCCAGCAATGACAGCGGCACCAGCACGGCGAGAGCGATCAGGAGCAGGGCGTTGAGGCGGGTCATGAACCGAGCTGGCCCCGCACCGCTGCCAGCCGTTCCGCCGCGCGCACGATTGTCGGGCCGCCGCACCACAGCAGGCCGGGATCGAGCCGCGCGCGGGTGGTGCCGTGCAGGCTCGCCAGCGCGGGATGGCGCAGCAGGCGGTCTTCATTGCCGTGGAGATTGCCGGCCGTCAGGATCACTTGCGGCGGGTTGGCCAGCACCTGTTCCAGCGGCAGCAGATCGGCCTGTTTCAAACCCATCGGCCCGGCGGCATTGGCAAAGCCGGTGCGGGTCAGCAGCTCGGAAATCATCGTGTCCTGCCCCGGCACCATGCCGCCCGATTGCCAGACCAGCGCCGGGATCGCCCGCAGCCCGGGAGCAGGCGCGGCCCGTTCCAGCGCAGCCTCGATCCGGCGGATCAGCGCCTCACCGCGTTCGGGATGGCCCGCCACGCGGGCGACCTGGCGGATCTGGGCAAAGCTGTCCGCCACGCTGGGGGCCATGCCAACTTTTTCCAGCCGCACTCCCATCCGTTCCAGCGCGCGGGCGCTGGCGGGGGGCATGAAATTGGTGGTCAGCACCAGATCAGGGCGCACCGCCGCCACTTCCTCCACGCTGTCCCCCAGCGCCGCAAACCGCCGCGCCGTGGCAATATCCATCGAGCTGGAGGCCGGGTCGCTCGAATAGCTGGAAAGCCCCGCGATCTGCGCCGGATCGGCCACCTCGGCCAGAATCGCATCGCTGCAGGGGTTAAGGCTGGCGATCCGCAGCGGCGCTTGCGGCGCTTCGTGTGCCGGGGTGGCTGTGCAGGCGGCGAGAGCGAGCGGAGCAAGCATCGCCAGGACCCTCTCCATTTTCGGCGAATGCCGCAAATGGGGAGGTGGCAGACGCCGAAGGCGGCTGACGGAGGGGCTTTGGCGCTGGCGTTGCAGCCCCTCCGTCAGTGCTTCGCACTGCCACCTCCCCATTTGGCTTCGCAAAATGGAGAGGATCTGGCGGCCTGTTACCACTTCGCCCGGACCCCGACAGTGCCGGTCCGGCCATAGGTGCCGTAGTCCGCGACGGTCTGGTACTTCACATTACCCAGGTTCTCGACCCGGCCATAGAGTTCGAACCCGCCCGGCAGCGGCACGCTGGCGCGCAGGGTGATCAGGCCGTAGCCGTCCAGCCGCACGGTGTTGCCGGCATTGTCAAAGCTGTCCGACACCAGCCGCACATCCGCGCCCAGTTTCAGGCCGGCCATGGGCGTGGTCCAGTCAAACCCGGCGGAAACCGCATTGCGCGGGCGGCGGGCGAGGTCTTTGCCGCTGCTGCGATCGGTGGCCTTGACATAGGAGTAGGCCAAGCGCGCCTTGAAGCTGTCGCTCAGCGCCGCATCGCCTTCCACTTCAAACCCCTGCGCCCGGGTGCGGCCGGTGTTGAAGTAACCGGCGGGGAACACGTAATCGATCAGGTTGCGGCTATCGCGCCGGAACAGGGTGAGCGCCAGATGGCGGCGGCCATTGCGGTCGCCCAGTTCGATCCCGGCGTCATAGGCCTTGCTGCGTTCGGGCTGGAGCGCCTTGTTCCCGCCAAAGCCATAGAGCTGGTACAGCGTCGGGGCTTTGAAACCTTCACCATAGGACGCGCGCAGCCGCAGGTTGGTGGCCAGGTCGACCGAGCCGTTCGCCCCGAAGGTCCAGTGCGTGCCGAACCGGTCATGATCGTCGATCCGAACCCCGCCCGACAGGTTGAGCACGCCGTTGTGGTAACCCAGCAGCGCATGCCCGCTGCTCAGCCGGGCGTCCTGCTGCGGATCGAACATGCTTGAGAACTGGGTCCATTCGCTGTCCGCGCCGAAATCGAGCGTCAGGTCGCTCGGCAGATCGGTCCGCCCGCTGAAGTCCGCGCGCCAGCTGCGGCCCTTGGTGCTGTAATTGGCGGCGCTGCCAAAGCTGGGATCGAAGTATTCGCGGCGCGTATCGCTATAGGCCATGCCGCCCTGCAGGTTCAGCGAACCGGCGTTGTAGGCCAGCCCCAGCCGCCCCGAACCCTGCCTGGTGGTCTGGTATTCGGGGGTATCGGCAAAGCTGTAGAACGGCGCAGGAAAGCCATCGAAATCGACCTTGCTGTCGGCATAGCGGCCCGCCGCGTTCAGCCACAGGTCGCTGGCCAGTTCCACTTCGCCGCGCAGGTTGCCGTGCCACTGGCGGAAGCCATCCTTTTCGGTGCCCTTGGCATAGGCCGAAATCCCGTCGGTATCGACATAGCCGCCCGATGCAGTGAGATTGTAGCCATTGCCCGCCATGCCAGCCGTGGCATCGGCGCTCAAGGTGTTGTTCGAGCCGTATTCGACCCCGGCCTTGACCCCGTTGAAGCGCTCGCTGGTCAGGGCCATGACCCCGCCCATTGCTGCCGAACCCCAAACCACCGAATTGGAGCCGCGCAGCAGTTCGATCTTGCCAATCCCGCCGGGCAGCATGGTGCCCAGGTCAAACCCGCCCGAAGGCGCCGCGACGTCCTCCAGCCGCACGCCGTCCAGAGTGACCAGCAGTTGCTGCGAGGGCGCACCGCGCACGAACACGGCGGTCTGGCTGCCCAATGGGCCGGAGCGGGCCATGGTGACGCCGGGCAGGCGTTCGAGCACGCGGGTCAGGTCCGGGCCTTGAATCGCGGCCAGTTCGTCCGCGCCGATGACGCTGATCGATTGGCCGGTATCGGCAATGCGCTGGGTGGAGCCAGTACCAACGACAACGATCTGGGTGTCTGGAATTCGGGTGCCAGTGATCTGGTCGATCAAGCCGTCCAGGCAATCATTTGCCAGACGTGGCGAGCAAAATGCCGGATCGGCCAGACTGGCCTCTTCCTCTGCGGTCTGCGCCCAGGCAGGAGCGGCAACGCACAGCGAAGCGGTCAGCAACAACAGATATTTCATAGTCAATCCTCAACACATGAACGGAACGCCGTTCATGGCGAGGCGGCCAGCACGAAATCGCTGGTCCCTGCCTGCACCCGGTACACCCCGCCCGGCTGCGGAACGACCGTCATCGGCAGGTCTACTGGCTCCCGGATCAAAGCTTGGTCCCGCCTTCCCAGCTCTCCCGAAGGGCAGCCAGTGGCATAGTGGGACGTCGCTCCCCGGTCACAGTTGCGGGGGCAGCGGAGGCTTGGCACCTCCTTCCCTCTTAGGTCCGGTCACCCGGACAACCTATGACGCGGGCCGCGCTCTACGCCTTTTGCGGGTTCGGGGCAAGCGGGTGGTAGAGAGGGGGGGATAGTTCACGCAGAGACGCGGAGAAGAAAGGGAGGCGCAGAGATGTTGCGCCGAGCCGAAGGCTCTTGTTCAATCCCGACCTTGCGGTTTGCGGCCAGGTTGAGAGGAAAAGGCGGCTTCGCCGCAAGCGCTACCCCTCTGCGCCTCCACTTTCTTCTCTGCGCCTCTGCGTGAACCATCCTTCCTTTTCGTTCACCGCGTCTCTGCGTGAACCATTCCTGCCCCGTCGCACCACGTATTGACCGGTTCTTTAACCGCTTCCCGCTAAGCCCCCCGGACCTGTCCCGGTTCGGCACGGCGCGAAATGCGGCGTGGCGGGGTGGGGCGTATCCGGCTTACGCGCGAAGGCGCGTAACCAAACCAAGGCCCGAATGACCCGTTTGCTGCCCCTGCCCTATGAACCCAAACCGCGCGATTTTGCCGCGCGGTTCAGCAACGCGCGCCACCGCACCGTGGGCATGCGGGGCCAGCGGCGGCATTGGGGGCGGCGCGCGCTGGTACTGCTGGCGGCGGTGGCCGTGCCCGCGATTGCCCGGCCCGATGCCTGGCAAAGCCTGGGGATCGGCAATGCCGGCGAAGCGCAGGTACGGGTCGATCCGATGCCGTTCGAAAAAGTGGGCGAAAGCTTCCCCGGCTCGGCATTCTACTATCTGGCGCAGGATGAAGTGCTGCCGCCGCTGGTCGAGGGGATCCATTCCGATGCGGAAAATTCGCCGCTGCTGGTCGATCCGATGGCCGGGCCGATCGCGCGGGCGATCCGGATCGACAATTCCGGGGTCGATCGCGGCCGCGCGGTCGATTGCCTGACCGCGGCGATCTATTACGAAGCCGCCAGCGAGAGCGATCAGGGCCAGCGCGCAGTGGCGCAGGTCGTGCTCAACCGCGTGGCGCACCCCAGCTATCCCAACACGGTCTGCGGGGTGGTCTATCAGGGGTCGGAACGCAGCACCGGCTGCCAGTTCAGCTTTACCTGCGATGGATCGCTGGCGCGCATTCCCAACCGCCAGTTCTGGGCCCGCGCGATGATGACCGCGCAGGCCGCGCTGTCTGGCTATGTCGAGCGCAGCGTGGGGCTGGCCACCCATTACCACACCATCGCGGTCCATCCGTACTGGGCGCCCAGCCTGCACCATATCACCACGATTGGCGCGCACCGGTTCTATCGCTTCAACGGTTCGGCGGGTGAGCCGGGCGCGTTCCGCTTTGCCTATCGCGGGGCCGAGCCGCTGCCCGGCCCGCACGCCCGCACAGCCACGGCAGACAAGGCCGCCGATACCGCGCTTGATCCGCTGGCGATCCAGAAGGCGTTCGATGCCGGATTGAAAGCAGCCCAGGGCGGCGCGGTAACCCCGGTGGCGGGCGGCGGCGTGGCCCCGGTCAAGGCGGCCCCGGCCCCGTCCTATTCCAGCGAAGTCGCCCGGCGCGGCGGCGAAGCGCTCTACCGCGCCGACAAGCTGCCCCCCAGCACAAGCACGGTGCGCCCGGAGTATGAAAACTCCGGCCGCTGGATCAACCAGCCCGGCAGCAGCAGCGGGAACTAGGCTGTCTAAAGACCCCACTTTTTACCGTTCGTGTCGAGCGAAGTCGAGACACCCAGGCGCTGCGCAGCGTGTCTCGACTTCGGCCAAAGGCCGAAGTTTATCTTGAGCTGCGGCTGCAAAGCCGCAAGCCGAAGGGCTCGACACGAACGGGTCTGGGGAGATGTGTCTATGCGCTGCCAACAAGGTTAAAACCCGGCAACCATAGCGCGGAACACTCCCTTAGCGGCCCCGGCGCTAGGGCTGCGGACTGTCGCCAACAACGCCGAGTCCGCCAGCCTATGTCGATCCGTTTCGCCGCTGCCCAACGCGCCATGTCGGTCCTGACCGGGCCGGCCGGTCATGCGCGCCTTACGGCCCGGGCGGCGAACGACAATGCGCCGACGGGCCGCGACGTGCTGCTGCGCGATGCGCTCAAGCATTTTGCCCAGCACGGGTTGCGTGCTGCGCAAGTGGCGCGGGACAATGCCATGGAAGCGCACCGCCAAAGCGACGCGGCCGCCTGCACCCACTGGACCGAGATTTGCCGTGCGCTCGATCGCCGCATGGCCATGGCCCTGGCCGCGCGGATCGAACCGGCGGATTGATCCACAAAGATCCTCCCCCACCGGGGGAGGTGGCAGGTCCGCAGGACCTGACGGAGGGGG
>CAZKAX010000036.1:0-29572 GCA_964550775.1 uncultured Novosphingobium sp. | reverse complement strand
GCGCGATCACGCGCTTCATCACGTCGATCTGTTCCAGCGTGGCCTGCACCGCCTGCGGTTCGGGCAGATTGGCCGAGACATAGACCGACCAGAACTGCGCCCCGACCTTGCCCGCGCGCAGCCGGGTGAGGTCGGTCATCATCGGGCCCACGCCCTTGGCCGGATCGCCGGTCCTGGTGGTGTCGCGGAAATCGAAATCGCCCAGCACGTTCTTGCGCCGGTCACGCAGCTGTTCGGGCACATCGTTGTGCCCATCGAACACCGGGGACGCCGCCAGGGCCGCCGCCGCCACTTGTTCGGGGGTCTTCGCGCAGACCGGTCCAGCAGCCAGCAAGGCAATCCCGGTGGCGAGCAGCAGCTTGGTTTGCATCATCATTTTCCTTGCGCGGGGGTACAATCCTTGAACCAGGTCACGTCCTTGAATTCATTGAATTCGTAGAAAGTGCCGGTCAACTTGATCGATTTGCCCGGCTTGAGCTGCAAGGTAAAGACCGATGTGCCCGGGGCCATCAGGCAACTGACGGCGGACAGGGTGCGGGCCATGTTCGGCAGGCGCAGGGCCAGTTCGTGCGGCTGCAGGATCTTGAAGGCAATGCGGTTGGTATTGCCGTCCTTGATCACATAGTCGACCGTGCCAGACAGGGTGAACTTCTTGCCGGCATAGCGCGACGGGATGATCGCCGAATTGCGTTCCGCGTCCTTGGAAATCTGCTGCGAGAATTCCTGCGCGCTGAGCACCACGGGTGCAGCCTGCTGGGTGGCGGCATTGGCCCCGCTGGCAGCAGCGAGCCGACCAGCCTTGCCCCCTTTCAGCTCGGCCAGCATCGCGCACATTTCCGTCTTGGCTCCATCGGCCCCGGCGGCCATTCCGGCGGGCAACTTGGCTTCCATTCTCACCGTGCCCACACCGCCCTCGCTCACCGCCTGGATCTCGATCGGAAAGGCACGCGAATTGCCGGTCCGGCCTTGCTCGATCAACAGTGCGCCGCTCTCTGGTTCAGAGGCGATGATGTCATATCCGCGCCGTGCCGAAATGCCGCGCATCTGCTTGATGGCTATATCCGCAGGCAGATCGGCAACTGCCCCGCTGGCAAGGAAGCGCAGGCCGGTCACGGGATTGCCCTTTTTGACGAAACCGTCCTCGCAGGCCCCGGCGTGGGCGGCGGTCGGCACGGCGACGAACGCCAGTACGGCTGGCACCAGAATTCGAATAGAGTGTTGCATGGAAACGAGATCTCCGAACTGTAATAGGACGGCAATACAGTTCGTTTGGCTACTTGCGAAGGACAAAAAATGTGTGCCGCGCTCAAGCGGACAGTTCGCCCGCGTCGGCCAGCACTTTCAGCATCACTGCCGCGCCGCATTGGTGCGAGCGGGCATTGGGATCGAACCGCCCGTCGGCGACATATTTGCCGCGCTCGTAAAGGGTCGAGAATGACCACAGATAGGGCGTCGCCCGGCCCATGCGGCGATAGCCAAAGCCGTTGAACGCCTCCAGCCGGTAGAGCGTGCGCGGCAGGCTCCAGTCGGCCTCACCGGTAAAGCCCATCAGCCGCAGGGCGTCTGCGGCGCTCGATTCCCAGTCGCTCGGCGGCAGCCACACGCGCGGGCGTCCGGCCGGCACCTGGCGGGTGCGCGCCGCGAGCGGGAAGTCTCCGTTGTGCAGGTGCGCACGGAAGTTGAAGCTCGCTTCAAGCCCGTGGATCGCGGCGATGAAGTGCCACGGGATGCCCAGCCGCTTGCCCACCGCTTCATAACGCGGCCGCGCCTCGCGCATCATGGTCAGATGCCACCGGGCGTGGTCGGCGTTCTTCGAACGGATCTTCGCGGCCTTGAACCAGTCTTCGTATTCGCGCCCGATCTCGTCAAATTTGAGCGAGGTGCTGGGCGCGCCCAGCACCGGATCGGGCTCTGGCTCCTGCGGCGCGGTGACCACGGCATCGGGCAGCTTGATCGCTCCGTTATCCGGGGCAACCTGCGCCAGGGGCAGGCGCAGCAGCGGTGCATCCCCGCCATCGAGCCGGGCCAAAGCCTCAGCCACGACATGTTGGGTCGCATGCAATTTGGCGAGCAGCCCGCCGGCCTGTTCAGCCAGCCCCGGCGAGGCACGGTCCGCCCGGTCGATCAGCGCGACGAGGCGCGGCATGGCTGCTTCATAGAGCCGTTCCGGATCGGCCGGAATCCCGCCTTCGCCGATCCCCAGCTTTGACCCCGGCAGGCGCAGCGCCTTGGCCTTGCCTTCCAGCCCCAGCAGCTCGCCAATCACGTCGGCGGCCTGCAAAGCTTCAGCCGGAAGCGCCGCCTTCAGCTGCGATGGCATCTGGCCGAGCAGGCGCGAGATGTCCTTGGGATCGATCAGTGCCAGTGCGGGTGCGGCCCCGCCCAGCATGGCCAGCCCTGCCCCGCTTTGCAGCAATCGCCGTCTTGTCCAGGCTGCGTCCATGCGACTCACCCCCTCTTCCCGAAAAGCTTAGCACTTTCCGCAAGGTAGCAAACCGCAAAGCGCTGCGTCAGCCCTCGGCTTCGCGCTCGAACGCGGCATCGCCGCCGATCTTGGCCGCCAGCTTGCCGAGCAGCGCCAGCACCACCACCGCGATCACCGTCGCCAGGATCGCATAAGTGTACAGCCCGGCCAGGTCGTCGCTCAGCCCCAGCTTGGCCAGCGTGGCCTTGATCGCCTCGTTCCAGGCCAGCGCGGCCACCAGGCCCAGCGAGGCAGAGGCAAGCGTGATCATGGTCTGCACCATGGCGCGCGGATTGGTCATCGAAGTATGCTCCCCTAGTTGCAATGACAGATGCGGCGCGGAATTTAGCCGGTGCAGCGCTGCGGACAAGCGGGAAGGAACCACTTGCGCACAGCTTGCCAAGCTGCTGACTGCACCGGATGGAGCTTTTGTCCGATCCCAAGGTGCTGGTCCTGGCCATTGTCGCGGTGCTGATCCTGGGCATGGCCAAGGGCGGCTTTTCCGGCGTCGGCGCGCTGGCCACGCCGTTGCTGGCGCTGGCCCTGCCCCCGGCGCAGGCGGCGGCGATGCTGATGCCGGTGCTGCTGGTGCAGGACGTCGTCAGCGTCTGGTCGTTCCGCAAGACCTGGAACGGCTGGATCGTGGCCTGGATGGCGCCGGGTGCCTTGCTGGGCGTCGGGCTGGCCGCCTGGCTGGCTGCGGCAGTGCCCGAAGAGCGCCTGCTGCTGGTGCTGGGCCTGATTACTCTGGCCTTCGGGCTCTACCGCCTGTGGATCGAGCGCGGCGGGCGGATCGTGGCCGCCAGCACTTCGCCCGGCTGGGTCGGCTCGCTGTTCGGCGTGGCGACCGGGTTCACCAGCCAGATCGCCCATGCCGGCGGCCCGCCGTTCCAGATGTGGGTCACCCCGCGGCGGCTGGAACATCAGACCTATGTCGGCACCAGCTCGATCCTGTTTGCCATGGTCAACTGGATGAAAGTCCCCAGCTATTTCGCCCTCGGCACCCTGAACCACCATACCCTGAGCGCCGGGGCCCTGCTGATCCCGCTGGCAGTGATCAGCACCCTGGTGGCGGTGCGGCTGATCCGGCGGATGAGTTCACACGGTTTCTACACCGTGATCTATGTGCTGATGGTGCTGCTGGGCGGCAAATTGGTTTGGGACGGGATTGCCTAAAAGCTGTTTCAGTGAAGCTGAAACAGGCACCACCGGCCCGCTCCCCCTCCCGGCTACCCATTCAGGGTACTCTCGTGGGTGGCCGGGAGGGGGGAGCGGGCCGGGGTTGCTTCCACGTAAGTGGAACAGACTCTAGTCCCGCTTGAAGTGGGTCAGCTCCATCGTCCCGTCCAGCTTCTTCCACACCTGCAAGCGCCACTTCGCGCCGCCTTTCAGCACCACCAGCATGCGGTAATTCATCCCCGCCACAACCTGCCGTTCGGCCCCGACGATCCGCACCAGCGCGCCGTGCGGGCGGGGCAGTTTCGACACGCCAAACCGTGCCGCCGCGCCCACTTCAGCCTGCAGCAGCGCCCCCGGCACTTCGCTCCACCCTCCAACCACCGGCGGCGCGGGCGGAGCGGACATGGCGGCAGCAGGGGCGATCAACAGGGCGGCGAAAGTGGCAAGCAGGCGCATGGCAATCCTTTTGCAGTCAGCGGATCACCCCGATCGCATCGGGCGAAGGATCGGAGGCGGAGCCCGGAATCGGACCGCCGCTGAGCCATATTGCCAGCCGGTCCGAGCGTTTGTCCATGGTCGATGGCAGTTTGATCAGCAGCCAGGCATAGTCCCCGAAGGCGCGCGGAGCCGGGCCGAAAGTGGCCTTGAATTCGGCATTGCTCAGCGTCCCGGTCTTGAACGTCCAGCCCGGCCCGGTGCCCGGCGCGGCCATGCGGGTCTTGCCATCATAGACCACCGAGGAAATCCGGTTGAGATCGCTGACCATCCACATCGCACTGTCAAACCCCGGCATGGCCGGATCGATCGTCTTGTTTTCGATCGCGATCACATCCCACTTGGCGAGTTCCCCGGCGGGCAGCTTCAGCGCCTTTTCAATCGCGGCCGCGCTGACCTTGCCGGGCTGGAAATCGCGGACATAGCTGGCGGCGTAGAACGAGATCGAGGTGGCGATCCCGTCGGGCTGGGCCAGCACCGCAGCGGTGGTCGGCCCGGCCGGACCATCGGCAGGCTTGCTGGCCCAGTGCACGCTTTGTGCCGCTGCGGGCACGGCCAGGCTGGCGGCGGCGAATGTCAGGGCAAGCTTGGCGGGAAAGTTCATTGCAAGACCTTTTCGAAAGATTGAGCGCCAAGCCTAGCCCGGCAGCAGCCACCCTGGCGCTACCCGTTCGGGGAGGGCCGGTGCAGCAGCGGCAGCGCCGCCAGCGCGATGACCGCCGCGATCAGATAGGGCACGCCCGGAAAATGCACCGGGGCCCCCGGCGCGGTCAGCCAGGCCATCGGCTTGACCAGCACCAGCGGGCCAATGATCGATCCCAGCCCCATGGTCATCGCCGCGATCCCCTGGACCTCGCCCTGGGTCTGCGGCGTGGCCCCGCGTGACAGCATCGCCATCAGGCTGGGCTGGACCAGCGATTGCACCGCCACCGCGATCAGCAGGACAAAGGCCACAATGGTGGAATGGGTAAAGGCATAGCCCAAAAAGCCCGCCGAAGCGCCCAGGATCCCCACTGTCGCCGCGCCGCGTTCGCCCAGCCGCCGCACCACCGGGCCGGTCATGAAGGTCTGGCTGAGCGCGATCACCATCCCCACGCCTGCCAGGCTCAGCCCGATCATCCGGTCCGACCAGCCCAGCTGCGCAATCCCGTAAAAGCTCCAGGTCAGCGGATAGACCAGGCTGGCAATCTGCCACAGTAGCAGGACAATGGCCGAACGCAGCAGACGCGGTTCGGCGCGCAGCACGCGCCAGGCCCCGAACGGATTGGCCCGGGCCGGGGTGAACGGGCGGCGGTTTTCCTTGGCCAGGGTTTCCGGAAACAGTGTCAGGCCATAAATCAGGTTGGCCAGCGACAGCGCACAGGCAACCAGAAATGGTGCCCGGTCCCCGAACTGGCTGAGCAGCCCGCCCAGCGCCGGTCCAGCCACAAAGCCCACGCCAAAGGCCGCGCTGACCGTGGCAAAGCTCTTCGCGCGGCTTTCCGCCGTGGTAATATCCGCCAGCGCCGCCTGTGCCGGGCCATAGGACCCGCCGAACAATCCGGTCAGCACCCGCCCGGCGATGACCAGCGCCAGCGAATTGGCCATGGCCAGCATCAGATAATTGGCCGCTAGCCCGGCCAGCGCGATCAGCAGCACCGGGCGGCGTCCCACCGCGTCCGACAGGTTGCCCAGCACCGGCGCGGCCAGAAACGTCGCCACGGCCATCAGCAGGCTCATCCAGGCGCCAACGTCAATCGCCGCGTCCAGCCCGATATCGCCGACCCGCATCAGCAGGCGCGGCAGCACCGGCATGATCAGCCCGAAACCCATTGCGTCAAGGAAGATGGTAACCAGCACGAACAGGCTGGTCCGGCGCTCGACGCTCATTCAGCGGGGCCCCCGTGCGGGGTCGCCATGGTCCAGAAATGCGGAGCGCCGCGCCCGCGCACGTCCCATTCCTCGACAATGGCAAAGCCCAGCCGCTGATAGAGCCCGACATTGCTCTCGGTCGCGGTTTCAAGACAGGCCGGCACCCCCAGCCGCGCCGCTTCGGCCAACCCGGCGCGGATCGTCTGCCCGCCCAGCCCCTTGCCCTGCAAGTCGGGCCGCACCCCGGCATAGCGCAGATACAGCGCCGCTTCGCCGCGCGGCACATGCGCGTCGATCGCGTCCCCCACTTTGGCCCCGCGCAGCAGGTTCGCCCCGAACACCTGAACCATGTGCAGCAGATGGCGCGGGTAAAGCGGGGTGCGGTAGTGCACCTGACCGGGCGGGCGCCAGAACGTGACCGCGCCGCAATCGGGCGTGCCCAGCATCAACCCGCGCTCCAGATGGTCATCGAACAGCCAGTCGAACATCAGCGGCAAGCGCCGCGCCCGCGCGGCGGGATCGGGGATGATCCAGCTGAGCGCCGGATCCTGGGCAAAGGCCGCCGCCAGGGTTGCCACAGCGGCGGCCCGGTGCCGTTCTTCCAATCGTATAACCGCTTGTTCCATCACGGTCAGGTGCCAGTCTTGCGAAGCAGCGGCAAGCAAACTAACGCTTTGGCCATGTCGTTCCTTTCGTTTCGATCGCGGCTGCGGGCATTTCAGGCCATGCGCGGCAATCCGCCGGAGCCCGGCTTCATCGCCGACCTCGAATTCCTTGAAAACCGCGATCTTGATCTCTCGGTCCGGCTTGGCGCGATGCTGGGTTTCAATGCCTTGCTGATCACCATCGGCACGCACCCGATCTCGGCCAGTCCGGGGGCACCGCTCAGCCTCGACGCCCCAACCCAGCCGGGGCTGGTGCTGGCCAGCCTGATCGGTCTGGTTCCGCTGGTGGTATCGTGCTTTTTCGCGCTGCGCGCCCTGATGCTGGGGGAAGAGTTCGACAGCGAAGGGATTGAAACCGATGACAGCGCGCGCCAGCGCCTGTTTGCCGCCTTTGTCCATTCGATCGATGTCCAGGCCCGTTATCTTGGCCGCGCGATCCGCTGGACCCTGGCTGGCGGGGCGCTGACCCTGGCGGTCTGGGGCGCGATCCTGATCGATAAGCTGCCATCGGTTTAACGCCATATTAGCCAAATTTCGCCAGTCTCCTGTCAGGACAGGGGAGATTGACGGGAAATGGGCCTCTCGCGGGCAGTATTGCGGCGCAAAGTGTCGGGCTGGTGCTCGCCCTTTACCGCGCCCGTGCCGCCCCAGGTGCGCGGCGCGATGGTGGCGTTGCAGCACGAACGCCTGCTCGCTTCGCTGCCGCTGCTGTGCCTGGCGATTGCCGCCAATGCCGTGGCCATGGCCATGGCGGTGGTGGGCGATCTGCCGGTGTGGCAGCAGCTGGCCCCGCCCGCGATCATCATTTCGGCAACCCTGATCATCTTCTATCGCTTTCGCACCCGCCCGCAGGCGCATGACAGCGCCGCCGCGCTGCGCCAGTTGCGCCGCGCCCCGCTGGTGACCGTGCCGCTGGGGCTGGTCGCCGGGCTGTGGTGCGTCAATGCCTTCATCGAGACCGAAAAATACTACTGCATGACCGCGCCGGTGTTCATCGGCATCGCCGGGCTGGTCAGCGCCACTTGCCTGCTGGCCGTGCCGCGCGCCGCGATCGGGGCGATGGTGGCCACTACCCTGCCGATCGTGATCAAGATGTGCTTCTATCACAACCTGGGAGTGCGGGCGATGGCAGCGATGATCGTGCTGATCACGCTGCTGCAGGCCAAGGTCGTGCTGGGCAAGTTCGAAGAGACGGTGACCATGCTGACCCTGCAGCACAAGCTCAACCGCCTCGCCGCATCGGACCCGCTGACCGGGCTGGACAACCGCCTGGCCTTTGACACCGCGCTGCGTGACCATTTGAACCGGGGCGAGCCGGTGCTGGTGGCCCTGTCCGATCTTGACGGGTTCAAGGCCGCCAATGACAGCCACGGGCACCACGCCGGGGATGCGATCCTGGCCGAAGTGGCAGCGCGGCTGCGCGCCCATGCCCCGGGCGCGGCCTCGATCGCGCGGCTGGGCGGGGATGAATTCGCGCTGCTCTATCCCGCCGCGCAGGGCACTCTGCTGGCCGAGGCCGAACTCGACGCGGCGCGGGCTGCGATCGCCCGGCCCTATGCCTGCGACGGGCAGGACCTGCTGGTCGGCATGTCGCTCGGCACCGCGCTCAGCCTGGCGGACGGGACCGATCCCAAGCTGCTGCTGCGCCGCGCGGATGAACGGCTCTATATCGACAAGGCCGCACGCAAGGCTTTGCTCACGCCCCGCGCCGCCTGATTTCCCTCGCCAAACCGCGCCGCGCCTGCCATGGCCAGTCGCATGGCTGATGACGAAGACTATGTGTACGACGAGGACAGCGGCGAATGGCTGCCGGCCTCTGAACTTGCCGCCAAACGCGCCGCCGCCGATGCGGTCGAAGTGCGCGATGCGGTGGGCAACCTGCTGGCCGATGGCGATGCCGTCACCCTGATCAAGGACCTGACCGTCAAGGGCGCCGGCCAGACGCTGAAGCAAGGCACCGTCATCCCCAGCATTCGCCTGACCGGCGACGCGCAGGAGATTGACTGCAAGTACCCCGGCATCAAGGGCCTGGTCCTGCGCGCGGAGTTCGTGCGCAAGCGCTGACCCTTACAATTGCCCGCGACTTGCCCCGAACGGCATGTTAGCGTGCCTCCTTCGCGGCCGGCCCGGACTGGCGCGGCGCGCCAAGGGGGACATCGATGACCAGCTTCTCTTATTCGACCCATCCCAACGAAGACGGCAGCTTTGACGCCAAACTGGACCTTGACGGGGATCCTTCGAACGGGAACCTGCACGGCACTTTCACTTTCAAGGGCGACCCGTTCCAGGTGACCGGATCCTGGGCCGCCGCGGGATCGGTGGCGGACCGGAACTTCAACGCCCTGTCCTTTTCCGGCGCGGATTCGGCCAGCGGGACGGTGCTGACCGCGGCAACCGGAACTTTCGTGCAGATGCCGGACGGAACCTCGCAAATGCAGCTCAATTGCCTGCGCGTTTCGACCAACAACGACCACCAATATGGCTGGGACGGCATGCTCTATGCAGCCGCGCCCGAAGATCCGAACGACGACGAATAGGGCGTTGCGCTACGTCCCGGTCCAGGCCAGGCATCCCTCGCCCGGACTGACGGCCACCACGGGCTAGCCTCCTCCTGCCTCTCCCGCCGCGTCCCGGTCATCCGAGGGGGCATAGCGCGTCACCCAGCGCGGCTGGCCATCGGGTGACAGCGCGGTATCGGGGCTGGGCACCGGATCGTCCCCGGTTTCGATCCAGCCGCGTCCGTCGCACTTGTCGCACAGGCAGCGCTTCGAACGCTGGCTGGCCAGGTCGAACTCGCGGTTCCATTGCCCGTGCCCGTGGCAGAGCGGACAGACCCGGTCGAGCGCGCCGCTGCGTGGCTGGCGGGAAATCCCGTCAAAGGCATGCGGATCGTGCGGGCCGGTGCACGTGACAATGCGGGTTTCGTGGGCCATCCCGGCCTTCTTAAGCCCGCCCGCCGCGCCCGGCAAGGTGACACGCCCGCCGGACAAGGTGACAACAAGGTGACACCCTGTCCGGGGCATTTCAGGCGCAAATTCCGATACTTGCGCCGAACAAGGTGACACATTGCGCATTTCAGGCATTTTCGCCCGGTTCTTCGCCCAGCTCGCGCTCCATATGATCGGCCAGCGCGGCAAATGCGGTGCTGCGGTCCTCCTCCAGCTGCGGCAAGGCCGCGCCGCTGCGCACCTTGACCAGCAAGTCGGCGAAATAGCCCGACCAGTTGAGCCGCGCCGCCTGGCTGGCCCGGTCAAGCGGGACATTGTGGCGGTTGCGCGATGACAGCAGGAACACCGTCAGCCGCTCATCGAAGGCACGGCGCGTGCCGACCAGCTCGCCGCGGTGATAGACCGGCACTTCAACCCCGTTGAGCGCCCGGTCGAGCGCGGCCTGGTGCAAGGCATCATAGCCCGATTGCACCGCCGCCTCCCACGCCAGATCAAACGGATCATCCCTGAGGCGCGCTTTCAGCCGATAGGCCGATTGGCGGCTCATCCCCACCACCCGCGCGGCCGCAGAGACGGAGTGAGTCGCCGCCAACTCCGCCAGAAACCGCGCCATCTTGGCGCGCGACCAGTGGGTAGCGTGGGTGGGAGGGATCAGGGCGGGCGGGGTGTGATTTGGTTCTGTCATACCGGTATTATAACCGATATGGTTCGTGTAGGAAAATGGTTTTGGGTAACCCTCAGGTCAGGGATGCAAGCCGTTCCCTGAGCCAGTCCGCCAGTTCCACCTCGCCAAGCTCCCCGGCGGCGAGCGCAACGAATGCCACGACCAGTTCGGCATCGCTGGCAGTCAGACGAAAGCCATTAAGCATCAGGAAAGTTTCCGAAATCACTGCGGCAGTACGCTTGTTGCCATCCACGAAGGGATGGTTGCGGGCAATGCCAAAGGCATAGGCAGCAGCCAGCGCGGCGGCATCGGGATTGTCATAATCCGCCAGATTGCGTGGCCGCATCATAGCGCTTTCCAGCGCGCCTGCATCGCGCACCCCGGCCCCTCCGCCATGCTCGACCAGCTGTTCGGCGTGCGCGGCCAGAGCCACGTCCGTGGCGATCCAGACCCATTGCTGCGTCAAAGTTACTTCGCCAGCTCGTGCAGCGCCCGTTTGCGCCGCATCATCACCTCGCGCGCCGCCGCTATCTGCGCTTCAAAGTCCGGCTCACCGCCGCGCAGTTCGATGCCGTGCGGCGTGGTCACCACCGACACCGTTTCCCCCACCGCCACACCAAGGTGCGCCAGCAGTTCCTTGGGCAGGACAACTCCGGCGGAGTTGCCGATCTTGGTGATTTTGAGAGGTGCGTTCATACGGGCGTTATAACGGAAATGTGACTAGGGACAAGATTGGACTTACGTTGTGGGGCTTACGCCCCCTTTCCTCGCCATTCCCCGCACCGCAATCACCGTTGAGATCTAGGGTCAGGATTTACCATTTGTCGGCAATTCTCCCAAGCAAGGCCGTCCAGTCTACATCGCCGCTGTCACTGCCCAATCTGACCATTACCAGTTTCTTGTCGGGATCGACAAAGATCCGCTGGCCGAAATGCCCGTTCGCATAGAACCGCTGCGTCTGGCCGGAAATGCGTGGTGCGCCCCACCATAGATTGTGATAATGGCCATCTGTATCGATGAAATGGTTTGGCACGCCATCGGGCGGGACCGATCGTGACAAGGCGACCCAATCAGCCGGGACGACTTGCCTGCCGTTGGCAAGGCCGCCATCCAGATAGAGCTGGCCAAACCGCGCCAGATCAATCGCCCGCGCGACAAAGCCGCTTTCCACTTTCTCCATCCCGTTACCGGGGTGATCGATATTCCACAAAGCTGGATATTCAGCACCGAGTGGCTGCCACAGGCGGCGTGCAGCAAAGCCAGCCAAAGTTGCCTGTGGATCGCGCTTGCGCAGCGCGGATTCAAGTGCATAGCCGACCAGCAGAGGGCTCAGATCCTCACCCTCGAACCGGGTTCCTGGCTTGTGCGCGAATTGAGTCTGGCGCAGATAGCGCCGGATATCGGTTGAATAATACATGCGCGGTTGTTGCCGCCAAGGCATGCCGCCCCGGGCATAAGCAAAGCCGCTGACGTTATCGAGCAGTTGCCCAAGCTTTACGTCTGCCAACGCAGAGTTGGTGATACCCGCTATATGGTCCCCCAGGCGGTCGTCGCGGCTGATGATTCCGTCTGCGGCGGCAATTCCAAACATCGCCGAAAGGATGGATTTGGAGATCGAAAAGCTCTTGAAAAGGGCATCCCTCCGTGCGCCGCCGTAGTAGCGTTCGTCCACCAATTTGCCATTTGCCAGAATGATGAAGGCCGTTGTGCCAGTTCTGGCTGCAAAGGCATCGAAGCCCGCGGGGGTGGCTACTTCCTTGTCCAGCGTGCGGGCCATCCAGTTCGCGTTGCGCGCAGTCTCCAGAGGGACAATGCCCTGGCCGTTTTCGACCCGCCGCGAAGGGAGACGGACGTAATCTTCAACATCGGGACTGCGCAGCGACAGCACCCGTCCCAGATAGGTATCGCTGCAGCCCGTGACCCCTGCAGCCACGAGCAATGCAGCAGTTCCTACCTGAATGACCTTGCGCATCTGGATACTCCAACTTGACAGTGTCAAGATTGATAGATTGCAATCTTGACACTGTCAAGTATGCAACTAGGAAGCCAGATATGGCTGGTCAAAAGCAATCCTACCACCGGGCAAATCTTGAGCAGGAACTGCTCGACGCGGCGACGGATATTATCGCTTCAAAAGGGGTGGCCGCGTTATCGTTGCGCTCGCTAGGGGATCTGGTTGGCGTGTCGCGCAGCGCACCCTACCACTATTTCACGGACAAGGACGAACTGCTGCATCGGCTGGGAGAACGCGGATTTACGATGCTGGCGCAAGCAACCGCAGCGGCGGCGGCCGGGCACGACGATCCGGTGCTGCGCGCGCGCGCCGGTCTGCATGGCTATGTCCGGTTTGCCCAATCGAATACCCAGCTGTTCCGGTTGATGTTTGCAGGGATACTGCCGCGAAACCTGTCACTTCCGCTCGGCGAAGGTGCGCCAAGTGACGATTTTTCAAGCAGCGCCGCCGCCACTGCCTTTGCCGCGCTGCAGGCAGGCATCGCCGGCCTGAACAGCAGCGCTGGCATCAGCAGCAAGGCTTTGCTGATCCGCACCAACGCCATCTGGGCAGCTGTGCATGGCGTTGCCGTGTTGGCAATTGACGAAAATCTCAAGCTGGTCGAACCCGAAGCCGTCCTGGACAATTTGCTCGACCGGCTGCTGATCGAAGATTGAAGCTGTGTTGTGAGCACCGCATTGCGGTGGCAGATGCGCGGCCCGGTCAGACTTGGCCAGCTATGGCAGACCAGTCATGGCTGCGCGCGCCGGTTCAGCACAGTGCGGTTGCGGGTCAGCCATTCGGCCCTGGTATCGTCCTGAAAATCGACGTCCTTGACCGTGGTGACGGTATCGCCGTCCCGCGTCGTCACTTCGCGGATGCGGGCGGGGCGGTTGTCGTCCTCGCCGTCAAGCTCGGTCACCAGCACCCAGTGGGCGGGATCGCGGCCTGCTTCGATCCGCAGGCGGGCCACTTCGTGTTCGGCCGGGCGGCCGGCGCGAAAGGTGGCGGCATATTCGGTCACGCCGTCCTTGCCGAGCATGGTGACCGTGGTGATCCACACCGTGCCCGCCTTGGGCCCGTCATCATAGGCGCTGGTGCGGATCTGGGTGACGCCGTCCGCGACCATGGCGATGGTGGTCTTGAAGGGGATGCCCTGCCACTGGCCGGACTGGTAATCGCGGTATTGCAGCTCCGCATTCCATTCCCCCGCCAGACTGGCGCGGGCCTGGGCGGCGGTGAGCGCAGGGGCGACATTTTCGGCCCCCGCCCCGCTCGCCAGTGCGAGCAGCAGCGCGCTGGCGAGCAGGCGAGGTCTAGTCATGCTCGCGGTCCCCCGCGCCGATATAGAGCTCGCGCCCGCCTTCGTTGTAGACGCGGCTCATTTCCTCCATCCCCTTTTCCGCGTCTTCGGCGGCGAGGAAGGTGTCCGGCGCGGCATTCTGCTTGGCGGCGAAATCGCGCACTTCCTGCGTGATCTTCATGCTGCAGAACTTGGGCCCGCACATGGAGCAGAAATGCGCGGTCTTGGCGCCTTCTGCGGGCAGGGTCTGATCGTGGTACTGTTCCGCCGTGTCGGGATCGAGCGACAGGTTGAACTGGTCGCGCCAGCGGAATTCGAAGCGGGCGCGGGACAGGGCATCGTCGCGGACCTTGCTGGCCGGGTGGCCCTTGGCAAGGTCAGCCGCGTGGGCGGCCAGTTTGTAGGTGACGACGCCGACTTTCACGTCGTCCCGGTCAGGCAGGCCAAGGTGTTCCTTGGGGGTGACGTAGCACAGCATGGCCGTGCCGAACCACCCGATCATCGCCGCGCCGATGCCGCTGGTGATGTGATCGTATCCCGGCGCGATGTCGGTGACAAGCGGCCCGAGCGTGTAGAACGGGGCTTCGCCGCAAGCCGCCAGCTGCTTGTCCATGTTCTCCTTGATCTTGTGCATCGGCACGTGGCCGGGGCCTTCGATCATCACCTGGACGTCCTGCTCCCAGGCGCGCTTGGTCAGCTCGCCCAGGGTATAGAGTTCGGCGAACTGCGCCTCGTCATTGGCGTCGGCGATCGATCCGGGGCGCAGGCCATCGCCGAGCGAATAGGCGATGTCATAGGCCTTCATGATCTCGGTGATCTCGTCGAACCGTTCATAGAGGAACGATTCCTTGTGATGCGCCAGGCACCACTTGGCCATGATGCTGCCGCCGCGGCTGACGATGCCGGTGACGCGCTTGGCGGTCATCGGGATATAGGGCAGCCGCACCCCGGCGTGGATCGTGAAGTAATCGACCCCCTGTTCGGCCTGTTCGATCAGGGTATCGCGGAACACCTCCCAGGTCAGGTCCTCGGCAATCCCGCCGACCTTTTCCAGCGCCTGATAGATCGGCACGGTGCCGATCGGCACGGGGCTGTTGCGCAGGATCCATTCGCGGGTGTCATGGATGTTGCGGCCGGTGGAAAGGTCCATCACCGTGTCCGCGCCCCAGCGGATTGACCAGACCATCTTGTCGACCTCTGCCGCGACGTCTGATGCCACGGCGCTGTTGCCGATGTTGGCGTTGATCTTGACCAGGAAATTGCGCCCGATCGCCATCGGTTCGCTTTCCGGGTGGTTGATGTTGCTGGGGATGATCGCCCGCCCGCGCGCCACTTCCTGACGGACCCATTCGCCGGTGACATAGTCGGGGATTTCCGCGCCCCAATCCTGCCCGTCGCGGATGTGTTCGCGCACCATTTCGCGGCCCAGGTTTTCGCGGGTGGCGACATATTCCATTTCCGGGGTGACGATGCCCCGGCGGGCGTAATGCATCTGGCTGACGTTCATGCCCGGCTTCGCGCGCAGCACCTTGCGGCGGACATTGGGGAAAGCGGGGACGCCGCCGGAGCGATCCGGGCCGAGCTGGCCGTTATCCTCGGGCCTGACCTCGCGCTGGGTCACTTCCTCCACATCGCCGCGCGCGACAATCCAGTCGCGGCGCAGTTCGGGCAGACCCTTGGCGATGTCGATCTGGGCGGCAGGATCGGTGTAGGGGCCGCTGGTGTCATAGACCCGCACCGGCGGTTCGCCGCTGGAGGGTTCCAGGCTGATCTCGCGCATCGCGACTTTCAGCGGGCCGACGTGGATCTTGGCGGAACCACGGATCGGCCCGGTGGTGACGCCGATTTCGAGCTTGCTGTTGATGTCGGCCATATGCGCTTCCTTCTGGGGCACAGGGGGAGCGCGGGTGCGAAGACCGGCCCTTCCCTCCGCCCGTGCTAACGGGTTCAGGTTCAACGGGTCGGGCCGCGTGACCGGCCCCTCTCAGCCAGCACAGGCTCCCCGGGGATGGGGGAGGTTCTAGGCCAAGGCGGGCGGCCAGTCCAGCGGCGGTTCGCTCAATTCTCCCAGCTGAAACGGTGACTGGTTAGCCCGGTCCTGGCGCGCAGTGCCGCGCAATCACCTTTCATCGTGTTGAGCGCATCGGCGTTGGCGGGCAGGTTGACCGAGCTCAAGGCCCCGGTGACCTGGCCATAATAGCGATCGCAGTTTTCCAGTTGCTGCTGGTTGTAGGCCATGTTGGCATAGGCATCGTAGATTCGCCCCTGCTCTTCGTGCATCCGTTTCTGGGTGGCTTCGAAACTGGCGTTGGCGCGTGCGGCATCTTCCTTGGCGAAGGCCTGGTATATGCCGTTCTCGAATTCATAAGCGAACTTCTGCGGCTCGCGGCTCAGCTGTTTGCCGGATAGCTGGGCCAGCTTGGCCATTTCGACCAGCTTTCCGCCCGGCATCCATTGTTCGGCCGGTCCATTGGGGTCGTAAGTCAGGCCCCATCCGGCCGGGCCCATTACGCGCAGTTCCCACAGTTCGTCGCCTGCTTCGACATAGCGCCCCCCGGCGGCCAGCACGTCGACGAGGCCCATGATCAGCGCCTTATAGTAGATGTTGCCGCTGCGGGTGAGGGAAAAGTCAGCCTTGGCCTTGCGAAACAGGGCTACGGCATTGTCAGTCGGGGCACCGCGCCGGTAGAAATCGAGCAGCGGCTCCAGGTTGGCTTTCTTGTCATCGTGCCAGAAGATGTGATCGCGGATCGCGTTCTGGCTGGCGAGCATCGCAGGCAAACGGGATTCCAGCGTGGCGGCGGCGCGGTCTACCCGGCCGCAATTGCCATCGCGCTGAACCCGCCCCCAAAACAGAGCCTCCGGCCGGTAATTCGCCTGATCGGCCAGGATCACTTCGGCCGTATCGATCCCGCAAGGGTACGGCTTTGCCAGCGCGGCATCGACCCCGGCCCGAACCTGCGGCGTCCAGCGGGCCTGGGCAGCGCGCAGATCGCGGTATGCGAATTCGAGCAGTCGGGCGGTTTCTTCATGCACGGGCTTGGTTGCGGCCAGCAGGGTTTCGGCTTGGGCGGTTTGGGAGCCGTTCACCAGATAGTTCGCGGCGCGGATCTGCAGATAGTTCAGTCCGTCGGACGAGCCGCGGCCATTGTCGCCGATGAATTTCTGGGTCAGCGCCTGGGCTGCGGCAAAATCGGCCCCGGCCAGATCGTAGCGCCCGGCGGATTCGAGCAGTTCGGCCCGCCGCACCAGCGCATCGACCGATCTGGGATTGGCCTTGATCACGGCATTCAGCCGATCCAGCGCATCGTTGAAGCGGTGCTCGAGCAGATAGAGATCGATGAAATGGATCGGCTGCTGGCCGGGCCCGTCAAGCGGTTTGCCGTCCTTGGTGTAATAGGTTGGAACGTACTCGCGGTCCTTGGCCCAGTTGATCCGGCGCGGCTGGGCATAGGCATAATAGGCCTTGGTCTTGTTGCCGGCCTCGAAGTTCCAGCTATCGCCCCAATTGACCTCCCTGAAACAGTCCTTGACGATCTTCGCGGTGCAATACTTGTCGATCGGCTTGCCACCGCCCTTCACCTTTTCGGCCTGGGCCACCAACGCAGGATCAAGCGCAATCGGTCGCACCAGATCGGGGGCAAGCTGGGCCTCGGCCCGATACGCCCCCAGCGCCACAACAAGTCCGAAAAAAACACCGCGCAACATGGCCATAGCCCCCACATAGTCATCGCACGATCCACTCTCAGAATGGCCGAATGATCCGGCGCAGGTCAATTGAAACTTGCTGTCCGGAGCACCTTTCCCGATGGTGGCGCGCCATGCCCGCCTTCTACCGCCTCGATGCCTCCGCCGCCGCGATTCAGCAGCGCTTTGGCTTGCCGCCGGGGCGCGATCCCTGGGCGGGCGGGGCGATTGCGCCGGGGCAGTTTGCGCCGGTGATCACTGCGGGGCGCGAATTTGTGGCCGGGCCGCGGCAGGCGGGGCAGCCGCGGCGGATGGTGCCGCGCCAGTGGGGGGTGCCGCCGCCGCCCAGCGCGGGGGAGCGCGGCTCTGCGGTGCTGAGCGTGCGCAATCCGGACAGCCCGTTCTGGATCGGCAATCTGCGCAACAGCGAATTCCGCTGCCTGATCCCCGCGACCGAGCTGGCCGAATGGGGCAAGGGTGTGGACGCCGAGGGCAAACGCCGCCGCCACCGCTTCGGCTGTGCCGATCAGCCACTGTTCGCGCTGGCGGGCGTGTGGAAGGACAGCGAGGTCCCCAGCTTTGCCCTGCTGACCTGCGAGCCCAACGCGCTTTACCGCCACGCCGGACGGGATACGATGCCGGTGGTGCTGCCCAATGATCCCAAGGCGTGGGAGCTGTGGCTGAAGGGCGACTGGGGCAAGGCCAGCGCGCTGCTGGCGCCCTATCCATCCAGCGCGATGGTGGAGGGGTAAGGCCCCCTCCCGCAAGCGGAAGGGGGGGTGCGGGTCAGGCCGGTTCCGCCACTTTGGCGCGCGCCTTGCTGCGCTGACCGTCATAGAGGAATTCGTCCCCGGTCAGGTCAATGTTGGGGATTTCACCGCGTTCTGCCCAGTAATCCTGGTTGTGGCGCCATTCGGGCTTGTCCCCGCGCTTGGGCATCAGTTTCAGCCCGCGCATCAGGTAGCTGGGGTTGAAGTTGTCGTTCTCGATCCAGTCGGACAGCTCCATGCCCTGGTCTTCATCGCGCAGGGCAACGTCGATCCGCCTGGCACCAATCTGGTCCATATGGCTCAGCAGGTTGCAGACGAAATCGCCCATCATGTCGACCCGCAGGGTCCAGCTGGCGCGGAAATATCCCATCACCCAGCACATATTGGGCACACCAGTGAACATCATCCCGCGGTAGTTGACGGTATCGTGCCAATCGACCGGCTGGCCATCCACGCTGAACGGGATCCCGCCCATCATCAGCAGGTTGAACCCGGTGGCGGCGACGATGATATCCGCTTCGATCTCTTCCCCGGAAGCGGTGCGTACGCCCGTTTCGGTGAAGGTTTCCAGCGTGTCGGTAACCACCGTCAGCTTGCCCTCTACCGCCGCGCGGAAGATGTCGCCTTCGGGGCAGAAGGCCAGGCGCTGTTGCCACGGGCGGTACTTGGGCGTGAAGTGGGGTTCGAACTGGAAGTCTTCCTTGCCCGAAAAAGCGCGGATCAGGGCTTTCAGATCCTCGAAGACCGCATCGGGTTCCTCGATCGCGCGCTTGGTCAGTACGTCCTGATCGTACATGATCTGGGCGCGGACGACGCGGTGGATGGTCGGTTCGTCAATCCCCACTTCGCGCAACCGGTCGGCCAGCTCGTTCTTGTTCTCGCTGCAATAGAAATAGGTCGGCGAACGCTGCAGCATGGTGACATGCGCCGCGTCCTTGGCGAATTCGGGGATCACCGTGGCGGCCGTCGCGCCCGAACCGATCACCAGCACGCGCTTGCCCTTGTAATCGATCTTGGGATCCCACAGCTGGGCGTGGATCAGCAGCCCCTTGTAACGGTCCATCCCGGGCCATTCGGGGGTGTAGGGCTTTTCGTGATCGTAATAGCCCTGGCACATCCACAGGAAGTTGCAGGTGAAGGTTTCGTTGCCGTGCTTGCCGCTGGCTTCGACGGTCCACAGGTTGGTCTTGCTGTCCCAGCTGCAGGCAGTGATGCGGCGGCCATAGCGGATGTGTTCGCCGATGCCGTTTTCATCGATCACTTCGCCCATGTAATCCAGGATCGCCTGCGCCGACGCGATCGGGGTGCCGACCCACGGCTTGAAGCGGTAACCGAAGGTGTAGAGATCGGAGTCTGACCGCACGCCGGGATACTTGTGGGTTTCCCAGGTCCCGCCGAAGGTGTCCTTCATTTCCAGCACGACATAGCTCTTGCCGGGGCACTGATCCTGCAGGTGATAGGCCGATCCGATCCCCGAAATCCCTGCGCCGACGATCAGCACATCGACATGGGTTGCGGGCGCACTTGCCTGAACTGCTGCGGTTGCCATCCTCACTCTCCGTTGTGTTCTGCCTGGCGCATTTCGCCATTGGATTGAGTTTCGACTCGAAACGCGCTGCGAGCATTGACCCGGATCAAGGCAGAATCAAGTGCGATTTAGGGTGTGCACCCTAAAATCATCCCCCCTGCCACACCCGGATCGCCTCCACCGGCCAGACCAGCATCAGCACGTTGAGCGTCAGGTTGTCGCGGATCATGGCCAGCGTGAACAGTTCGAACGCCAGCGCCAGGGCCAGGCTGCCCTTCCACGGCAGGCGGCTGGCGATCCAGAAGCCCAGCGCCATGCACGAAATATCGCTGAGCGAATTGAGCACGCTGTCGCCTTCGTAACCATAGCTCATCGTCACCGCGCGGTAGCGGTTGATGATCAGCGGGGAGTTTTCCAGCAGTTCCCAGCAGCCTTCAAACGCCACCGCGATCGGCAGGGCCCAGCGCATCGGCTTGCCGCCCAGCAGAGCCCAGCGCTGCCACAGCAGCCAAGCGAAGAAGTAGAACAGCAGCCCATGGATCACGTGGCTGAAGCTGTACCAATCGAGAATGTGCTGGCTGTTCTCAGCGCTCTGCACCATGCCCCACCACAGCTTGACCGTGCCGCAAGTGCAGATCGGCACGCGGCCCATGGCGAGCAGGATCGCGCAGAACAGCCCCGCCATCAGCAGCGCCAGCAGCGCGCCCTGGCGGTCCGGCATCAGCTTGCTCATCACGGTTTCTCCCCCGGCGCCAGACCTTTACCGGGTAACCCTGGCGGGATCGACCGGGCGGGCGGGCATGTTCCACAGCACCGCAGCAACATGGCGCATTGCCGCGCCGCGCGCCAGCGCCTAAACCGGGCGCAATGAGCGCGCGCACAGATGTAGTCATGACCGGCCGGAGGCTGCGGGGATGAGCATGGTTCCCCCGCTCGCGCCGCGCCGCGCCTGCGTGATCGGCGCGGGCTTTGGCGGGCTGGCGCTGGCCATCCGGCTTCAGGCCAGCGGAGTAGAGACCGTGCTGGTCGAAGCCCGCGACAAAGTGGGCGGGCGCGCCTATGCGATCCAGCGCGACGGCTTCACCTTTGATACCGGCCCCACGCTGTTCACCGATCCCGCCGCGCTGTCGGAACTGTGGTCGCTCAGCGGGCATGACATGGCCGCCGACATCGAAGTGATGCCGGTCAGCCCGTTCTGGCGGCTGGGCTGGCCCGATGGCGCGCATTTCGATCTGACCGGAGACGAAGCCTCGCTCACCCGCGAAGTGGCGCGGGTCGCGCCGGGGGATCTGGGCGGACTCGACGATTTCCTGCGCTATAGCGCGGCGGCACTCAGCGAAGGCTACCGGCGGCTCGGTTCGGTCCCCTTCCCCGATTTCCGCGCCGCGGCCAGGGCGCTGCCTGCACTGGTCCGGCAACAGACCTGGCGCAGCCTGTGGTCGATCGCCGCCAGCCAGGTGAAGGACGATCACTTGCGCCAGGCGCTGACCTTTCAGGCCCTGCTGATCGGTGCCAACCCGCTCAGCACCAGCGCGGTCCAGGCGCTGGCGGTCAAGCTGGAACAGGATACCGGCGTGTGGTGGCCCAAGGGCGGCGCAGGTCAGCTGGCCGAGGCGATGGCCCGGCACTTTCAGAGGCTGGGCGGAACCTTGCGGCTGCACGATCCGGTGGTCCACCTCCACACCCTGGGCAACCGTGCGACCGAGGTGGAAACGCAAAGCGGCTGGAAGGAACGGTTCGACGCGGTCGCCAGCAACGCCGATGTCATGCACACCTACCGCGAACTGCTCGCAGGCACCCAGCGCGGCACCGAAATGGCGCGCAGCCTGGCGCGCAAGCGCTATAGCCCCGGCGTGTTCCTGGTCCATTTCGCGCTGGAGGGCAGCTGGCCCGGAATCCAGCACCACACCGCGCTGTTCGGCCCGCGTTACAAGGGCCTGCTGGAAGACGTGTTCGAACACGGCGTGCTGCCGCAGGACCAGCTGATCCTGCTCGACCATCCGACCGTGACCGACCCGTCGATGGCCCCGCCGGGCAAAAGCGTGTTCCGCGCGATGGTGCCCGTGGCCCACCTTGGCAAGCTGCCGGTCGATTGGGACACGATCGGCCCGATGCTGGAAAAGCGCGTAATTGACGAGGTCGGGCGGCGGCTGATCCCCGATATTCATGACCGGATCGTCACCAAGTTCCACTATGCCCCGCGCGATTTCGCGCTCGATTTCAGCGCCTATCTGGGTAGCGGCTGGGGGCTGGAACCGGTCCTGAGCCAGACCGCCTGGCTGCGCCCGCACAGCCGCGACGGCAAGATCGCGAATTTCTATCTGGTCGGCGCCGGTGCGCATCCCGGTGCGGGCGTCCCCGCCGTGCTGGGCAGCGCCCGCGCCGCCGCGAAACTGATGCTGGAGGATCTGAAGTGAAACGCCTCGCCGTCTATTGCGGGTCCGCCACGCCCGCCGATCCGCGTTTCATGGAACTGGCCGACGAGGTTGGCCGCACGCTCGCGCGGCGCGGGATCGGCGTGGTCTATGGCGGCGGGCGGCTGGGGCTGATGGGCGCTGTTGCCAGCGGCGCGCTGGCCGAAGGCGGCGAAGTGATCGGCGTGATCCCCCAGGCGCTGTGCAATGCCGAGGTCGCCAACCATGACTGCACCGAATTGGTGGTGGTGGCCGACATGCACGAACGCAAGGCCGCCTTCACCCGCCTGTCCGACGGGTTCCTGACCATCCCCGGCGGGGTCGGGACGATGGACGAGCTGTGGGAAGCGGTCAGCTGGGCGCAGCTGGGCTATCACGCCAAGCCGGTCGGGCTGCTCAACGCCTTTGGCTTTTACGATCACCTGATCGCCTTCAACCACCACATGATCGAAGTGGGCTTCATTCGCCCCGCGCATCAGGGGATTATCATTGCAGAGGCCGAACTGGACCTGCTGCTGACCCGCCTCGCCGCGCACGAACCGCACACGCCGATCTTCGCGATGAAGACGGGGGAACTTTAGAGAGCGCGGCGCGCCGCTTTCCCTATCCCTTACACCCGGATCAGCGTGCCCGCCCCGCGCGAGGTGAACACTTCGATCAGCATCGCATGCGGCACCCGCCCGTCGAGCACGACCGCCGCCTCGCATCCGGCTTCGACCGCGTGGACGCAGGTTTCCAGCTTGGGGATCATCCCGCCGCTGATCGTGCCGTCCTGTTGCAGCCGGGCAATGTCGGCCGGGCGCAGGTCGGTCAGGAGGTTCTTGTCCTTGTCGAGCACGCCGGCCACGTCGGTCAGCAGGAACAGCCGCGCTGCGCCCAGCGCCGCGGCGATCGCGCCGGCCATGGTATCGGCGTTGATATTATAGGTTTCGCCATCCGTGCCGACCGCAATCGGGGCGATCACCGGGATCATCCCGGCATCGCTGATGGTCTTGATCACTTTGGTATCGACCCGCTCGGGCTCTCCCACGAAGCCGAGATCGACCACCTGTTCGATCTGCGAATCTGGATCGCGCGTGGTGCGCTCCACCTTGCGCGCGGTGACCAGGCCGCCGTCCTTGCCGGAAATCCCGATCGCCTTGCCGCCCGCGCCGGAAATCCAGCGCACGATTTCCTTGTTGATCGCGCCCGACAGGACCATTTCGGCCACTTCCGCCGTTGCCTTGTCCGTCACCCGCAGGCCATCGACGAAGCGGCTTTCGACGCCCAGCTTCTTCAGCATCGCGCCGATCTGCGGCCCGCCGCCGTGGACCACCACCGGGTTGATCCCCACGGCCTTCAGCAGCACCACATCTTCGGCAAAGTCATGCGCCAGATCGGGATCGCCCATCGCGTGCCCGCCGTATTTGACCACAAAGGTTTGGCCGGCATAGCGCTGGAGATAGGGCAGCGCCTCAACCAGCGTTTCGGCCTTGGCGAGAATGGCAGGATCGTGCGGGTTATTCATAGTCCGCGCCCTTTACGCCGCTATGCGGGGAATTGAACCCCTTTTTACCGATCCAGCCAGCGGCCAAGCTTCACAAACACCACGATCAGCGGCGGAACCATGATCGTGGACAGCACCAGCTTGGACACAATTTGCCCTTGCATGATCTGGCCCAGCGGCATGTCCTGACCGTAAAAGCTGATCGTAATGAAGATCACCGTATCGACCACCTGGCTGAGCAGGCTGGCAATCCAGGCGCGCATCACCAGCGACTTGCCCTGCCCCCCGGCGATCCGGCTGAACAGATAGACGTTAAGCGTCTGCGAGGTGCCGTAGGAAATCAGCCCGGCAAACTGCATCCGCGCGCCCTGCCCAAGCAGCCGGGCGAAGGCATCCTGATCGTGCCAGAACGGCGCGGGCGGAACCACGTGGATCACCAGCGTCAGCAGCACCATCGAAACGATCAGCGGCACGAACCCGAACCGCACCAGAGTGTTCGCCACCCGCTGTCCGAACAGTTCAGCCACCGCGCTGGAAATCACCACCAGTAGCAAAAAGGCGAAGATCCCGCTTTCCACCGCCAGATCGCCCAGCACCGGCCAGTGCCCCAGCGCGGCAAGCTTGGTCCCCAGCACTCCGGCCAGGACACAGAGGCCGCCATAGAGCAGCGAGAATGAAAACAGCGAGCGCGGGATGACGGGCGTGGGGTTCTGCATTGGTGAGGCTTAGCGAGGGACAACGGGCGGGGCAATCCTCCCCGGCACGAGCAGGATTTGACTGTCCGCCCAAACCCATTACCACCACTGGCAAGATTCTTTCGGGGGAACCGGTCGCAATGCAAATCGTCAACAGCCTGCTGGGCATGGGCCTGATCGTGGTGCTGGCCTACCTCTTGTCGAGCGACCGCAAGGCCATCCGCCCGCGCGTGGTCGGGGCGGCCTTTGCACTGCAGGCCGGGTTTGCCGCGCTGGTGCTCTATGTGCCGTGGGGCAATGCCATGCTTCAGGCGATCGCGGCCGGGGTCTCGGCCTTGCTGGGCTATGCCCATGCCGGAACCGAATTCATCTTTGGCCCGCTGGCCAAGCCCGAAATCGGCGGCAACAGCTTTGCCATTTCGGCGCTGCCGGTGATCATCTTCTTCGCCGCGCTGATCTCGATCCTCTATTACGTCGGGGTGATGCAGCTGGTGATCAAATGGATCGGCGGCGCGCTGGAAAAGATCACCGGGATCAGCCGGGTCGAAAGCCTGTCTGCCGCGTCCAACATCTTCGTCGGCCAGTCGGAAAGCCCGCTGGTGATCCGGCCCTATCTGGCCGCGCTGACCCCCAGCCAGCTGTTCTGCCTGATGAGCGTGGGCATGGCCGGCGTCGCGGGGACGATCCTGGCGGCCTATGCCAGCATGGGGATCCGGATCGACTATCTGGTCGCCGCGGCGTTCATGTCGGCCCCCGGCGGGATCCTGATGGCCAAGATCATCATGCCCGATCCCAAGGATCAGGTGCTGGAAGAACCCGATGACGTGCCCGTGCAATCGATGGACGAGGAACGCCCCGCCAACCTGATCATGGCCGCATCGCAAGGCGCGCAGACCGGGGTCAAGCTGGCCGTGGCAGTGGGGGCGATGGTGCTGGCCTTTGTTGCGCTGGTGGCGCTGGCCAATGGCGTGGTCGGCAGCATCGGCGGCTGGTTCGGCCATCCGGAGCTCTCGTTCCAGATGGTGCTGGGCTATGTCTTTGCCCCGGTCTTCCGGCTGCTTGGCGCGCCCGACTGGGCCGAAGCAATGCGCGCAGGCGGGTTTTTCGGGTCCAAACTGGTGCTCAACGAATTCGTCGCCTTCATCGATCTGGGTGCGGCCAAGGACCTGTCGGAAAAGACCGTCGGGATCGTCACTTTCGCGCTGTGCGGGTTCGCCAATTTCAGCTCGATCGCGATCCAGATGGCGGTGACTGGCGGCCTTGCCCCCAACCAGCGCCCGGTGATCGCGCGGCTGGGGCTAAAGGCGCTGGCGGCTGGCGCGCTCTCCAACCTGATGAGCGCGGCACTGGCGGGACTGTTCCTAAGCCTCTGATCCAGATCAAAGTTACGGGTTAGTCCGGATAGAACCGGCGCGTGCTGGCGTGCAGGCCGGGGCCATGCCCCTGCCGCTCCCCCTGCTCTCCGCCGCGCTGTTCGCGCTGTGCCAACCCGGCCCACGCCAGACCTGCGTGGTCGATGGCGATACCTTCTGGCTCCAAGGTGAAAAGGTCCGCCTCGCTGATATCAACGCGCCGGAAACCCACGGAGCTGGCTGCCCGGCGGAGCAGCAGCGCGGCGATACGGCGACCAGGCGGCTGATCGCCCTGCTCAATCAGGGACCGTTCGAGCTGAGCGCCGAGGGGCGGGACCGCGACAAGTATGGCCGTTTGCTGCGCGTCGTCACCCGGCGCGGGCGCAGCCTGGGCGCGCAACTGGTGGCCGAAGGGCTCGCCGAACCCTGGCGCGGCCGCCGCTCGGACTGGTGCGCACTGCTTGCGAAGGACTCTGCGCCGCGATAGCGCATGCGGCCATGCCCTGGCCGCGCCGCTCCCGCCCCCGCCAAGTCCTCCCGCGCCACCGCTGGACCGGGCAGAGCCGCGCGCAGCGCTTGTGGCAGGCGCTGAAATGGTGGCTGGGTGCTGCCGCGCTGGTGCTGGGCTGCTGGTTGCTGGCCCGCACCTGGACCGCGCCCGCCGAACCGCAGAGCGTGGAGCAGGTCACAGGGCCGGTCACCCGCTGCGGCCCGGGCGCCTCAGCCAATTGCGTGGTCGATGGCGATACGGTCCACATCGGCACCCGCCGGATCCGCGTCAACGGGATCGACGCCCCCGAAACCCACCCCGCGCGCTGCCCGGAGGAGGCCCGGCTGGGCGAAGCCGCCACCGGCAAGCTGCTCGAACTGCTGCAACAGGGGCCCTTCGTGATCAGCGGCCCCGTGCAGGTGGCGCATGACGAATACGGCCGCGAGCTGCGCACCCTGTCGCGCCCGCGCCGCGACGGCACAGTGCAATCGATCGCCGACGACATGGTGGCAAGCGGCACGGCGCGCCGCTACGACCACGGGGCAAGACAACCCTGGTGCTGATTCGCACCTGACATGCGGAGAGAGAAATGCTGCTGATCAATGGCTGGCTCAAGCTGGCAACGGGCGAATTCGACAAGATCCAGACCGCTGGCGAGGCGATGGTCAAGACCACCAACGAGGAAGCGGGCTGCCTGCACTATGCCTTTGCCCGTGACATTTCCGATCCGGACCTGATCCGCATTTCCGAACGCTGGGAAAGCGAAGAAGCGCTCGCCGCGCACAGCGCCAGCGCGCACATGGCCGACTTCCAGAAGGCGATGGCAACGGTCAAGGTCGAAGGCGCGGACCTGTGGCTCTATTCGGCCGAGGCGGTGAAGAAGATCATGTAACTGGGCTCCCCTCCCGCTTGCGGGAGGGGTTGGGGGTGGGTCAGCGGCGGCTCATCCAACGAGTGAGGCCTGCGGCCTCATGCCCACCCCTGCCCCTCCCGCAAGCGGGAGGGGGCCGTTCAGCCTAAATCCCCGCGTACCACTGGTATCCGCGCGCGTCCTCCCAGTGGCCGCCGCCGCCGCCATAAAGGCCCGCCAGGCTGTCGCGCAGTTCGATCCGCATGATATATTTGGCCTGCTTGTAACCCAGCTGGCGCTCCACCCGCAGGCGGATCGGCGCGCCGTGGGCTTCGCTGAGTGGCTGATCGTTCATCCGCCAGGCCAGGATCGTCTGGGGGTGGAATGCCTCCACCAGATCGATCGATTCGTAATAGGGCGCGCCTTCCAGCACGTCGGCGCAGTGGAACACCACGTAGCGTGCATTGGGGAGCAGTCCGGCGGCCTGCAAGATCTGGCCGAGCTGCGGCCCCTGCCACTTACCGATCGCGCTCCACCCCTCGACACAGTCATGCCGCGTGATCTGGGTGCGCTGGGGCAGGCTTTTCAGCGCGGTCAGCGGCAGCATCAGCGGCTGCTTGATCAGCCCGTCAACCCGCAGCGCCCACTGCGCGAACTGCTGCCCCAGATGCGCGCGGTAGGCTGGATCGGCCACCCGCAGGCTGCCGTTGGCTTTGAACACCGGCGACATGTCTGCCTCGGTAAATTCGCGCGCCAGGCTGTCCCCCACCAGCAGGCGGTGGACCCGCTGGTTGAGCCCGGTCGCGCCTTTCAGCCCCTCGCGGAAGGTCTCGCTCTCATTGACCTGGTCACACCCGCCCAGCAGCAGCCCGCTCGCCCCCGCCGCGCCGATCCCGATCAACTTGCGCCGCGTCAGGATCATGGCCCGTCCTCCCTTTCGCCCGGCAGGCGGTACCAGCCGGTCAGCATCGATCGCACCTCGTTGATCGGCCCGGCCAGCACGACCATCGCGATGTGGACCACGAAGAACAGGACCAGCCCGGCCGCGCAGAGAAAATGGACCGAGCGCGCCGATTGCCGCCCGCCGAACAGTTCCACCAGCCAGGGCATAGCGGCATTCAGCGTGGGCGACATCGTCAGCCCGGTCAGCACCACCCCCGGCAACAGCCCGATCAGCACTGCACCATAGGCCAGCTTTTGCAGCACATTGTACCGCAAGGCCGCCACCCCGGTGGGAAACCGCAGCCGCGCGTGCTGCTTTACGTCATGCCACAAGTGCGCCGGATGCAGTTCGGCCAGACGCGGAGCCAGATCGCGGCGCAAGTGGCCCCGCAGCACAGACCAGCCGAGATAGAGCACCAGCCCCGCGCCGAGCAGCCAGGCAAAGGCGAAATGCCACAGCCGCGCATCGGCCAGGCTGTAATAGGACGGGATCGTGATCCAGCCGGGGAAGGGAATGCCGCCGTTGACATGGGCCAGATCGAGCCAGGCCGGATCGGGTCCGCCCGGCGCATCGGCACCGTAATGCCCCCAGTAGAGCCGCGGATGGGCGTTGAAGATCATCAGCCCGCTCATCAGCATCACCGCAACGCAGACCGCGTTGAGCCAGTGCCACAGCCGCGTGGGCAAGGCATGGCGGTAGATCCTGTCACCACCCTTGGGTTCGCTCATTTCACAGGCTCCAGACCCGGCGCATACCCACACCTATCTTGCCGCGCCGCGCTTGTCGAAGCTTTGTGCGAGAGCGCCGGCCGACCTTGCGCCGCCCTGCCCCCTCGCCTAGGCCTGACTGTTCAAGGGGAGAGCAATTCCGTGCCGTCTGTCGGTTCCCATCGCGATCATCCGATCGCCCCGTTCGCGGCGGTCACGCTGGGCATTGCGCTGTTCAGCGTGATGGACGGCCTGATGAAGAACGCCGCGATCGCTGCCGGGGCCTATAACGCGATGCTGCTCCGCTCACTGTTCGGCACCGCGCTGATGTTTCCGCTGTGGAAATGGCGCGGCGGAGTCTGGCCAGACAAGGGTGCCTTGCGGCTCCACGCACTGCGCGGCGCGGTCAGCGGGGCCATGGCGACCACCTTTTTCTGGGGGCTGGTGCGGGTGCCGATGGCCGAAGGGATCGCGCTGTCGTTCATCGCTCCGCTGATCGCGCTCTATCTGGCGGCGGTGACTCTGGGTGAACAGGTCAGCAAGCGGGCAATCGTCGCCTCGCTGCTGGGCCTTGCCGGGGTGCTGGTGATCGCGGCGGGGCGGCTGGGCGAAGGGGCCTTCAGTGATGACGCCGCCTGGGGAATCGGCGCAATCCTGATTTCCGCCGTACTCTATGCCTTCAACCTGATCCTGCAACGCAAGCAGGCCCAGCTGGCCGGTCCGATCGAGGTTGCGCTGTTCCAGACGGTGTTCGTCGGCCTGTTCCTGGGCCTGGCCGCGCCGTGGCTGGCACAAGTGCCAGGTCCGCGCGCACTGCTCGACATCGGCGGCGGGGCCATGCTGGCGATGGTTTCGCTGATGCTGATCAGCTGGGGCTATGGCCGGGCCGAGGCGCAGGCCTTGCTGCCGATCGAGTACACCGCCTTCATCTGGGCCGCGCTGATGGGCTGGTGGATGTTCGATGAACCAGTCACCCTGACCACCCTGGCCGGGGTGGCGCTGATCGTGGTGGGATGCTGGATCGCCGCGCCACGCAGCCATATCGAGGAAGTGGCGTTATAGTTCGGGTGCGCCCTTCGCATCCGCGA
>CAZKAX010000035.1:0-30808 GCA_964550775.1 uncultured Novosphingobium sp. | reverse complement strand
CGTGTCTCAGTCCCAGTGTGGCTGATCATCCTCTCAGACCAGCTAAGGATCGTCGGCTTGGTAGGCCTTTACCCCACCAACTACCTAATCCTACGCGGGCTCATCCTTGGGCGATAAATCTTTGGTCCGAAGACATCATCCGGTATTAGCAGTAATTTCTCACTGTTATTCCGAACCCAAGGGCAGATTCCCACGCGTTACGCACCCGTGCGCCACTAAGCCCGAAGGCTTCGTTCGACTTGCATGTGTTAGGCATGCCGCCAGCGTTCGTTCTGAGCCAGGATCAAACTCTCAAGTTTGTGTCCAATCTCACAACAGCACAGGCCGAAGCCTGCCATCTGACGTAAAATTAATTCAGGGGTCAATTACCCTGCACATATCTATACGTATGGTTACATAAGGACATGTGTAATGGTAACGACTATTTAACTGCCACCCCGAGCCCTGAAGCCCCGGGAGCAGGCGCCGTCGCCCACATGTCCCTTCATCTAAACCTACAATGTCAAAGAGCCACCGACAAAATGAGCCGGACAACCATCGTACCCCGATTTTTGATTTCGGGGGACTTGTTGTCCGTCTATGTTGGCGACCAGAGCGTTTCTGCCGTTTTTGAAGCGGCGTTCCCGTCCGGTGAACGGGCCTCTAAGGCGGGCCTGTGATTCGGTCAACGGGTTTTTGCAATTTTATTTCAATTTTTTCGAAAGTGGCGGAAATCTGCGGTTTTCGGGCCGGTGTCCAGATCCGAACCGACCCGTCCACCCGGCCGCACCGGGCCGAATCCGGCGAATCTCCACCCGGAATCCCCGCCTCAACCCCCTGTAGAGGCTTGTTTAACCCCCCATGGGCTAAGGCAGAGCCATGTCACAGGTCGCCAATCTGCCCGATTCAGGGGCCCGCCCCCGCATTGCGGTTATCGTCCCCGCCTATGGAGTCGCGCATCTGCTGGGCGAAGCGCTGGATTCGCTGCTGGCGCAGGACCTGACTGACTGGGAATGCCTGGTCATCGATGATGGCGCGCCCGATGATGTGGCTGGCGCCGTTTCCCCCTATCTGTCCGATCCGCGGATCCGCTTCCTTGCCACCGCCAACCAGGGCGTGTCCGGTGCGCGCAACACCGCGATCGCCCAATCGCGCGCACCCTTGATCGCGCTGCTCGATGGCGATGACCGGTTCCGGCCTGACTATCTGTCCACCATGGCGCAGCTGCTGGAAAGCGATCCGCAAATCCGGCTCGCGACCTGCAACGCGCTGATCTTTGGCGCCGTGCCGCAGGAACGGCTGTGCTTCCAGACCAAGCAGGGCAGCAGCGATGGATCGCGCGGCAGCCTGGCCGACGTGCTCGACCGCTGCTTTGGCGTCTATATCGGCACCACCTTTCGCCGCGCGGACTTTGACCGGGTCGGCGGGTTCGACACCTCGATGGCGCAGAGCGAGGACTTTGACCTGTGGGTGCGGCTGATGGAGCTGGGCGGCTATGCCTGGTACGTCGACAAAGTGATGGGCGAATACCGCGTGCGGCCCAATTCGGCATCGGCCCACGCCGGGCGGATGTTGCTGGGCAATATCCGCGTCTATGAAAAGGCCCGCCTTGCCCTTCCCGCCGATGCCCCCGAACAGGCCCTGCTGACCAAGCTGATTGCCGACAGCGAGGAAGCCCTGGCGTTTGAACATGCGATCGACCGCGTGGTCGATGGCGATACCGCGCGCGGGCTCGCGGAACTGCGGCGGGTCAAATCGCGCGTCGGCGGCCCGGTCTGGGCGTTCTCTTTCGCGATGTGGCGGCTGTTTCCCGGCCTGGCCCGGCCGATGCTGGCCTGGCGGCGCAAGGCGCACAGCCGCGGCAACGATTCGGGCGGGATCAAATCGCTGCTGGGTGAAGGCCTGCCGCTGTGACCGCGGCGAGCGAGGCCGCTGCCCCCGCCGCCAGTCTGCGCAGCCAGGTCCGCAGCGCAGTGATCTGGCGTTCGGGCACGCAAGTGTTCAGCCAGCTGCTCAGCTGGGCCTCGACCTTTCTGGTCATCCGCATCCTGGCGCCGTCGGACTATGGCCTGTTCGCCATGACATCGGTGGTGCTGGTGCTGCTGGGTCTGCTCAACGGCTATGGCTTTGCCAATGCCGCGATTCAGGACCGCGAGGGCGGCGACACTCAGCTGCGCCAGCTGTTCGGCCTGCTGATCGTGGTCAACGGCGTTCTGGCGGCGGTCCAGTTTCTGACCGCGCCGCTGGTGGCGGCCTATTATCAGCAGCCCCGGGTTACCGCCTTGCTGCAGGTGCAGGCGCTGATCTATCTGACCAACCCGTTTCTGGCGCTGGGCTATGCCGTGCTGTCGCGGCAGATGGATTTCCGCAAGCAGGCGCAGGTCAATGTCGGCTCGGCAATCCTGTCTGCGCTGGTGGCATTGGCAGGCGCGCTGTCCGGGCTGGGCGTATGGACGCTGATCATTGCCCCGCTGACCGGCTTCGTCACCCGCGCGCTGGGGATGATGACCGTGGCGCGGGCCTGGATGTGGCCCAGCTTTGACTTCAAGGGCAGCCGGGCCCTGGCCGATTACGGCGGGATCGTGATGGCCGGGCAAGTGTTCTGGTTCCTCCAGACCCAGGCCGACATCATCATCGCCGGACGGATGCTGCCGGCGCATGAGCTGGGCTTTTATACCACCAGCCTGTTTCTGGCGCAGATCTTCGTCAACAAGGTGGTCCCACCGCTCAATGAAGTGGCCTTTTCCGCCTATGCCCGGATGCAGGATGACCGCGCCGCGCTGGCCGAAGGGTTCCTGACCAAGGTTCGCGCGATCATGCTGCTGTCGATCCCGTTCTGCCTGGGGCTGGCCGCGGTGGCGCAGCCGGCGGTGCAGGTGATGCTGGGCGACAAGTGGCTGCCCGCCGCGCCGGTGGTGCGGTTGCTGGCGCTGGCCATGCCGTTCATGACGCTGCACGTGCTGTTTGCCCCGGCCACCAATGCGGTCGGGCGGCCGGGCATCGCCACGCGCAGTGCGGTGCTGGGATCGATCGTCATGCCGCTGGCTTTCTATCTGGGGGTGCGCTGGGGCGGCGCAGAGGGCATCGCGGCCGGGTGGCTGCTGGGCTATCCGATCATCACCTTTGTCACCGCGCTGTGGGCCATGCCCGTGCTGGGCGTCACCATGGCCCGGCTGGGCCAGTCCCTGCTGCCCACCGTGCTGGCGGGCAGCGCCATGGCCATGGTGGTTACGCTGGTGGATCAGGCCGCGCACGGCCTGCACCCGGTCCCGCGCCTGCTGGTGCTGGTGGCGGCCGGCGGGGCGACCTATGGCCTGTGGCTGCTGGGCTTTGCCCGCGAACGCCTGGCCGAAGCCTGGGCGCTGGTCCGCAAGAAATAGGACCACTCCCCCGAAGCCGTTCGTGTCGAGCCCTTCGACTTGCGGCTTAGCAGCCGCTGCTCAGGATAAACTTCGGCCGTCGGCCGAAGTCGAGACACGTGTGCGCTGCGCCGGCGTGTCTCGACTTCGCTCGACACGAACGGGATTTGGGAGGAGGTTTTAGCGGCCCAATCCGGCAATCACGCGGCGCGCGGCCTGGGCGTAGGCACCGCGGGTATAGCGGTGGGTGCCGACGAAATGGACAAACGGCACCGTGGCCGCGACCGGCTCGTCCCAATAGTTGAGATAGCGATCATAGGGCAGCAGCAGCGCGTCCGGCTCGTTCGCGATGACGAAGTTGGAGGTGACCTGTTCACTGCCCCATTCGGACCATTTTGCCCGGCCCAGCAGACGATCGGCTTCGGCCGAGAACGCTTCGGCCAGCGCTCGGCCTTCCCCGCCCGGTGCAAACCCGGCAAAGCCCGAGCAGCCGCGCGCATAGTGCAGCGCATCACGGCCCGGGATAGCCATCTGTTCCATCGCCTGCTCGATCGCGGACTGGACATGGACCGGTCCGGCCCCGGCGCTGGCACGCGCGCGCGCCGAAACTTCTGGCAGCGGCAATATTTCACCGTCAACCCCGCCGCGCAAGGTAAAGCTGCGGCCCGTGGCAATGGCCTGCGCAATCTCATCCACGGGACCGAGCGTGACCGTATCGGAATCGAGCTGGATCACATAGGCATCGCGCCGCAGATCAAGGATCGTCAGCAGCCGTTCCCAGGTTCCCCCGACCGGGCAGGGGCCGGTATCGACCGACGCGATCGGGATGATGCGGGGGTTGTCGAGGTGCCGCGCCAGCACGGCCTTGTCGCCGCCGGTCAGGCTGCCATCGTCAAGAATCACCACCCGGCCGCGCTGCAATTGCGCATGGAGCGATTTGACCGCGACCAGATAAGGCAGCAGCACTTTGGTCCCGATCATCGAGAACAGCACCAGACCGTCATCGGCTGCCCGGATCGCCGGAGTTTCCAGAACGGCGCGGGCATCGCGCAGGAACTGGGCCTCGCGCAGTTTGCGCTCGATCTTGTGGTGCAGCATGAACATGGTTCACGCATAGCAGCAGGCGATTAAGCAAAGGCAAATGCCGACCAGCCGCCATGCCGGTCCGTCCGGTGCCATGGCGGGCGGCGATCAAGTGGTATATGGTGCCCCGCAAGAGGAGAGGCTTTTATGCCGATGCACCAGCTGTTCGCCCCACTGCTTCCGCTGCTTGCGGCATTCCCGATGCTGACGGCGCAGGATGGCGGCCCGCAGGCCAGCCAGACCGATGTGGTCGCGCTGCGCAAGGACGGGCATGACCGGATGACCGTGCCGGTGCGGGTGCTGGATCAGGGGCCGTTCCAGTTCCTGATCGATACCGGCGCGCAGAACACCGTGATCTCCACCGCGCTGGCCGGCAAATTGTCGCTGGTTCCCAACCGGCGGGCCAAGCTGGTCGGGGTGGCGGGCACCGAAATGGTCGATACGGTCGATATCGATCAGCTCGATCTGGGCCGCCGCTCCTACTACGGCCTGCTCGCGCCGCTGCTGCAGGGCGAACATATCGGCGCGGACGGGATCATCGGGCTGGACAGCCTGCAGGACCAGCGGGTGCTGATGGATTTCCGCAAGGGGCTGATGGCAATCAACGATGCCAAGACGCTGGGCGGCAATTCGGGCTATGAAATCGTCGTGACGGCCAAGCGCATGTCGGGCCAGCTGATCATGACCGATGCGGTGATCGACGGGGTCCATACCGCCGTGGTGATCGATACCGGGGCGGAAAATTCGATCGGCAACCTTGCGCTGCAAAGGACGCTGTCGCGCAGGCAAAGTCATGGCAACACCACGCTGACCAGTGTGACCGGCCAGACAATCGAGGCGCAGATCGGGTTCGGCCGGGTGCTGAAAATCCAGGACATGCAGCTCAACAACGTCTGGATCGCCTTTGCCGAAGCTCCGGCGTTCGAGGCGCTGGGCCTGAAAAAGAAGCCCGCGCTGCTGCTGGGGATGCGCGATCTGCGCAGCTTTGACCGGGTGGCGATCGATTTTGCCACGCGCAAGATCCTGTTCGACCTGCCCCGGGCCGCGCGCTAGTTCCCCTTCCCTTTCCCTCGCGCAGGCCTAGATAGGGCCGATGCGCCCAGACCTGCCCGCCGCCGCCAGTGATGCCCGCCATGATGGCTGGGGCACGCTGCGGCGTTTCCTGCCCTACCTGTGGCCCAGCGATCGCCCGGCGCTGCGCTGGAACATCGTCGGCGCGGTGCTGCTGGTGCTGGCGGCCAAGGCGGTCACGCTGGCGCTGCCGTTTGCCTACAAGCAGGCGATCGACGCCATGGGCAAGGGCACCGGCCAAACCGCGTTCCAGCTGGCCTTCGCGCTGGTGCTGGCCTTCGCGCTGGGCCGCTTTACCGGGGTCCTGTTCGACAACCTGCGCAACATCGTGTTCGAACGCGTCGGGCAAGAGGCGACCCGCCAGCTGGCCGAAAATGTCTTCGCCCGGCTGCACCGCCTGTCGCTGCGCTTTCACCTCGCCCGCCGCACCGGGGAAGTGACCAAGGTGATCGAACGCGGGACCAAGAGCATCGACGTGATGCTCTATTTCATGCTGTTCAACATCGCCCCGACGGTGATCGAAATGACGGCGGTCGCGGTGATTTTCCAGCTGCATTTCGGCTGGGGTCTGGTCGCGGCGACTGCGCTGGCGGTGGTGGCCTATATATATGTCACCCGCTGGATCACCGAATGGCGCACGGCGCTGCGCGAACAGATGAACCGGCTGGATGGGCAGGCGCTCGGCCGCGCGGTCGATTCGCTGCTGAATTACGAGACGGTGAAATACTTCGCCGCCGAAAGCCGCGAGGAAGCGCGCTATGCCCAGGCGACCCGCGCCTATGCCGATGCCGCGATCAAGAGCGAGAACAGCCTGGGCCTGCTCAACGTCGCGCAGGCGCTGATCACCAACCTGCTGATGGCCGGCGCGATGGGCTATACCGTGTGGGGCTGGTCCAGGGGCGAATATACCGTCGGCGATCTGGTGTTCGTCCAGACCTACCTGACCCAGCTGTTCCGCCCGCTCGACATGCTGGGCATGGTCTATCGCACGATCCGCCAGGGGCTGATCGACATGGCTGCGATGTTCAACCTGATGGATACCGAGATCGAGGTACGCGATGCCCCCGCCGCCCCGGCGCTGCTGGTCAGCCGCCGTCCGGCCCTGGTGTTCGACAATGTGGTGTTCGGGTACGAGCCCGACCGCACGATCCTGAAAGGCCTGTCGTTCGAAGTCCCCGCCGGATCGCAAGTTGCGGTGGTCGGCCCAAGCGGCGCGGGCAAAAGCACGATCGCGCGGCTGGTGTTCCGGTTCTATGATCCGTGGTCGGGCCGGATCCTGATCGACGGGCAGGACATCCGCGGCGTGACCCAGCAAAGCCTGCGCGCCGCGCTGGGAATCGTCCCGCAGGATTCGGTGCTGTTCAACGACACGATCGGCTACAACATCGCCTATGGTCGGGGCGATGCCGGGCCCGCCGATGTCGAGGCCGCAGCGCGCGGCGCGGCGCTGATGGACCTGATCGGCCGCCTGCCGCAGGGGTTTGACACCGAAGTCGGCGAACGCGGCCTGAAACTGTCGGGCGGAGAGAAACAGCGGGTCGCGATTGCCCGCACGCTGGTGAAAAACCCGCCGATCCTGCTGCTGGATGAAGCCACCAGCGCGCTCGACACCCGGACCGAGCAGGACATTCTCGCCACGCTGCATTCGGTTGCCGAAGGCCGCACCAGCCTGTCGATCGCGCACCGGCTGTCGACCATTGCCGATGCCGACCGGATCTTCGTGCTCGATCAGGGCCAGCTGGCCGAAAGCGGCACCCATGGCGATCTGCTGCGCGCAGGCGGGCTCTATGCCGAAATGTGGGCCCGCCAGGCCGAGGCAGTCGAAGACCTGACCGAGGCTGCCGAGTGAGCGCGCACGAGCTGGAATTGCTGGCGCGCGGCGGCACGATGGCGCTGCTGGCGCTGTGGTCCTGGCTGCTGTGGCGTGACAGCCGGGCGCAATTGGCGGCGCGCTGTGCGATTGCGATGAATGTGGCAATTGCCAGCTATGTGTTCGTGACGTCTGGCTGGTCCGAAACGCCCAGTCCGGAAGGCTTGCTGTTCTCACTGGCGGCCGGATCTACCCCCGGACTGTTCTGGCTGTTCGCCAAGACCTGGTTCGAAGACCTGAACGCGGTCGCGCGCCGCGATCTGGCACTGGTGCTGCTGGCTGCGGCCAATTCCCTGGTGATGCAGCTGACCTTTGCTGCTGGCGGCCCCGTCAATCTGGTTTCCTCCTTGCTGTTCCGCCTTGCCATGCTGGGCTTTGCCGGGGCCGGGCTGTGGCATGCCTGGCGCGGGCGCGAGGGCGATCTGATCGAGGGCCGCCGCCGGGTCCGGTTCTGGATGGTGGTGACGGTCGGGCTTTATGTAGTGGCGATTACCTTTGCCGAACCGCTGGTCTATGGTGGCGGCGCGCCGCGTGTGATCATGTCGCTGATCGGGGCCAGCACCGCTTTCAGCACACTGGCGTTCTGCGCGGCGATGTTTGGTGTGCGGCAAGCCGACTTGTTCGGTGCCAGCGCCCGCCCCGGCCAGCGCCCACCCTTGCCGCAGGACGAAGCGCTGGCCCAGCGGCTGCACCAGTTGATGGAAAGCGAAAAGCCTCACCGCGATGAAGGCATGTCGATCGCCGCGCTTGCCGCGCGGCTGGGTGAGCAGGAGTATCGCCTGCGCCGCACGATCAATCAGGGGCTGGGTCACCGCAATTTCGCGCAGTTCCTCAATTCGTGGCGATTGGCGGAAGTGAAGCAGGCACTGGCCGACCCGGCCCAGCGCGAGGTTCCGATCCTGACCATCGCGCTCGATGCCGGGTTCGGCTCGCTTGGCCCATTCAACCGCGCCTTCCGCGAAGCCGAAGGTGCGACCCCCAGCGAATACCGCGCCAAGGCACTGGCCGATTCCGAAATCGGCTAGCCGGATTTGATCCCGGCGGAGCCCCTGACCTGCGGTTCTGGCAGGCACGGGGCATACCAATCCGGGAGAATACCTGATGACTACCCCGCCAAGCCTGCTCGAAGTGGTTCAGGCCGATTTCCTGCATTCGTTCATGTTCGATATGGGCCGTTATCTGATCGGCGCCGGGCTGATTGCCGCCGCCGTCTGGCTGCTCAGCCGGACCAGCTGGGCCGCGCGCAAGATCCAGCGCCGCCGCGCCAGCCGGGCAGACTTCACCCGCGAATTCGGCGCATCGGTGCGTACGGTGCTGGTCTTTACTGTGCTGGCGATGCCGATGGTTTGGGCGTTTCAGCATGGCTATCTGCACCAGTGGTCGGGCACGCTGACCCCGCTTAGCTACACGCTCTATCTGGCCGCGATCCTGCTGGCGCACGATAGCTGGTTCTACTGGACCCACCGCGCGATGCATTTGCCCGCGCTATACCGCAGCTTTCACCGCTTTCACCACCTGACGATCACCCCGCGCGCCTGGACCGCCTACAGCTTTGCCATTCCCGAAGCTGCGGTCAGTTTCCTGTTCATGCCGGTCTGGCTGGCCATGGTGCCCACGCCCAACCCGGTGGTGTTCACCTTTCTGGCGCTGATGATCCTGCGCAACGCGATGGGCCATGCCGGGCTTGAACTCCACCCGCGCGGCTGGGCGAGCCATCCGCTGCTGGGGTGGATTTCAACCACCACCCACCACGATATGCACCACGGCACCAGCTATGATCACAATTTCGGGTTCTACTTCACCTGGTGGGATAAGCTGATGGGCACCGAACACCCGGACTATGTCGCCACCTTTGACCGGGTAACCGGGCGGAGCGCGGCGACCGATCAGCCTTTGACCACATCCGCCTCATGCCAGACCACCGCCTGAGCCGCCTTCATGCAGCCGCCTTCTTCATCCCAGGCGATCGAAGGCGAACCATAGAGCCGCCAGCCCTGCGCCAATGCTTCGGACACACGCTCGCAAAAAGCGCGGTCATCCTTGCCGGTGAGCAAGCGGTAGATCGGGCGGTCTTCGGGGGTTTGCATCAGACGATTTTAGGAGGCTTTAAGCAAAACCTCAATCATCCCGGAAAACGCTCAAATTCAGGTAAGTCGTGTGCGGATCGCATCCAGTCGATCCGTTCTGCCACCTGTATATGCGCGCCTGGCGGAAACGCTGCCGGATCGTCAAATGTGGCTGACTGAATATCGACAATGCCGGGCAGATATTCGGCGTTGCGATAGGCGATGCCTGAACCGCATTTCGGACAGAAGCTGCGCAGCGCCGTGCCCGACGAATTGAAGGTAACCAAGTCGCCCTGTTCAAGCGTGAAAGCGTCTTCAGCAAAAGCCGCCCAGCTGACCATTGGCGCACCTGCGCTTCTGCGGCAATCGCTGCAATGACACAGCGCAACATGCCGAGGTTCCCCCTCAACCGCATAACGCACTGCACCGCAGTGGCACCCGCCGGTCCGCTTCATCCTCATTCTCCCGTTCGATTCGGAGCGGAACATTATGTGAACATAATTGCTCTTACAAGATATACTTCGACAGATCGGTATCCTTGGCCAGCCCCGCAAGCCGGTCACGGACATAGGCTTCGTCCACCGTCACCGTCTCACCAGCGCGGTCTTCGGCTTCGAAGCTGAGTTCCTCCAGCAGCCGTTCCATCACCGTCTGCAGCCGCCGCGCGCCGATGTTTTCGACCGCTTCGTTGACCTGCGCCGCGATCCGCGCGATTTCGCGCACGGCTTCGGGGGTGATTTCCAGCGTGACCTGCTCGGTCCCCAGCAGCGCCTTGTACTGCGCGACCAGATTGGCGCGGGTTTCGCTGAGGATGCGGACGAAGTCTTCCTCGCTCAGCGCCTTCAGCTCGACCCGGATCGGCAGGCGGCCCTGCAGTTCGGGCAGCATGTCGCTGGGCTTGGCCACGTGGAACGCACCGCTGGCGATGAACAGCACGTGGTCGGTCTTCATCGGGCCATACTTGGTGGCAACCGTGGTGCCCTCGATCAGCGGCAGCAGATCGCGCTGCACCCCTTCGCGGCTGACCGACCCGCCGCGCACATCCGAAACCGCGATCTTGTCGATCTCGTCCAGAAACACGATCCCGTTGGTTTCGGCATTGGCCAGCGCGACGCGGGCGACGTCGTCCTGATCCATGCGCTTTTCGCTCTCTTCGTCGACCAGCTTGGTCCAGGCGTCGGGCACTTTCAGCTTGCGCCGCTTGAGATTCTGCTTGCCCATCGCCTTGGACATCATTTCGCTGAGGTTGATCATGCCGACCCCGCCGGGCATGCCGGGGATGTCCATCCCCATGCCGGGGGTGTCCTCGACCTCGATCTCAACCTCGACACTGTCCATCGCCTTTTGCGCGATGCGCTGGCGAAAGCTTTCGCGGGTCGCCTCGCTCGCGCCGTCACCGACCAGCGCTTTCAGCAGGCGGTCCATCGCGGCGCTTTCAGCCGCATCGCGCACCGCACCGCGGCGGCGATCCTTTTCAAGCCGGATCGCTTCCTCGACCAGATCGCGCGCGATCTGTTCGACATCGCGGCCGACATAACCAACCTCGGTGAACTTGGTCGCCTCAACCTTGACGAACGGCGCGTCGGCCAGTTTGGCCAGACGGCGGCTGATCTCGGTCTTGCCGCAGCCGGTCGGCCCGATCATCAGGATGTTCTTGGGCGTCACTTCATCGCGCAGCTCGGGCGAGAGGCGCTGGCGGCGCCAGCGATTGCGCAGCGCCACGGCGACGGCTTTCTTGGCATCGGCCTGACCGATGATATGTTCGTCAAGCGCGCGGACGATCGCCTTGGGGGTCAGGTTGTCGGTCATGGCATTCCTTGGTCTCTCTCTCCTTCAGGGGAGAGATACGGAGACTTGTCTGCGCAGCAGGCTAGTCGGAGTTGAGAGGGGCTCTGCGCACGCCCCCTCTCCCAACCCTCTCCCCTGAAGGGGCGAGGGCTTAGATGCATTCCACCGTCACGCGGTCATTGGTGAAAACGCAGACCTCGGCCGCCACGGCCATGGCGCGGCGGGCGATCTTTTCGGCGTCCTGTTCGTAATCGACCAGCGCCTTGGCGGCGGACAGGGCATAGTTGCCGCCCGATCCGATCGCGGCGATCCCGGCTTCGGGTTCCAGCACGTCGCCATTGCCGGTCAGCACCAGCAGCACGTCCTTGTCGGCCACGATCATCAGCGCTTCCAGATTGCGCAGGTACTTGTCGGTGCGCCAGTCCTTGGCCAGTTCCACCGCCGCGCGCATCAGCTGGCCCCCACCCTTGCTATGGGCGTGTTGTTCCAGCTTTTTCTCAAGCCGTTCGAACAGGGTAAAGGCATCGGCGGTCGCTCCGGCGAACCCGGCGATGACGCTGCCATCGCCCAGCCGCCGGACCTTGCGGGCGTTGGGCTTCATCACGGTGTTGCCCATGGAAACCTGGCCATCGCCCGCGATGACGGTCTTGCCGTTCAGCTTGACGCCGATGATGGTGGTGCCGTGCCACTGGATCATGCCGTGGCTGTGTGATTGATCAGACATGCGCCGGATATATGCGCGATCCGGCAGGGTTCAATCCTTCGACAAGTTCAGGACAGGCCTAACTTCCGTTCGGACCACCGCCCGCACCGCCGCCGCCAGGGCCGCCAGCGCCGGTGCCAACCGTGCCGATGTTGCCGAACAGATCCTCGATAAAGGTGCGTTCGCGGCCCAAGGTCGGGGTCTTCTTGCCATCGGGATCCAGCCGCGCGACCTTTTCCAGACCGGCCCGGTCGATCCCGGCGACATTGCCCTTGTCATCAAAGCGGATCCGCAGGATCAGCTGTTCGTTCGCGCGCGGGCGGGTGAAAGCGGCCTGCTTGGTGTTCTGCGAGATATAGTACCAGTCCTTGCGTCCGAATTCGGAAATGAAAGTCGGGCGGCCCAGCGTGCGTTCCACCGAATCGCGGTTGTCGATCCCGGGCTGCACCGAATCGAGCAGCGCCTGATCGACGATATAGCCGCGGTGGTCCTTGATCGAAGCACAGCCGCCCAGCGCCAGCACCACGGCGGCGCCCAGCACGGCCACTTTCAGCTTCGGTCCCGCATTCCGCATCTTGACTGCACTCCTCTGGCCATTGCGGCCTTGCGCGGTGTAAACTATCGCGCCGAGCCTTAAGGCCATGGCTGGCCGCTGGCAATGAATTTGGGCGAACTGCCCACCGCGGGTTTAATCGCGGCTGAATGGAAGGAATGCATGCGATGGGGCTGCTCGCCCGCCTGCTGGGACCCCGCAAGGACGATAATGCCCATGTCCGCCCGCTGTGGCACGCCGTGATCGGCCGCGCCCGCGACAAGCAGCTCTATGCCGCCTGCGGCGTGGCTGACAGCGTGGCCGGGCGGTTCGACGCGATCACGCTGGTGCTGTCGCTGGTGCTGCTGCGGATGGAGGGGGACGAGGCGATCGCCCCGCACACCGGGCGGCTGACCGAACTGTTCGTGACCGACATGGACGGGCAGCTGCGCGAAAGCGGGGTCGGCGATCTGGTGGTGGGCAAGCACATCGGCAAGCAGATGATGGTGCTGGGCGGCCGCCTGGGCGCGCTGCGTGAGGCGCTGGGCGAGGCGGATGACCACCAGCTGGTGGCCATGATCGAACGCAATGTCACCATACTAGACGGGGCGGATCCGGCGCTGCTGGCCGCCGAACTGCGCAGGCTCGCCGCGCGGCTGGCCGCCAAGTCAGCCGATGCAATCATGGCCGGGGATCTGGCATGAGCGAGTTCAGCCGCCTCTACGATGTCCGCCACCTGCCCGGCGCCCCGGTGGAACTGAGCGCCACGCCCGAGGAATGCGCGGCGCTGGCGCAGCGCTTCGATCTGGTTTCGGTCGGCGCGCTGACCGCGGTGATCGAACTGATCGGCGCCGGGCCAAAGGTTTCCGCCAAAGGCCGCCTGCGCGCCCAGGTGGTGCAAAGCTGTGCCATTTCGGGCGAAGACCTGCCCGCGCGGATCGACGAAACGATCGACCTGCGCTTCGTTCCCGCCGGCCCGGCCAAAGGCGGCGAAGTGGAACTGGAAGCCGAAGAGCTGGACGAGATCGAATACAGCGGCACCCAGTTCGACCTGGGCGAAGCGCTGGCGCAAGGCATGGCGCTGGGGATCGATCCCTTTGCCGTGGGCCCGAATGCCGAAGCCGCGCGGCGCAAGGCCGGTCTGCTTGATGCCAGTGAGAGCGGACCGTTTGCCGCGCTCAAAGGTTTGCTGAAGGACTGAAACCCCGCTCAGAACGGGATGTCATCATCCAGATCGTCGGCGAACCCGCCGCCGCCAGCCGCGCCGCCGCCCTGATTCCAGCCGCCCGACGAACCGCCGCCGCCGCCGCTTGAACCGCCGCCGGAATAGCCGCCGCCACCCGAGCGCTGGCCACCGCCGCCGCCCTGGCCGCCACCCGGCGCGCCATCGAGCATGGTCAGCACGCCGCCCATGCCGCCCACCGACACTTCGGTCGAATAACGGTCATTGCCTTGCGCGTCCTGCCACTTGCGGGTGCGCAGCTGGCCTTCGATGTAGACCTTGCTGCCCTTGCGCAGGAACCGTTCGGCCACGCCGACCAGACCGTCCGAATTGAGCACCACAGTGTGCCATTCGGTCCGCTCCTTGCGCTCGCCGGTGTTCTTGTCCTTCCAGCTCTCGGACGTCGCGATCCGCAGGTTGCAGATCTTGCCGCCGTTCTGGAAGCTCTTGACCTCCGGGTCCTGGCCCAGATTGCCGATGAGAATGACCTTGTTGACGCTGCCTGCCATCGAATCGTGTCCCTTTGAATTCAGGCACCGGCCTAGCCAATCGGAGGCGGCGGTGCCAGTGGGCAGGCCTGGAGTTTTCCCCGTCACAATGAATGGTTCACGCAGAGACGCGGAGAAGAAAGGAAGACGCAGAGAGGTCGTGACTTCGGCGAAGCCGGACTGCATTCAGACCATTCGGAAAGCCGAACCGCCGAATCCGGAAGGGAGCGTTCGGCTCAACTCATCCTCTCTGCGCCACCCTTTCTTCTCCGCGTCTCTGCGTAAACTATCTACCCCAGCCCCAGCCAGACCGCCGTCCAGTAAGTCAGCCCCGCAAACACATAGGCCAGCCCGAACAGGTAGCCGAGCATGAACAGCGGCCATTTCCAGCTGTTGGTCTCGCGCCGGGTAACCGCGATGGTGCTCATGCATTGCGGGGCGAAAACGAACCAGGCGAGGAAGGCGAGCGCGGTGGCGAGCGACCAATGGGTCTTGAGCTGGGTCCCCAGCCGCTCGGCCTGCTGGTCTTCATCATCGGCGGCGACCGCATAGGACGTGGCGAGCGAGCTGACCGCCACTTCGCGCGCGGCCATGGCCGGGATCAGGGCCAGCGCGATGTCGCGATTGAAACCGATCGGTTCGACCACCACGGCCAGACCATTGGCAACCTTGCCCGCAATCGAGGCATCGACCTGGTTCTGCCCGGCTTCGGCGCGCGGAAAGTTGAGCAGCGCCCACAGCACCACGGTGACCATCAGGATGATCGTGCCCGCGCGGCGCAGGAAGATCCACGAGCGTTGCAGCAGGCCAATCACCAGATCGCGCGCGCGCGGCAGCTGGTACTTGGGCAGTTCCATGATGAAGCCGCTGGCGCTGCCCTGGGTCACTGAGTTGCGCAGCACCAGCGCTGCCAGCATCGCCGCAGCAATGCCGATGGCATAGAGCGAGAACATCACCAGTCCCTGCAGGCCCAGCCCCGGCCCCACCGTGCGCGCCGGGATGAACGCCGAAATGATCACCGCATAGACCGGCAGCCGCGCCGAACAGGTCATCAGCGGTGCGATCAGGATGGTGGTCAGCCGGTCCTTGGGGTCGGTGATGCTGCGGGTCGCCATGATCCCCGGCACGGCGCAGGCAAAGCTGGACAGCAGCGGGATGAAGCTGCGCCCCGACAGGCCGATCCCCGCCATCAGCCGGTCCATCAGGAAGGCCGCGCGGGCCATATAGCCCGAAGCCTCCAGCGCCAGGATGAAGAAGAACAGGATCACGATCTGCGGCAGGAATACCACCACCGAGCCGACCCCGGCCAGGATCCCGTCGGTCAGGAAATCGCGGGCAACCCCGGCAGGCACCAGATCGCGGACCATTGCCGCCAGCCAGTCCACCCCCGATTGCAGCGCATCGGCAAACGGCTGCGCGCCGGCAAAAACCGCCTGGAACACCACAAACAACAGCGCAAACAGGATCAGCGGCCCCAGCCAGGGGTGCAGCAGCACCCGGTCAAGCCGGGCATGGAGCCGGTGGCGCGCGGTTTCGGAAACGATCGCGCCCTGCGCAATCGCCTCTGCCGTAACGCGCCGTTCGGTCAGGGTGGTGCGCGGGCGGTGATGTTCCGCCCCGCGCGCTTCGGCTTGCTCGATCGCAGCAGCCAGTTCGATCAGCCCCTTGCGCCGCACCGCCACGGTCGGCACCACCGGCACCCGCAGCGCTTCCTGCAATGCCAGCGGATCGATCACCAGCCCGTCACGTTCGGCCAGATCAACCATGTTGAGCGCCACCACCACCGGCCGCCCCAGCGCGATCACTTCCTGCGCAAAGACCAGATGCTGTTCGAGGTTCGAGGCATCGAGGACAATGACCAGCACCTGCGGCGGCAGTTCGCCGGGCAGTTCGCCCAGGATCACCTTGCGGGTCACTTCCTCGTCCGGGCTGGTGGCGTTGAGTCCGTAGGAGCCCGGCAGGTCGGTCAGTTCGATCGACCCGCCCGATGGCAGCACCAGCCGCCCGGCCTTGCGCTCCACGGTAACACCGGGATAGTTCGCGATCTTCTGGCGCGCGCCGGTCAGCGCGTTGAACAGCGCGCTTTTGCCCGCATTGGGATTGCCGACCAGTGCGGCACTGCGCAGTTCCGCCATGATCAGATCGCTTCCACCGCCATGGCCCGGGCGTGGCTGCGGCGCAGGGCCACGGTCATCCGCCCGATCAGCACCGCGATCGGATCGCGCCCGCCAAACACCCCGCGATGCGCCACCGCCAGCCGCGCGCCCACTTCGATCCCCAGCCCTTGCAGGCGGGTAACCTCATCGGGTTCCAGCACGGACCAGTCAATCGCGACCACGCGCGCGCGCTGTCCGATCGGAAGGGAATCCAGTGTCATGCAATTCGCGCTGCCATAGCCAGCGCCTTATTGCAAGTCATTCGCAATAAATTGACGCATGTCAAAATTGGGCTGGCTGGCGATCAAGGCCTATCGCGCCGGATAGCGCAGCCGACCCAGCAGCCGCGCCGGGCTGAAGTGTTCGCGCTGCGGGTTCAGCCACTTGGCCTTGGCCTTTTCGAACTTCATGATCCCGTCGATCCGCCGGTCCAGGAACGCGCGGGTATCGGCGTGGTCCTCGCTCTGGTCCCCGGCATAGACTGCCAGCGTCGCGCCATAGATCGCGCCCAGCGTCGCGCGCTTGGTATAGTGGTTGTAATCAGAGGCCGTATCGCCCGCCAGCCGCCACATCCGGTCGGCACTGTGCCAGCCCAGTTGCAGCGCGCGCGCGGCGTTCTGCGGCATGGCCATGATCGCCTGGGCGCGGCGCAGCGCCTCTTTGCGGGTGGCAACCGCATCCAGCCGGAACTGCACCAGGGTGCGGATCCGCTCCCGGATCTTGAGACTGGCCAGCTGCTCCTGCGGCAGGGCCGCCGCCATTGCGGCATCGATGCTGGCAATCCAGGCCTCGATCATCTGCATCGGCCCGCCTGAAAAGGCAAAGACCGCTGCGGCGGGATCGATCCCCTGCATGGCGGCGGCGGCGCGCACCGCCTCATCGCTCCAGCCGTCAAACGCGGCGGCGTCGGCAATGGCCGGGGCCAGCTGGGTCCGCAACTGTTCGAGCGATGCAGCGTCAGCCATCAGAAGCTGGGCCCATAGGTCTTGGTCTGGCTCTTCGTGCGGGCCTTGGCGTTGGTTTCGATTTCGGCCACCAGATTGTTGCCCTTGCCCTCGGCCACGGCATAGTCCCGCGCGGAACGGCCCGAATTGTCGGCCCGGTCAGGATCGGCCCCGGCCTTCAGCAGGATCCGCATCATCGCCACGTTACGGTTGTGGACCGCCGTGATCAGCGGGGTTTCGCCGGCATTGTTGCTATCATCGATCTTGGCTCCGCGGCCGACCAGCAGGTCCACCCCTTCGGCAAAATTGTTGTTCACCGCGACCACCAGCGGAGTCACGCCCTTGAAATCGCGGATGTTCACATTGGCGCCCTTGACGATCAGGAACTGCATCCAGGTCAGGTCACGGCGCGCGGTTACCAGGTGCAGCGCGCCTTCGCCGGACGAGATGTCGCGCGCGTTGATCAGCGTCGGGCTGCCCTTGGCGAGCATGTCGGTCACATCGTTGCCGTTCTTTTTCTTCACGGCTTCAAGGAACTTGTACCCTTCGGAAAAACCGGCCTGGGCGTTGGCGGGCACGGTCCAGGCGAGCATGACCCCCAGCAGGGACAGCATGGCCAGCCTGAACGAGCGGATTGTGAACACGAACGCTTCCTCCTGTTGAAGCCGCAGAATCGCCTGCGCGGCAATCGGCTCCCTTGCGCAAGCCGGTTTAGCAGAGCATGAACCGCTGCGCCATGACCAAGCCATTTGTTGCCGCCGCCCTTGCGCTGTCCATCGCCCTGTCCGCCTGTTCCAAGCCTGCCGAACCGATCACCGGGGTGGATATTGCCGGAACCCCGATCGGCGGGGCCTTCGCGCTGGTGGACAAGGACGGCAAGAGCGTGACCTGGGATGCCTTCAAGGGCAAATACCGGATCGTCTATTTCGGCTATACCTTTTGCCCCGATGCCTGCCCGTTCGACATGGGGGTGGTGATGCAGGCCTTTCGCCAGTTCGAACAGGCCGATCCCGAGCGTGCAGGCAAGGTCCAGCCGATCTTCATCTCGATCGATCCGGCGCGCGATACGCCGGCCCGGGTGGGTGAATTTTCCGCCGCCTTCAGCCCGCGCCTGATCGGGCTGACCGGCAGCCAGCCCCAGATCGATCAGGCCGTCAAAGCCTTTCGCGCCTATGCCGCCAAGGGCAAGCAAAGCGCGGGCGGGTATCTGATGGACCACAGCCGGATCGCCTATCTGATGGGGCCGGACGGCCAGCCGATCGAAATGCTGCCGGTGGACAAGGGCGCGGCGGCGGTGCTGGCGGACCTCAAGATTTCGGTCAAGTGACCGCGCTGCGCGACCAGTTCTGGACCCTGCCGCTCGAAGCCCTGACCCGGCCCGAGTGGGAGGCGCTGTGCGACGGCTGCGGCCAGTGCTGCCTGCACAAGGCCGAGGACGAGGACAGCGGCGCGATCTATCCCACCAATGTCGCCTGCCGCCTGCTCGACATCCCCAGCGGGCGCTGCAGCGACTATCGCGGGCGCAAGGCGCGGGTGCCCGATTGCGTGCAGCTGACGCCCCGGCTGGCGCTGGAAATATCCTGGCTGCCCGATAGCTGCGCCTATGTCCTCCGCGCCGAGGGGGAGCCGCTGCCCCACTGGCACCACCTGATCTGCGGCGATCCCGAAGCGGTCCACCGCGCCGGGATCTCGGTGCGCGGCAAGGCGATCAGCGAGGATCTGGCCGGGCCGCTGGAACAGCACGTGATCCTCCCCCCCGGTGTCGAATTCGAACATTGGGCCGAGGATGAGGAGGAAGACGGGGCCGGCGATGCTTGACTGGCTGCGCCGTTCCCCCGCCGATCAGCCGAGCGTGCCGGTGGGCGATGTGCTGCTGCCGCTGGTAATCCGCCGCACCGCCAGCGCGCGGCGCATGACCATGCGGCTGGCCCCCGATGGCAGCGAGGTCCGCGTGACCCTGCCGCGCTGGGGCCGCACCGCCGAAGCGCTGGAATTCGCGCGCCTCAAGGCGGGCTGGCTGGAAGAACAGCTGACCAAGGTCGCCCCCGCCGCCGCGCCGGTCGATGGGGCGACGGTGCCCTATCTGGGCCTGCCGCACGTACTGCGCCACGATCCCGCCCGCCCGCGCCGGGTGGTGCTGGGTGAGCAGGAGTTCCATCTGGGCGGCCCGGCCGAAGGGCTCGACCGCCGCCTGCGCCGCTGGCTGGAGGGAGAGGCGCGGCGGTTGATGGCCGATGACCTGTCTTATTATTGCCTGCGCGCCGCCCAGCCGCAGCAAAAGCTGCTGCTCAGCAATGCGCAGCGCCGCTGGGGCAGCTGCGCGCATGACGGGACGATCCGGATCAACTGGCGGCTGGTGATGGCCCCGCCCGCGGTGCGCCGCTCGGTCGTGGCGCACGAGGTCGCGCACCTGACCCATTTCGATCACTCCCCGCGCTTTCACGCGCACCTCGATTCGCTGTTCGAAGGCGATATCAAGGCCGCCAACCGCTGGCTAAAGCGCGAAGGACGAAGCCTTTATTTACCTTTTGGCTAGGGGTAATCCCCTGTTAACCAGAAGCGGCGGAAAATCACCGCCATGGCGCGACTGGTTTTCCTGGCCCTGGCCTTGCTGCTGCCCACTCCGCCGCTTGCCGCGCAGGATGCCTGCCGCCTGTGCTATGTGGACCCCGGCGCCAAGCCCGGTGAGCGGCCGCTCCAGCTGGAAATCCAGGCCGACCTGTCGTTCAGCAAGCTCGCCATGACCGGCCAGGGCGGCGGCAGCGCCACGGTGGTGCCGCAGGGCGGCAAACAGACCCAGGGCAATGTCATCGACCTGGGCGGGATGGCCGTCAGCGGCCATGGCCGGATCACCGGTGAACCGGGCAAGACCGTGCGGGTCGATCTGCCCGATCACGTGCCGATGACCGCTGCGGACGGCAGCGATGCCGAACTCACCCAGTTCACCACCGATCTGCCCCGCCACCCGGTGCTCAGCCCCGATGGCACGCTGGAATTCACCTTTGGCGCGCGGCTGGTGGTCAAGGGCAATGGCGGGGGCAACTATCGCGGGCGGATCCCGATTTCGGTCGATTACAACTGACCACTGGCGCGGCGCCGCCCAAACGCCTATCCTTACGCCCATGTCGTTCATCAAGAATATCAACCCCACGGGCGCGATCACCGATTTCATTGGCGTGTTCCGGCAGGCCGGTTCGAACCGCTGGTGGATCACGCTGGTGGCGCTGGCGCTGACGATCGGGACTTTCTCGATCATGACCGGCGAAAGCTGGAAGAAGCAGCGGCCCCTGCCCGAAATCACCTATATCACATCCTGGCCGGCTGACCGGACCGATGCGGAAACGCAGGCTTTCATCGCCGAAAACCAGAAACGCAAGGAAGCTGCGGAAAAGGCGCAGCAGGCCGTCGATGCGGAACTGCGCGGGTTGTGGAAATCGCTGGGCCGGGCATCGGGGATCGATGTCGAAGCGATCGACGCCAAGGCCAGCAAGGAGCGCGCGGCTGAACAGGCCGCCGAAAAGGCCAGGCTGGAACAGCTGACCGGGCAAAAGCTTGACCGCTGAGCAGGACCAGCGCTGGCTGTCCGCCGCCGCCGCAATCGCCCAGCGCGGCGTGCCGCTCAGCCGCCCCAACCCCGCCGTCGGCGCGCTGATCGTCCAGCAGGGCCGCGTGATTGCGCGCGGCTGGACCCAGCCGGGCGGCCGCCCCCATGCCGAGGCCATGGCCCTGGACGCCGCTGGCGAAGCGGCGCGCGGGGCCACGCTTTACGTCACCCTTGAACCCTGCGCCCACCACAGCGAGCGCGGCCCGGCATGCGCCGATCTGGTCGCGGCGAGCGGGCTCGCGCGGGTGGTGGCGGGCTGCGCCGATCCCGATCCGCGCACCGCCGGGCAGGGCCTCGCCCGGATCAAGGCGGCGGGAATCGCGGCAGAGCTGGTCCCCTCCCCCGCCTGCGCGGCCGGGCTGGCGGGCTATCTTTCGCTGCGCCAGCGCGGGCGGCCCCTGGTCAGCCTCAAGCTCGCGCTATCGCTCGACGGCTGCATTGCCATGGCGGACGGGCAGAGCCAGTGGATCACCGGAACCGCCGCCCGCGCGCACTGCCACGTCCTGCGCGCGCGCCATGACGCGATCCTGGTCGGCGGCGGCACCCTGCGCGCTGACCAGCCCCGGCTCGACGTACGCCTGCCGGGCTTGGAGGGACGCAGCCCGCAGCGCTGGGTGCTGACCCACGGCATGGCCCCGGCGGGCTGGCACGCCCTTCCCGCCCCTGAAGCCATTGCCGCAATGGCCGACGTGCAAAGCCTGTTCATCGAAGGCGGCGCGCAAACCGCCGCCGCGTTCCTGCGCGCGGAGCTGGTCGACCGCCTGCTGCTCTACCGCGCCCCGATCCTGATCGGCGGCGGGCTGCCCGGCCTGCCTGACATCGGCCTGACGGCGCTCGATTCTGCCCACGGCCAATGGCGGCTCGGCGAAAGCCGCACGCTTGGCAAGGACCGCTTCGAACTGTACGAGCGCAGCTGATGTTTACCGGAATTATCACCGCCGTCGGCACGATCCGCGAAGTTCAGCAGCGGGGCGACCTGCATGCCGTGATCGCCTGCCCCTATGACCCCGCCGGAATCGCCATCGGCGCCTCGATCGCCTGTTCGGGCGTCTGTCTGACCGTGGTTGAGCGTGGCGGAGAGCCGGGCGATGCCTGGTTCGCGGTCGACGTGTCGAACGAAACCGTCAGCCGCACCGCGCAGGACCAGTGGCGCGCGGGCCGTCAGCTCAACCTCGAACAGGCGATGAAGCTGGGTGACGAACTGGGCGGCCACATCGTTACCGGCCACGTCGATGCCGTGGGCCGCATCTCCGCGCGCGAGGAAGTGGGCGGATCGATCCGCCTGACCGTGACCACCCCGGCCGAGATCGCCCCGTTCATCGCCGCCAAGGGCTCGATCACGGTCGACGGCGTATCGCTGACGGTCAACGCCATCACCGATCACCCCGACGGGACGATGCAGTTTGAACTCAACATCATCCCCCACACCGCCGAAGTCACCACCATCGGCGCGCTGAAGGCGGGCGATGCCGTGAACCTCGAGATCGACGTACTGGCCCGCTACCTCCAGCGGATGCAAAGCCTGCGCGGATAGCGCCACAAAGGCCACTTACCCCCTTGACGCCATGATCGGCAGCGCGCGACACTGCGCGCGACCGGGCAGACCGGCGCGTGGAGAGGGGATAGCGATGAATCCGAAGCTGCTGGCCGTACTGGCCCTGTTGCCACTGACTGCCTGCGGCCCCAAGGTGCCCAGTCCGGCCACCCAGGGCGTGACCGACGCGATGATCGCCGCCCCGCCCGAGGGTGAGTGGCTGACCTATGGGCTCGACCGGCAGGAAACGCGCTTTTCCCCGCTCACCCAGATCACCGATGCCAATGTGAAGCAGGTCGGGCTCGCCTGGTCCGCCGATCTTGAAACCGCGCGCGGGCAGGAAGCTACCCCGCTGATGCATGACGGCGTGCTCTACGTCTCGACCGCCTGGTCGTTGGTCAAGGCCTATGACGCGGTCAGCGGCAAGCTGCTGTGGTCCTACGATCCCAAGGTCCCGCGCGACACGCTGGTGCGCGCCTGCTGCGACGCGGTCAACCGCGGGGTGGCGCTCTATGGCGACCGGGTGTTCGTCGGCACGCTCGACGGGCGGCTGGTCGCGCTTGACCAGAAGACCGGCAAGGTCCTGTTCGAAAAGGTGGTGGTGCCCGATCAGGACAATTACACCCTCACCGTCGCCCCGCGCGTGGTCAAGGGCATGGTCCTGCTGGGCGGCAGCGGCGCGGAATACAAGGCGCGCGGCTACCTTGCCGCCTATGACTGGCAGAGCGGCGAGGAAGTCTGGCGGTTCAACACCGTGCCCGGCAATCCGGCCGACGGCTTTGGCAAGGAAGGCCTCAACAAGGACGCGATGGAAAAGGCGGCCAAGACCTGGGGCAATGGCAAGTGGTGGGAAATGGGCGGCGGCGGCACCGTCTGGGATTCGATCACCTATGACCCCAAGACCAACCTGATTTTCTTTGGCACCGGCAATGCCGAACCGTGGAACCCGGCCGCCAATGGCCGCGAGGGGGACAGCCTCTACACCTCGTCGGTCGTCGCGGTCGATGCCGATACCGGGGCCTACAAGTGGCACTATCAGGAAACGCCCGAGGACCGCTGGGACTTTGACAGCAATGCCCAGATCACCGTGGCCGACCTGACGATCGACGGCCAGCCGCGCCACGTGGTGATGCACGCGCCCAAGAACGGCTTCTTCTATCTGCTGGATGCCGCCACCGGCCAGTTCATCAATGCCAGGCCGTTTTCCACGCAGACCTGGACAACCGGGATCGATCCCAAGACCGGCAGGCCCGCGATCAACCCCGACGCGCTGTATGAAAAGACCGGCAAGCCCTTCACCAGCCTGCCCGGCGCCACCGGCGCGCACTCATGGCATGCGATGAGCTACAGTCCCAAGACCGGGCTGGTCTATATCCCGGCCAACAACGTGGTCCAGGCCTATGCCGCCGCGGGCAAGGACTGGAAGCCGACGGCGCTGGGCTATCAGGTCGGGCTCGATATATCGAAGACCACCCTGCCGGCTGACAAGGCCACCCGCGATGCGGTGATGGCCATGACCAATGGCGAGCTGCTGGCCTGGGATCCGGTCGCGGGCAAGCCCGCCTGGCGCGTGCCCCACGTGGGTCCGTGGAACGGCGGCACCCTGGCGACCGCAGGCAATCTGGTATTCCAGGGCACCGCGCAGGGCACGCTCAATGCCTATTCGGCTGACAAGGGCGCGCCGCTGTGGTCCTTCCCGACCCAGAGCGGGGTGATCGCCGCGCCGATGACCTATTCGATTCGCGGTGAGCAATATGTCGCCGTGCTGGTCGGCTGGGGCGGATCCTATGCGGTCAGCGCCGGGCTGCTCTCGGCCAAGTCCGGCAATATCCGCAACATCAGCCGCCTGATGGTGTTCAAGCTGGGCGGCAAGGCCCAGCTGCCCCCGCCGCCGTCACAGGACAAGCTCCCGCTCGATCCCCCGCCCTTCACCGGCAAGCCGGAACAGGTGGCCAAGGGGCTGTCGCTCTACGGCCAGTACTGCCTGGTCTGCCACGGCGACGCCGCGATCGGCGGCGGCCTCAACCCCGACCTGCGCCACTCCCCCTACATCGCCGCCCCCGAAGGCATTCGCGCGGTGGTGATGGACGGCGTGCTGATGCAGGCCGAACACCCCAAGGGCATGGTCTCGTTCAAGTCGGTGATGAGCCCCGACGATGCCGAAGCGATCCGCCAGTACCTGATCAAGCGCGCGAATGAGGACAAGGCGCTGGGGTTGAATTGAGGGGTTGGGGGTAGCGAGGGGGCACGTGGTGGCGTGTCCCCGTATGATGTAACGCCGTAATCCCGCATGGCAATTCGGGGTTTACGGACGTGTCACCGTAATTGCACCGTAATTGACGTGCTGGCGCGGTATCTGCAACGCATGCAAAGCTTGCGGGGATAACCCGCCTGCCTACCAGCGCAGGCTCAGTCCCGCCGGGATAATATCGATCGGCGGCCGGTATTCGGCCACAACAGCGGGCGGGACAGGACGAATCGCGGGTGCCTCGATTCCCTTCGCGGCGGGTTTCAACTTGCCGGATTTGGTGACCACCAGCGGGCGTCCGTCCTTGGGAAAGCAGGCGGCCCTGCGGCCATCTTCGGCCTCCAGGCAGGCGCGGCCGTTGGCTTTTGGGACGACGGTCAGCGTGTGGCCGCGCGGCGTGCGGGCGCAACTGGAGTTCTTGCCGATGGCCTTACCGGCTTCGTCAAAGACGCAGCCATGCCCCTGATTACCGGCAGGCATGGCCATTCCTGCGGGCAGCACAAAATTTGCCAGCATCGCGCCTTCCATGCCGCCCGGAAAGCGCGCCATCGGCCGCATGATCCGGTATTCAGCGAAATTGCTCGTCGGCTTGAGCACGCGCTGGTCAACCAGCTGCGCAATCCCCATTGGCCCGGGCAAGACCTCATAATCCTGCACTGCGACCCGGGTCACCAGGCTTTCCTTGGCCGGCGACGCCACACCGCGCGGCCAGAACCAGGCCGCTTCGTGCCAGACTGCAGGATCGAAGCCAACGGGGGCTGACGGGGGGTCTTCGCCGAACGTGCCGGCCAGCGCGGGCAGGGCAACCTTGCCCACGCTGCCGGGGAACGATCTGGCCCGTGCCGAAATATCGGTCGCCGCAAGGATCGCGGTAGCGAACCGGTCATCGCCGCTCAGATCGGAAACCTTGAAGCAGCTTGTCGGCGCCCAGTGAACCTTGTCCTGCGGCAAGCCGGAAACGGCGGCGATCAGCTCGCCACTGGCGCTGCGCCGGTGACCAAACACCACGATCCGCTCGACCCGCTCGGCTGCACCGGTCAGCCGCCAGATCACGGGCTGGATCGACGATACCAGCAAATACAGCGGCTCCGCACCCGGATCTATTTTCAGATCGACGATGCTGATGGCCAGGTCCTGGCTGTCCAGCGCCACGGTGGAAAGCTGTTCCCCGCCGCCCAGCTTCACGGCTAACGCGCGGGCGGTTTCGCCCGGTCTTGGCACTGCGCAGGTCGATGCTTGGGCGAACTGCGCGGCCCGCTCGATCCCGGGCCGGGCCTGATCATATTCACTGCCCGAAAGCACACCATCGCCGTCGCGATCAACCCCGGCAAAGCCGCGCCTGAACAGGTCGGCCAGTTCCGCTGCGGTAAGCTGTCCATCCCGGTTCGGATCGGCGGAAACGATCCGCCGAACCCGGTCGCGGCGATCACGCAGATGCGGCGCATCAAGGCTGGCAGGGGCAGGCAGATTGGCCCACTCGTCCAGGTTCAGATAGCCATCGCCATTGCGATCGCGCCGCTGGAACTGCCCCGGATCTGGCGCGGCGGGCCTGCGGCTGGCCGCGACCCGGGCGAGCAGTTCCTCAAGCGAGAGCCCGCCATCGCGATTGGCGTCGAGCCGCTCAAACTCTTGCTTGTTTGAACCAAGCCGTTCGTACTGCACCTCCTCCATCCGGATCAGACCATCACCATTGTGGTCAAGTTTGCGGAATTGGGCTTCGAACAAGGTCCGGCCCGAATTCTCCCGCTCGATCGCCTCAGAAAACTCACCCGACGAAAGGCGGCCATCGTGATCGGCATCACTTTGGGCCAAAGTGAGGCCGGCCGCTGCGCGGCGGCGATCATGATCGGCCTGCAGGCTGGCCACTTCCTTTTGATCAAGTCGCGCGATATCGCCGGAATCAAGCCCGTTCCCATCCTTGTCCAGCGCCCGCAGTGACGCTTGCAGGTTGGCGAGGTAAGGCTCCGCCGCGCTCCCTTCGCGCAAGTTGGCCAGCAGCACCTGCGCCGGATCAAAAGTGAGCGCTGACTGCGCACCAAGCGGTGCGGCGGTCTGGACGATCGACAGCCCCAGCAAGGGCGCGAGCAAGGTCCGGGTTGGAATGTGCAAGGATCCATCACTCCGCAAGGCATCGGCAATGACGCCATGACTAGTGCGCGACTCCTTGCAAAGTGGTTGCGAACACGCACAATTTTGAGTTGCGCTGGCAATCTGCCCATCCGAATTTCGGTTACAAGAACTACGGGCAAATCACGGCGAAATTGCCGTGCCGGTTTACCAAACCCAAACTCCACCCTATCCAGCCACATGCCAATCACTGCCCGCGATGGCTCTGTCGCACGGGGACACGCAATAGCGTGCCCCCGCCTGTTTCCCCGGCTGTAGAGTGCCCCCTACCCCGCCAGTTCCCGCCGCCATTTCTGCAGCGCCTTGATCAGCATGTCCGATTGCGCCGTGAAATCGCGTGACAGGGTAAGCTGGGCGTCGCGGATTCGGCCTTGCTCGACATCGGCCAGGATCCGTCCGGCGGTGCGGTGGAAGGCGGCGTGGAGACGGTGGACCACGGCATAGGGGCGGCTGGCGCGGATCGCCGGATCGAGCGCCGGGCCATAGAGCCATTTGCCAAAGGCGCATTCGCGGTCCGACGCGGCAGCGATCGGGCTGAATTTGAGCTTGCCGCTATCCACCGCAGCGATCAGGCGCTGCTTCCACACCAGATGGGCGCTGATCGCGTCAGCAATTTCGGCAACCAGGCGCTGGTTGTTCATCGATTACTCGCTGTAAGAGGTGCGGCTTTTTCTATCCGCTGCGGAGCATCGACCCGGCATTTATACTATTTGTTTTTTTGATTTTTTCAATGCGATGGGATGCGAGTTAGGTTCAGATCGGTGGCATCTGTGGCCGTTCATCGAAAGGGTGCCGCAGGGTGCTGGCAGAACGATGATCGGGCAGAGGGTGACCGGCGTCACAGCTGCGCCGTCGCTGCCTGGAAATCCCGCTTTTCCGGGGCTGGCGGACTGTTTTCCTACATCGCCAGAATTCGCTATGATCGCCGTTTGTTCCGCCGCCGAGCGGGGCGACAGGAAAGAAACGGCCAAAAACGCGAATGTGTCACCTTGTTTGCCCCAATTGCCTGAATGCAAAGGCGAATCAGCCCGGACAGGGTGTAACCTTGTTGTCCGGGTGTGACCGGCCCGTGTCACCTGCCACGCGCGTTTGGTGGGGCTCAGGCGCTGACGGCAGCGACAGCGGCGATGAACTTGTCGATGTTGCCCATGGTCAGCCCAGCCACGTTGATCCGGCCCGATCCGGCCATGTAGATTCCGTGGTCATTGCGCAGCTTGAGGATCTGTTCGCCCGACAGCGGCACGATCGAGAACAGCCCGCTCTGCCCGCCAAGCGGGGTGAGGTCGACGCTGCCGGCCTGACCGGCTTCGGCCAGCCGGGCGCGGACCTGGCGCATGCGGGCGCGCATGGTGTCCAGCTCATCAAGCCACAGCCTGGTCAGCGCTTCATCCTCCAGGATGATCCGCACCGCCGCCGCGCCGTGGTCTGGCGGCATCGACCAGGCCGCGCGGGCCAGCGAATGGCCGTTGGACAGCACGGCATTGAGCTGCGCCGGATCGGAAACCATGGCATAAACCGCCCCCACCCGGTCGCGGTACATGCCGAAATTCTTGTCACAGCTGTAGGCGATCAGCGCTTCTGGCACTTCGGCGAGGACGCGGCGGACGCCATAGGCATCTTCCTCCATCCCGAAGCCGAGTCCCTGATAGGCCAGATCCAGCACCGGCAGCAGGCCCTTGGCCTTGAGCGCGGGGGCGATCTCGTCCCAGTTTTCGTGGCTGTAATCGATCCCGGTCGGGTTGTGGCAGCAGCCGTGCAGCAGCACCGCATCGCCCGGCTGCGCTTCGGCCAGAGCGGCGCGCAGCGCGTCCATATCGACCACGCCCTGCGCGGTCGAATGGGCAAAGGTCTTGAGCTCAAGCCCCAGGTCCGCGAGGATCTGGGCATGGTTGGGCCAGCTCGGCACGCCCATCCAGATCCGCTGCACCCCGGCCTTGCGGGCCAGCGCCGCGGCCAGGCGCACACCGCCGGTGCCGCCCGGGGTCTGCATCCCGTCAATCCGCCCGCCCATGCTGGGATCGGCCGCGCCGAACACATAGGGCATCAGCGCATGGACGAATTCCATGTCGCCTTCAGGGCCGAGGTAGGCCTTGGAATTCTGGGTTTCGAGCAGCTTCTGCTCCGCCGCCTTGATCGCCGCGAAGACCGGGGTATCGCCCTGGCCGGTGCGATAGACGCCCACGCCCAGGTCGATCTTGTCGGCCCGCGGGTCCGCATTGTGGAGCTTGATCAGCGCGAGCAGCGCATCGGCGGGCTGTTGTTCCAGATGGTCGAGCATGGCGCGCCCTTAGCCCCGCCAAGCGGGCCGGGGCAAGCGCTTTGTCGCGGAAATGCGCCGGATTCGATTGCAAGCTTGCACTCTGCCCGCGCCCATGAAAGAGGACCATGCCATGACCCTCTGGAGCAACAGCCGCCTGCCCGCCACGCTATCCGCCGCGATGCTGCGCGGGGCGCGCGGCCTGTGTCCGCGCTGCGGGGCCAGGCACCTGTTCCCGCGCTATCTCAAGCCGAGCGCGCTGTGCCCCGGCTGCGGGCAGGACTGGACCCTGCACCAGGCGGACGATTTCCCGCCCTATGTCTCGATCATCGTCACCGGACACGTCATGGCTCCGGTGATGATCGCGATCGGCAGCAGCGATTGGCCGCTGTGGCAGATGATCGCCTTGTCGGTCACCATCGCCGCCGTGCTGCTGATCAGTCTGCTCCAGCCGGCCAAGGGCGGGATCATCGCGCTGCAGTGGTGGATGGGGATGCACGGGTTCAAGCCGGGCGGCCGCACCGAACTGGCCCAGTTCCAGTCAGGACCGCGCCCGGACTGACCCCAGGCCCCTGCTCGCTCCAGATTCCGCTTTCCTTCCCGCGATTGGCAAACGATAGGCGCACCCGGATGGGGCAGCGCGGATCAACTGCGGCCCGGGTGAAGGGTCGATGTTCGGGGGGAATTCCTGGCTGGCGCAGGCATTCAGGCTGCTGGTTGCAGCCCTGTTCCTGCTGTGCGTGACCGCGCTGACCCTGTGGCGGTTATCCGCCGCGAGTTAAAACGGCAGCCAGCGCTGCTTGTGGCTGAACTTGATGTAGCCCACGTTGAGCCCCAGCCGCAGCCCGGCCCCGGCGCGCACCGGGATCAGCACCACATCGCCGCGGCGTTGATAGCTGACGTGGAACCCGCCCACCAGGTAGGCCTGCCCTTCGCCCCCGGGGAAGCGCTTGTAGAGGTCCTCGGTATTGTAAAGATTGTAGACCAGCACAAAGGTATTGGCGGCATTGGCCCCCAGATCGAAGCCGAGCGAAGGTCCGGTCCAATAGACCGGCTTCTGCCCTTCAACCTTGTGGAACAGCGTGCCCGAACCATAGCGGACCCCCACCGCAATCGCCCCGCCGCCCTCACGGCCGACGATATAGGCGTTGGGTTCACCCTGTTTCTTCAGCAGGTCCCTGATCACGTCAGCCAGGCCTTTGGCCCCCTTGCCGAACACCCCTTCGGCCGCGCCGATCAGGTCATCCTGCTTGTAGGTCCCGCCCGCCGGGGCCGGACTGGCCGGGGCTGCCGGATCGGCAGGACTGGTCGCCACCGCCGGGCTTGCTGCGGGCGTGGCGGCAGGAGCGGCAGGAGCGGCCGTCGCTACCGGTGCGGGCGCAGCGGCGGCACCCTTGTTCAGATCGGCATCGATCGCCTTGTCGGGATCGACCGACTGGACCTGCGCGGCCAGCGGGCTTGCCCCCGCCAGGGCCATGGCCCCCACCAGCCCCGCCAGAGCTCCGCGCAGCAAGGTCCGAAAGCCTGCCATAATCCGTTCCGATCCCGTCAAATCCAAAGGGCGCCAGGGCCCGACAGACCTAGAGAATCCAACCCCGCCCCCGCGACAATCGACTGGCGACGAGGCGAGTCCGTTTTGCGGCCAGACGAGTCCCCCCGCCACACCAGCAAAAGATTCCCCACCCCCCTTGCCGCCCCCGCGCCCCCTCGCTATAGGCCCCACTTCGCCGCTGCGATCCGGAGACGTGGGTGAGTGGCTGAAACCAACGGTTTGCTA
>CAZKAX010000034.1:0-30948 GCA_964550775.1 uncultured Novosphingobium sp. | reverse complement strand
TGGCCGAATGCGGCAGTGTCGAGCGCGCGGCTGAGGCGGTCGGCATGTCGCGTCAGACGGCCTATCGCCTGCGCCGCCGTACCAGCGGGCGCGCCTTTGCGCTGGCCTGGGACGCGGCCTTGCTGCTGGCGCGGCAACGGATGATCGATGATGTGATCGACATGGCCTTTGACGGATCGATCGAGCGCCACTTTCGCGATGGCAAGCTGGTGCTGGAAAAGCGCCGCCGCGATCCGCGCGCGCTGCTGACCACGATTGAGCGGCTCGGTTCGAACCAGGCGCTGGGCACGCCCCCGACCAAAGCCGTGGCAGAGGACTTTGAAGAGTTCCTCGACTGCATGGAGGATGATTACCAGCACCGCCGGGGCGAAGCCGCCGAATTCATGCAGATCCGTGCGGATTCGGGCAACATGATCACCAAGCCCAGCCTGATGAGCGCGCAGTTCCAGCTGCGCGAAGCCTTGGATGCCCTGCGCCGGGGCGGGTGAGGAAAGCAGTGGTGCCGCACGGCCCCCGCCAAGGGGTTATCCTTGAAAATCAACGAAGGTCACACAGTGCAAAACAGCGTTTTCGCGTAACCTTTGTAACCTTTGTAACCTTTGAGACCTTCGCTCAGGCGCGGGCTGATCGCTCGCGCAGCAGGGCCCACAGCACCCCTGCGGCAAGCAGATCGAGCCCGGCCAGCGCCACGAACAGCGGGTTATAGCCGAACTGGTCCGCGCTCTGCCCGATCAGCAGGGTGAACAGCATGCCACCTACCCAGGCGGCGGTTCCGGCCATGCCGCTGGCCGTGCCGACGGTGCGGCTTTCGAACACGTCGGCACACAGCGTGATCAGCGCGCCGTTGAGCATCTGGTGCGCGAAGCCGCCGATGCAGAACAGGGCGATGGCCATGCCGGGTGAAGTGGCGAGGCCAATGCAGGCCGGCCCGACCATGCACAGCGCGCCCAGCGTCATGGTGACCTTGCGCGAGGCGAGCAGCCCGGCCCCGCGCCGCATTAGCCAGGGTGGCAGCAGCCCCGCCGCCAGACTGCCGAAATCGGCGGCGAGGAACGGCAGCCAGGCCCACATGGCAATCGCCTTGAGATCGAGCTTCCACACCGCAACCAGGTAGAGCGGGATGAAGAAGTTGAAGGTCTGCCAGGCCGGTTCGGACAGAAAGCGCGGCACCGCGATCGCCCAGAAGCTGCGGCTTTTCAGCACGGCGCTGCGGGTGGCGGGCCTGCCGGGCAGTTCCAGCGCCGCGTCGCCGGCGATCAGGGCGCGTTCCTGCGGGGACAGTTTGGGATGGTCCGCCGGGTCGCGATAACCCCACCACCACAGCAGCGCCCAGGCCAGGCTGAGCGCGCCAGTGACCAGGAAGGCCGCCTGCCAGTTCCACGCCAGAATGCAGAAGGCGACCAGCGGCGGGGCGACCATGTTGCCCACGCTGGTGCCCATCTGGAACAGGCTGGTGGCGAGCGGCCGTTCAGGTGAAGGGAACCATTGCGACACGGTCTTGGCCCCGGCCGGGATCGCCGCCGCCTCGGTCGCGCCGAGCATGGCCCGGAACGCGGCCAGGCTCTGCCAGCCGGTGGCGAGACCGTGCGCCATGTTGGCCAGCGCCCAGCCGATCGCAAACAGGAAGAACCCCAGCCGCGTCCCCAACAGGTCGAGCAGCGATCCGGCCACGGTCTGCATCACGGTATAGCTCGCCTGAAACGCCAGCACGACCCAACTGTACTGCTCGGTCGTCATCGCGAATTCGGACTTGAGCGTCGGCGCGGCGACCGACAGGGTCGAGCGGGCGAGGTAGTTGAGCACCGTTCCCAGAGTCACCAGACCGATGATCCACCACCGCAGCTTGCCGTTCATCGCTCTCTCCCCAACAATGTCGTGCCTATCAGAAAAGTGGCCGGACACCCACAGGGATGCCCGGCCAGAGGGTGGAACTGTCAGTCAGGATCAGCCGCCGAAGGCATACTGCAGTTTGAGCCCGAAGTAGCGGTCGCTGTCACGCGGGCGGATCTGTGCAATCACGTGCGCCGGGTTGGTCGCGCTGCCTCCGAAGGTCGAGAAACCGTCGCTGAGGCCCGCTGCGTAATGGGTGTTGAACAGGTTGTTGACGAACAGCGTTGCCTTGACCGGTCCGAATTCCGCGCCAAGGCTGGCGTTGAAGATCCCGTAGGCCGCCTGTTCCAGCAGCGGGTTGCCGAGCAGGTCGAAGTTGACCTTGCTCTGGTGCTGGTAACCCAGCGTGACGCTGCCCTTGTTGTCGCCGCCCAGCGGGAATTCGCCGGTTGCGCCCAGTGCGAACTTGAACTTGGGCGAGTTCGGCAAGGCCGCTCCGCTGCGGTCCTGGAAGGAGCAGAGCGAGCGCGGCGCGACAGCCGTGGCGGCCGGGGCCGAGGTGCAGCCCGCGGCGAGCACCGAGGCGCTGCCGTTCCAGGTCGCCCCGGTCTGGTCGGAGTAACCTTGGGCACCGGGGAACGACGTCATCTTGGCATCGGTATAGCTGGCCGACCCGTCCAGCCGCAGCCAGTCGTTGGGCTTGACCGACAGTTCGGCTTCGACGCCCTTGGTCTTGAGCTTGCCGACATTGTTCAGCACGAACTGCGGGGCGAGGTTGATGATCACCGCCGACTGCGCCTGGAAGTTGTTGTAATCGGTAACAAAGCCAGTGAGGTTGAGCTGGACCTTGTTGTCCATGAACCGGCTCTTGAGACCCAGTTCATAGGAGGTCGAATGTTCGGCCTTGACCGGGCCGACCCCGCTGAGCCCCGCACCGGTGCCGGACAGCGCGGCATCGATCCGCGCCGGGTTGAAGCCCGAGGACACGTCATAGGCCCAGCCCTTGTAGCCCTTGGCGACCGAACCATAGACCATCACCTTGGGGGCCAGTTCCTGCGAGATCGAGGCCTTCCAGGTCACCACATCGTCATTGTGCTGGCCCCGGCAGGCCGGGTTGCCGATGATGCAGGTGTTGCCCGTGGCATTGGCCAGCAGGTTGTCGAACTGCACCCCGACGCGTTCGTTGTTGTAACGCAGGCCGCCCGAGATGGTGGTATTGGTCGGCAGGGTATAGTCGGCCTGGGCAAAGATCGCCGTGCTGCGGCTGGTCGCCTTGGAATCCCAGCTCGACAACAGGATCAGCGGCCCGCGGTTGAATGCGCGTTTGGTGTTGGAATTGGCGAAGAAGCCGCCGATCACGTACTTGAACGGACCCTGCCCCGTCGACACCAGCCGCACTTCCTGCGTGAAGCTTTGCGAATGGTAAGGTCCACTCTGGACGAGCCCGCCACTCAAAGTGCCGCCGGTCAGCAAACCCATGAGGTTGTAGTCGGTCGCATCGACATCCGTCGAGAAGTTGTATTTCCAGTCCTGATAGCCGGTCACAGCGATCAGGTTGACCCCGCCCAGGTCGGCAACCAGGCGGGCCGAGACAGTGGCAGTGCGGTTGGTGGTTGGACCTTCGGAATCGATCCGGGTATCCTGATTGCCAGCACCAACGGTGATGCCAGTCAGGGTCGGAACCAGCGGCGCGGCGGCGTTGCCGAGGATCCGCGGGGTACCGGCGATCGATCGCAACGTCGAGGCTGTACCGTCCTGGGTGGTCTTGGCGTAGGTACCGCCAAGCGTCAGCGACACGTCAGGCGTGATCACCAGCTTGAGCTTGCCGCGCAGGCCATAGGCTTCGGAATCGTTGAGCCAGTGACCGGTCGTGAGGTTGTGCACGTTGCCCTTGAAACTGCGATAGAACGCACCCAGCCGGAACCCGGATTCGTTGCTGCCAATCGGTCCGGAGAGCGAAGCCTCAAGACGGTAGTCCTCGTCTGTCGCAGCGGTGGCGGCCAGGCTGCCGCTGAGTTCCTTGGAGGGTTCCTTGGTCACGATATTGACCACGCCCGCCGAAGCTGCCTTGCCGAACAGGGTGCCCTGGGGGCCCTTCAGCACTTCGATCCGCTGGACATCGCCGAGCGTATCAAAGGCCTGGGCCTGCTGCACCACCGGCAGGTCATCGACGATCACCGCGACGCTGGGTTCGACCCCGATCGAGAAGGCGAAAGTACCGATCCCGCGCAGGATGATCGAATTGTTCGGCGACGTGGTCGCCTGAGTCACCGTCAGCGAAGGCGCAGCGCGGGTCAGGTCGGAAAAGTCGGCGATCCGGTTGCGCTCCAGCGCTTCGCTGTTGAGTGCGGTGACCGAGACGGGCACGTTCTGAAGGTTCTGCTCACGCTTTTGCGCGGTCACCACGATTTCTTCGAGACCACCGGTCTCCGCACCCGATTCGGGTGCAGGTGCTGCGGCGTCCTGGGCGAAGGCCGGCTGGGCAAATGCGAGGGCCGAAAACCCCGTGAGCAAAAGGAACTTGCGAGACATGAGACCCCTCCCCGGAATCGGTTTGACTTACTGGTCAGGCCAATTACGTTTATTGGACAATCATGTCAAGCGGCGTTTGGTCAGCCGCTTTCGCATAGCTCCCTGGGCCTGCCGGACCGGACCGATCGGCCACCCCTGTCAGCCCCCCGAACGCGGCCAAAACTGCCCCTTTCCACCTTGCGCTGCGGTGTCAGTAGGATAAGGAGTCAGTCTGACATCAGCTGCGCCGGAAAGGCCGCGTGTCACAACGGGAGGGGAAGCCATGAAAATCACACGCCTGTTCTGCACCGCATCGATGATTGCTGTCTGGTGCGCCGCCAGCGGTCCGGCCCTGGCGCAAGCCGCACCGGCTGAGGATATCGCCGACGAAACCGAAATCGTCGTGACCGCGCAGCGCCAGAACGAAACCCTGCAGAGCGTTCCCATCGCCGTTTCGGCGTTCAATGCCGAAGCGCTGGAAAAGCAGCAGATCAAGAATTCCAGCGACCTGATGCTGACCCTGCCCAACATCACCTTCACCAAGACCGGGTTCACCAGTTCCAGCTTCACCATCCGCGGGGTGGGTGACCTGTGCGTGGGCGTCAGCTGCGACGCCGCGACCGGCATCCACATCAACGGTTCGCCGACCCCTTCGACCCGCCTGTTCGAGACCGAATTCTTCGATCTGGAACGCGTCGAAGTGCTGCGCGGGCCGCAGGGCACCCTGTTTGGCCGCAATGCCACATCGGGCGTGGTCAACTTCATTTCCGCCAAGCCCAAGCTGACCGGCTTTGAAGCGAGCGCCGAAGCCGAATAAGGCAATTACAACGGGATCAAGGCCAAGGGCATGGTCAATGCCCCGATCGGCGATACCCTGGCGGTGCGCCTGGCGGGCTATTACCTCAAGCGCGACGGCTATACCCTCAATACCTATACCGGCAACAAGGTGGACGATCGCGACATGTACGGGGTGCGCGGTTCGCTGCGCTGGGAACCCAGCCCGGACACAACGCTCGACCTGATGGCCTACTACTTCCACGAAGACGACAACCGTCTGCGTATCCAGAAGCAGCTGTGCCACCGCGATCCCACCGGCGTGCTGGGCTGCCTGCCCGATACGCGCGGGTTTGAATATGCCAATGCCAATTCGCAGCTGTCCAACACCCTGCCTTCGGTCCAGCTGCTGCGCGCCCAGGGCGGCGCGGCGCTGGGGGCGGCCTTTGGCGCGCTGGGGCTGGTCAGCCTGACCGGGGCCGATGTGCTGGCAGGCCAGACCAACCCGGCTGATAACCGCGTGATCCGCACCAGCTTCGATCCCTACTACCTTGCCAGCGAAGAGCAGTATCAGGGTTCACTGCGGCACAATTTCGGCCAGGTCGAAGTTGAACTGACCGGCATGTATTCCAAGACCAAGGTCAATTCCGGGGTCGATTCCGGCCAGTCGGTGGCCAACCGTGCGCTGTTTGCATCGGGCCTGGCCACGCTGCAGGCCTATGCCACCAACGGCATCCCCGGCATTCCCGGATCGGCGGCCTATTTCGCCCCCGCCGCCGCCGCGCTGATCCCCAACGGGCCGACCGGCGTGCTCTGCACCTCGGTTCCCAATGCAAGCGACACCGGCGTATTCGGCGGCAGCAAGATCTGCGGGGCCGATCCGATCGGCAATGACCGTTCCAGCAACAACGTACAGACCTGGTCGGCCGAAATGCTGGTCAGTTCCAAGCTGGACGGCCCGGTCAACTTCCTGCTCGGCGCGACCTATCTCGACAACAAGATTGACGAGACGCACTACAACGTCAGCGCGTTCGGGCTTGACTATGCCGGGGCCGTGCTGGGCGCGCTGACCGCGCTGGGGCGGACGCTGACCGGAACTGCCACCCCGCCGAGCTATCTGGGTTCGACCACGTTTGACAGCTACACGCCCGCCTTCCGGCTCAAGAGCTATGGCCTGTTCGGCGAAGCCTATTGGCAGCCCAGCGACAAGTTCAAGCTGACCCTGGGGCTGCGCTACAACCATGACCAGAAGGAACTGCAGGCACGCAACCAGCTGCTCAACTTCCTGGTGCCCTATGGCACGTCCAGTGTTTATGCCTCGCCCTATGCCGCCGGATTCGATGCCGATCCGCTGACCGCCTGCCCCACTCCGGGTTCGGCAGTGGCCGGCAACTATGGCTCGCTCCCGGGCTGCGATGCCTACCAGCTGCGCAACTCGTCATTCAGTGCCTGGACCGGGCGCGCGGTGCTGGATTACAAGCTGAGCGACGACAACCTGCTCTATGCCTCCTACTCGCGCGGCTACAAGTCGGGCGGGATCAACCCGCCGCTCGCCGCCGGGCTGCTGGCGACGACCACGTTCAAGCCGGAATATGTCAACGCCTTTGAAATCGGCACCAAGAACAAGTTCGCGGGCGGCGCGCTGACCCTCAACGGTTCGGCCTTCTACTATCAGTACAAGGGCATGCAGCTGTCGCGGATCGTCAACCGCACGTCGGTCAACGATAACGTCGATGCCTCAATCTACGGCGTGGAACTGGAAGCGATCGTGCGTCCGATCCGGCCGCTGGCGATCAACATGAGCGCCAGCTACCTCCACACCAGGGTGTCGAGCGACCTGTTCGTGCAGAACCCGCGCGATCCGGCTGCGGGCCGCGACGATGCGGTGATCATCAAGGACATGGGCGCGGCCTTCAACTGCGTGGTCACGCCCAACACGGCTGGTAACGGCGCTGGCGCCCGCCAGCTGGTGACCGCGTTCAACGGCGCGCTGGGCCTGCCCGGTCCGGTCGCTTTCCCGGCTGGCAGCGGCGTAGGTGCAACCGGGGCCTTTGGCCTCTGCGCCAACCTGGCTGCGACCATCGCCAACCCCTCTGCCGGGCTGCGCGGCCTGTTCGCCACCCCCACCGGGGCCCTGCCGTTCAGCGTCACCAACGTCGGTCTGGCGCAGAACATCCGCGGCAAGGAACTGCCCCAGGCACCCAACTTCAAGTGGAACGTCGGGGTGCAGTACACCGCCGAATTCGACAACGGGATGAGCCTGGTGCCCCGGTTTGACCTGATCTATGTCGGGGACAGCTATGGCAACATCTTCAACGGGTCGATCAACCGCATCCGCGGCTATGCCCAGATGAACGCCCAGGTCCAGCTCAACGGAACTGACGATCGCTGGTTCCTGCGCGGGTTCATCCAGAACATCAGCGACTCCAGCTCGATCACCGGGCTGGCCGTGACCGATCAGTCGCAGGGCCTGACGACCAACATCTTCACGCTGGAACCGCGCCGTTACGGGGTGGCAGCGGGGATCAAGTTCTGATCGGATCGCTCTGTCCCTGACAGTGCATGCAACCCGGCCCGGGCTTCCCCAGCGGAAGTTCGGGCCGGTTCATTTCAGCCCGGCGGCAAGTGGGGCCGCCCCGCAGGAGAACCCATGCCATGACCAGCAGACGTGACATTCTGGGCGCCGCTGCAGGGTCGCTGGCGACCCTGCCCTTTGCCGGACGCGGCATGGCACGCCCGGCGCGGCGCAAGCCCAACCTGATCGTGGTTCTGGCCGATGACCTGGGCTATGGCGATATTGCCCCGTTCGGCGGATCGATCCCCACCCCGGCACTGTCCCGCATGGCCCGCGAAGGGATGATCGCGACCGATTATTACAGCCCCGCCAATATCTGCACCCCGGCCCGCGCCGGGATCCTGACCGGGCGCTATCCGGTGCGCACCGGGCTGGGGTTTGAAGTGATCATGGAAGGCGATGACCGCCGCCTGCCGCTGAGCGAAGTGACGATCCCGGCGGCGCTGAAGCCGGACTATGTCAGCGGCCTGTTCGGCAAGTGGCACCTGGGCCACCGCGCGCCGGACTGGTCACCGATCCACTATGGCTTCGACCGGTTCTTTGGCATTCCCTACAGCCACGACATGCACCCCCTGCCGGTCTATGATGCCGCAGCGGGCCAGCCCGAGGTGCGGCTGGAACTGCCGCTGGAACAGCTGCAGGAACAGTTCTTCAGCAAGGCGGAAGACTTCATCACCGCCAATCGCGACCGTCCGTTCTTCCTGCAACTGGCGCTGAGTTCGCCCCACCTGCCCAGCGTCCCGCCCGCGCGGCTGCAAGGCAAATCGCGGGCTGGCCCTTATGGCGATTCGATCCTGGAGATCGACACGATCATGGCCCGCCTGTTCGCCCGGCTGCGCGCGCTGGGGCTGGATCATGACACGGTGGTGATGTTCACATCCGACAACGGCCCGTGGTTCGAAGGATCGAGCCAGCCGCTGCGCGACCGCAAGGGCGGCGCGGGCTATGACGGGGGTTACCGGGTGCCGTTCCTGGCCTGGGGGCCGGGGCGGATCCCGGCCGGGCGCAAGAGCGACGCGATCCTGTGCGGGATCGACCTGCTGCCAACCTGCTGCGCGCTGGCCGGGTTGCCGCTGCCGCAGGGGGTGGAACTCGACGGCAAGGACCTGACCGCCGTGCTGACCCGCGGCGCGCCTTCGCCGCATGACCAGATCCTGCTGTTCAACAACAACGAAGTGGCGGCGGTGCGGACCCAGCGCTGGAAATATGTCGACCAGACCTATTACCGCTCGGTCAAGCTGCCGCTGGCCCGGATGGGCTTTGAAGAACTCTACGACATGGCCGCCAGCGATGCCGAGGAATATAGCCTGGCCCGCGACAACCCCGCCGTGCTGGCCGAAATGAAGCGCCGCCTGGCCGATGCCCGCACCCGGTTCAAACCCTTTGACACCGGAGTACCGCCGTTCTTCGTGCAGTTCGCCAAGCGCTTGCAGGCGCTGCAGCAGGATTGATCGCGCGGTCCGGTGTTGCCTGTTTCAGCTTCACTGAAACAGACTCTAAACCCGCTCGCCCCGTCTGAACGGCTGGATCAGCAACTGGTCAAGCCAGGCCTCGCGGCGGGTACGGAACTGTTCGATCCCGATTGGCATGTCCGCTTGCGGCTGCGCGGGGCGTTCGGTCCAGGTCCCCAGCCAGCGGTCCCAGCAGGACAGGCTGAAGCCGTAGTTGCTGTTGGTTTCCGCCGGTCGGACCGAATGGTGGATCCGGTGCATATCGGGGGTCACGATCAGCCAGCGCAGGCCGCGCTCCAGCCGGGCGGGCAGGCTGACATTGCCATGGTTGAACATCGCCGCGCCGTTCAGCACCATTTCAAACACCAGAACCGCCAGCGGCGAAGGGCCAAGCAGCGCAATCAGCGCCAGCTTGTAAGCCATCGACAGCGCGATCTCGAACGGGTGGAACCGCAGCGCGGTGGTAAAATCGAACCCGGTATCGGCATGGTGAACCCGGTGCATCCGCCACAGCAACGGCACCGCGTGGAACAGCCGGTGCTGGAAATAGATCGCCAGATCGAGCAGCACCAATGCCAGCACCATGGCCAGCCAATCGGGCAGCGCCAACAGGTTGAACAGGCCCCAGCCGCGCGCCTGGGCCAGGGTGGCAAAGCCGGCCGCGCCGATCGGCAGGACCAGCCGGACCACCAGATTGCCCAGCATCAGCAAGGCCAGGTTGCTGCTCCAGCGCAGCCATCGCGGCAGCGCGGGCTGGCGCAACGGGGCAAGCCATTCCCACAGCGCCATCGCGGCAAAGATCGCGGCGAACACCGTCAGCCGCAGGCTCGCCGGATCAAGCATGCGGCGCTTCGCCAAACACCGCATGGGCCGCCAGCGTGCGCTGCACCACGGTCAGCGCGCAGAGCGCGGCATAGCCGCAGGCGATCACGCCAAAGTGCTGCGGCCACAGCGCCATCGCGGCGAACACGGCGATGGTTTCCGCCCCTTCGGCCAGCCCGGTGTTGTAGAAAAAGCTTTTGCGGCCATGCGCCGCCGTTTCCAGCCCGCGCTTTGCCGCCATGGTTGCAAAGGCAAGGAAACTGGTCCCGGTCAGCGTGAACATCGCCAGCAGCAGCGCGGCCGCCGGGGCGCGGGCCGGATCGGCCAGGACAAAGCCCAACGGCACCGCCGTGTAGAACACGAAATCGCCAACAATATCGAGATAGCCGCCAAAATCGCTGAGCCGCGTCGCCCGCGCGACTGCGCCGTCCAGCCCGTCGGCCAGGCGGTTGAGCAGGATCAGCGCGAGCCCCGGGCCATACTGCCCCCCGGCAATCGCTCCGGCGGCGGCCAGTCCCAGGGCGATGCCCAGCACGGTCACTGCATTGGCCCCGATCCCCCACCCGGCCAACCGGCGGCCCAATGCATTGAGCGGCGGATCGATCAGCGGGCGCAGCCGTGCATCAAACATCGCCAGCCCCCTACCCGCGCCGCCAATCGTGATACCGCCGCGCCAGATCCAGCGCCCAGCCGGGGGCATGGGCCCGTTTCCATTCCCCGGCGACGTACTTGTTGGCCTCGGCCATGGTCGGATAGGTATGGATCGTGCCGAGCAGCTTGTTCAGCCCCAACCCGTGCTTCATCGCCAGGACGAATTCGGCCAGCAGTTCCCCGGCATGTTCGCCCACGATCGTCACCCCCAGGATCCGGTCCTTGCCCGGCGGGGTCAGCACTTTGACAAAGCCCTCGCGCGCACCTTCGGCTATCGCGCGGTCAAGTTCGTGGAGCGGATAGGTGGTGACTTCTACCGCCACACCCGCCGCCGCCGCATCCTGTTCGTTCAGGCCCAGCCGGGCCACTTCGGGATCGGTGAAGGTTACCCAGGGGATCACCCGGTAATCGGCCTTGAACCGCCAGACCTGCCCGAACAGCGCATTGACGCTGGCAAACCAGGCCTGATGCGAGGCGACATGGGTGAACTGATACGGCCCCGCCACATCGCCCGCGGCGTAGATATTGGGAAACATCGTCGCCAGATAGGCATCGGTGGCAACGGTGCGGTCGGTTTCGATCCCGAGCTGTTCCAGCCCATAGCCAGACAGCCGCGCCTTGCGCCCGGTCGCGACGATCAGCGCGTCATAGGGGGTGCGTGTTTCGCCCCCGGCGTGGCTGGTCACCAGCACCCGCGCGGTGCCATCGGTTTCGATCCGCAGCGCCGTGTGCCCGGTCAGCACGGCAACCCCGGCCTGCTGCTGGGCCGTGCGGACAAGTTCTGCGGCGTCCTCATCCTCCCGCGGGAGCAGGCGCGGGCCCATCTCGACCTGGCTTACCCCGGCCCCCAGCCGGGCGAGCGCCTGGGCCAGTTCGCAGCCGATCGGCCCGCCGCCCAGCACCACGATCCGGCGCGGCAGCTGGTCCAGTCGGGCAAAGCTGTCCCACATGGTATCGCTGGTCAGATAGCCCGAACCCTCCAGTCCCGGCAGATCGGGCACCATGGGTTCGGCCCCGGCGGCGATCACGATCGCGCGGGTGGTCAGCCGCTGGACTGCGCCATCGGCGCCGGTGATCTCGACCGTCCAGGGATCGACGATCCGGGCATGACCCATGGCCACGTCCACCCCCAGCCCGGTATAGCGTTCCACGCTGTCATGCGGCTCAATATCGGCGATCACCCGGTTGACGCGGGCCATGACCGCCTTGAAATCGAGCTGCGGCGCCGCCGCGACGATCCCGAACCGGTCCGCCCGGCGCACCGTTTCCGCCACCCGCGCGGCCTTGATCAGCGCCTTGCTGGGAACGCAGCCGGTGTTGAGGCAATCGCCGCCCAGCTTGTGCGCTTCGACCAGGGTCACCCGGGCCCGCGCGGTCGCGGCGATATAGGCCGATACCAGCCCCGCCGCACCGCCGCCGATCACCACCAGATTGCGATCAAACCGGCGCGGGCGCGGCCATGCGGCATAGACCCGCCGCCGCCGCAGCAGCGCAACCAGCCATTTGCCCAGCCAGGGCACCAGGCTGAGCGCAACGAATGACCCCAGCAGCGCGGGCGAGGCGATGTCCCCCAACCCCCGGATCGCGCCCAGCTGGGTGCCCGCGTTGACATAGACCAGCGTGCCCAGCAGCATCCCGACCTGGCTGACCCAATAGAACGTCCAGCTGCGGATCGCGGTCAGCCCCATCAGCAGGTTGATCAGGAAGAACGGCACGGCCGGCACCAGCCGCAGGCTGAACAGATAGAACGCACCGTCGCGCGCCATGCCCTGATCGATCCCCGCCAGCCGCGCCCCGAACCGCGCCTGCACCCAATCGCGCAGCAGATAGCGCGATGACAGGAACGCCAGCGTCGCCCCCAGGGTGGAAGCGAAGGAGACCAGCAAGGTCCCCCGGACCAGCCCGAACAGCGCCCCCGCCGCCAGCGTCATCAGCGCCGCACCGGGCACCGACAGCGCGGTCAGCAGCACGTAAAGCGCAAAGAACCCGGCCAGCATGGCCAGGGGGTGCTGCTGATAGAGATCGACCAGCGCAGCGTGGTTGGCCTTCAGGCTATCGAAAGTCAGATATTGGCCCAGCCCCGAAAAGTGCCACAGCGCGATCAGCGACAGCAGCAAGACCACCAGCAGCGCGCGCTTCATGCCGCGTCTCCTGCACGGGCCGAACCACGCGGGGATCCGGCGGCATGCCGCGGCGCGCAACTGCGTGTCATCGCTCAATTCTCCCCAGCAGACTGGCGGCGGGTCCATGCCCCCCGTGCAGGCAGAGTGTGGCAGGAACGGACCGGCTTTACCAGCGCGGCGGCAGCGGCAGCGGTCAGGCCGCGCCCCGCTCAAGGTCGGCCAGGATCAGGGCGGTGACGCGCAGCAGCATGGCGCTGTAACGGGCGCGGTCGAACCTGCCGGGGGCGATGCGGAATTCGGCGTGGGCCCCCACCATCATCGACATGATCGCCGCCGCCGCTTCGCCGCAGCGATCCGCTGACTGGCCGCGAAGGCTACAGGCCGCGCCGCAGCCGGACCAGCGCTTCATCCAGCGCGGACAGGAAGCGTGAGCGATCGACCTTGGTAAACGGCGGCGGGCCGCCCACCGCATCGCCCCCGGCACGCAGATCGGCCATGATCGCGCGGGTGGCGATGGCGCTGCCGATCGAATTGGCGGTGAAGGGTTTGCCATTGGGCGCGATCACCATGGCTCCGGCTTTGATGCAGCGATCGGCCAGCAGGATATCGGCAGTGATGCAGACCGTGGCACGCCCGGCCTGCTCCGCGATCCAGTCATCCGCGGCATCAAAGCCGCCGCCCACCACCACGCGCCCGATCAGTTCATGGCCGGGCACGCGGATCGGACTGTTGCTGACAATGGTCACCCCCGCGCCGTGGCGCAGGGCGACCTTGTAGACCTCTTCCTTCACCGGGCAGGCGTCGGCATCGACCAGGACGCGGATCATCGCGGGCCTTGGGGTCCCTTGCGGTGCTTGAATTTCCCACCCGACGGCGCTCCGCCGCGACCGGGGCCGCGCTGCGGACCACGGTTGGGCCCGCGATCGCCACCCCGATCCGCGCCGCGATCAGTGCCGCGACCGGCGGCCTGCCTGGCCTCATTGCGCGGATTGCCTTCCACCCGCACGATTTCCACCCCGTCGTCTTCCTCGGCAGTGCGGCCAACCGCAGCCTGGAACCGCGCGGCGATTGCACCGGGCACTTCGAACAGGGTCTCGTTCGCGGTGATCCGGATCGCGCCGATTTCGGTGCGGCTAACGTGGCCACGGCGGCACAGCAGCGGCAGCACCCAGCGCGGATCGGCGTTCTGCCGCCGCCCGACGTTGAGCCGGAACCACACGCTGCCTTCAAACCCGGGGCGCGGCCCCTGCGGCGGGGGGGCATCGGTGGCGAGCAGCTCTTCAGGCTGGGGCTGGCGCGCGCGGTGCGCCTGAACCAGCGCCACGGCGATCTCTTCCGCCGAGCGTTCGGCCAGCAGCCGCGCGGCCAGTTCGGCATCGCCTTCGTTCGGTTCGACCGGCGTGAGCAGCGTGGCGAGCAGGCGCTCGCTGTCCGCCGCGCGAATATCCGCGGCCGAAGGCGGGGCGATCCATTCCGCAGGGATCCGCGCGCCGCGCAGCATCATTTCCACCCGGCGGCGGCGCGGATAGGGCACCAGCAGGATCGCCGTTCCTTTCTTGCCCGCGCGTCCGGTCCGGCCCGAACGGTGCTGCAAGGCCTCGCCATCGCGCGGCACTTCGACGTGGATCACCAGCGACAGCCCGGGCAGATCGATCCCGCGCGCGGCCACATCGGTGGCCACGCAAACCCGCGCGCGCCGGTCACGCAGCGCCTGCAGCGCATGGTTGCGCTCGTTCTGGCTATGCTCGCCCGACAAGGCGACCACGGCAAAGCCGCGCTCGGTCAGGCTGGCGTGCAGATGGCGGACATTGTCGCGCGTGGCGCAGAACAGGATCGCGGTTTCCGCTTCGTGAAAGCGCAGCACGTTGACCACCGCGTTTTCGATATCGGCCGGTGCGATCGCCATCGCCTGATAGGCAATATCGCCGTGGCCCTGATCGGCATCGACCGTGGAAATGCGCAAGGCATCGCGCTGATAACGCCGCGCCAGTGCCACGATCGGTTTGGGCATGGTGGCGGAAAACAGCATCGTGCGGCGCCCGTCCGGTGTCGCATCGAGCAATTCCTCAAGGTCTTCGCGAAAGCCCATGTCGAGCATTTCGTCCGCTTCGTCGAGCACGGCCACCGCCAGTTCGCGCAGGTCCAGCGCGCCGCGTTCAAGATGGTCGCGCAGCCGCCCCGGCGTGCCGACCACGATATGCGCGCCCTGCGCCAGCGCGCGGCGTTCGCGCGAAGGGTCCATGCCGCCCACACAGGTCGCCACCCGCGCCCCGCTCGCCTGATAGAGCCAGGCCAGCTCGCGGCTGACCTGCAGGGCCAGCTCGCGGGTTGGCGCGATCACCAGCGCCAGCGGCGCCATGGCATAGCGCGCCTGTCCGCTTTCTTCGAGCAGCTGCCCGGCCATGGCGAGGCCAAAGGCCACGGTCTTGCCCGAACCGGTCTGGGCGGAAACGACCAGGTCACGGCCATCGGCTTCGGGTTCGAGCACCGCGGCCTGGACCGAAGTGGGAGCGGCATAACCGCGCGCGGCGAGCGCTTCGGCGAGCGGCGCAAAAGGGGTCTGGAAAATCACGGTCTCACGAATCTAGAGGGGAATGCCGCCACAGACGGGCAGCGGGAATGTCGATGAGCGCGCCCCTTAGCGCTTTTGTCGCCACAACTCCAATTTATTGCGCGCAGGCCAGATCGCCCGCACAAGGCGGACCGCTGGACGCCGCCGCCATTCCCATGCAAGATCGCGCCAAACCCAAGTGGAGCCCGCACCATGCATCTTGATCCGACCCCCGCCGAACAGGCCTTTCGCGCAGAAGTGCGCAGCTGGATCGCGGAGAATCTGGGCGAGGAGCTGCGCGAGGCGGCGCGGCGCGCGGGCAGCGTGTTTGTTGACAAGCAATACGGGTTGGAATGGCAGCGGCGGCTGGCAGCGCGCGGCTGGGCGGCACCGGCCTGGCCGGCCGAATTCGGCGGGCCCGGCTGGGACGAGACCCAGCGCCACATCTTTGCCGAGGAATGCCGCCGCGCGGGCGCGCCATCGGTTGCGCCGATGGGGCTGCGGATGGTCGCGCCCTGCATCATGGCCTATGGCACGCCGCAGCAGCAGGCCCATTACCTGCCCCGAATCCTGTCGGGCGAGGATTACTGGTGCCAAGGCTATTCCGAACCGCAGGCCGGATCAGACCTTGCCGCGCTGCAATTGCGTGCCGATCCGGACGGCGATCACTATGTGCTCAACGGCTCGAAAATCTGGACCACCCACGCCCACTTCGCCAACAAGATGTTCTGCCTGGTGCGGACATCGCGCGATGCGGCGCGGCAGGCCGGGATCACCTTCCTGCTGCTCGACATGGCGACCCCCGGGATCACCGTGCGCCCGATCCAATCGATCGCCGGGGACCACGATTTCAACCAGGTGTTCTTCGAAGACGCCCGCGTGCCGATGAGCGGGCGGCTGGGCGAGGAAGGCCAGGGCTGGACCGTGGCCAAGTACCTGCTCGAATTCGAACGCACCAGCGCCTATGCCAGCGGGCTGTTCGCGGCGCTGGACGAGGTGCGCCGCGCGGCGCAGCAGGCCGGCCTGCTGGACGATCCCGCGCTGCGCCGCCGCCTCTCGCTGCTGACCGCGCAAGTCACCGCGATCGAAGCGGTGGAGGCCAGCGTCCTCTCCGCCATGGCCACCCGCGGCAGCCCCGGCCCGGCCTCATCCATGCTCAAGCTGCAGGGGACCGAGGCCGAACAGGCGATCCAGGAACTCGCCGTCGAACTGGCCGGTCCCTACCGCGCGGCAGACCAGCACGAGGCCAGGCAGATGCACAGCAACCAGCCTGCACTGAGCGACGTTTTCGGAATGATGGCCGTGCCCCGCTATCTCAACGGACGGGCGGCCACGATCTATGGCGGATCGAACGAAGTTCAGCGCAACATCATCGCCAAGGCGGTGCTGGGGCTTTGAGCCTGGCAGGGGTTTGGTGGCGCAGGGTGAGCGGGCACGGTGCCTTGCGCCGATCTGAAAACAACTAGCGCATCTGATCCATCGCGACACACGCCGTCTGCCGCCCCGCATCACACTGCGCCTTCAGCGCTGCACGCTCGGCGTCGCGCTTTGCGGAATCGATATAGTCGCTGGCCTGCGTGTCAAAACTGCCCGAAACGATGTTGCGATTGCTGGCGGTGGATTTGATCGTGCCGGAAAAGCGGGTCTGGGTGCACGGCCCTTCCCAAACCTCGATGTTCTGGGCATCGGCAATCCGGCAAATTCCGCCCTGGACCAGCCCGGTAAAGGTGCTGTTCCGGATACCGCCGGTGCCGCTCAACTGGGCGGTGACGGCCGCACCATCGAACTTCATCACCAGATTGGCCGCGCCCTGGTAACGCGTCGCGTTGCTGTTCATCGCCTGATTGAGCAAGCTGCCCAGGTCAATCTGGCTGCGCGAGCGCTGGCGCTTGCTGACCGACGCAGAGAATGTGCCGCGATAGGTTGCCTGCCCCTTGGCGGTCACCGCATCGGATGCGGGCGCGGCCGTAACCAGCTTGCCTTCCTGCTGCTTCCAGTTGCCGTTCTTGTCCTTGCAGAACATGGCGGGGGTGCCGTCTGGCAGCGATGCAGTGCGGCATTCGGCGGCATGAGCAACAGAAATCACGCTCATACCCAGGCCGCAGGCACCCAAAACAGAAATAACACACTCTCTCATATACTATCCACTTAATGCATAACCAATAGATATAACTTACAATCCAGAAATGTAATCATTGCATATTCAACAATTTAGATCATATCTCATGATTACTTGAAAATCCTAGCATTGAAGTTCAATAGCTCTGATTTGATTGCGGATCATACAATCTTGCCAATCTCGCGGATCTGGCCTTGTCTGGACCTGAACTGGCGGTGGATTCATTGCAAATTTGCTGCCTTCAATGTTTCTCTTTGCAAGCTCAACCAGCTTCGAATCGCCCTGCGCTCTTGCAACTACCAAAGCCCGCTCATACCATGAAATAGCAGTTCTGTAATTCCTCTGCACAAATTGGCCATGATGGTAAAATCCTCCAATATTATGCATGGAGGTCGCGAAATTCTTATTGGCTGCCGCTGTATAATAGGCAAATGCTAACTCAAAATCTTGCTTTTTCTCATAAACATAGCCCATAATGTGCATGCAATAGGGATCATTCTGTTTCACGCCTTGTCTGGCATACTGCTCGGCAGAGACCAATCCGCCGTCCCCGAACTGGTTTGCTTTTAGGCATGGCGCTGATCCCACCACCCGCGCTGGCATACTGGCTGCCGCTTTCGCGAATGCCAATTCGGTTGAACGATTCATTGCGGACTGAACCCTGCCAGCTTGTTCGCAACCCGATGTCGCCCCGATTGTGCAAGCTCGTCTGAAGAACGAAAGAGCCTGAGCCTCATTGCGTCCGAAATACACTCCGTTCGCGTACATATTACCAACACTTACGCAGCCATCAGCTTGCCCGGCGCTGCAACTCTGCTGATAAAGCGCAGCGGCCTGCGCGACATTGGCTGCCGTACCCTGGCCCCGTTCATAGAGTTGGCCAAGCTTTTGACACGACGCCATGTCCGATTTCAAACATGCGCTGTTATACAAACGAAAAGCCAACACCTTGTTGGCCGCCACGCCATCGCCATTGTCATACAGCACCGCAAGATAGGCGCAGGCATAGGTCTGGCCAGCATCGCATGCGGTAGCAAGCGGGGCAGCGGCGCGGGCACCATTGCGGCTTACGCCTGTGCCCTTGAAATACATCGCGCCCAAACTGCCACAGGCAGTTGCCACACCCTGATCACAGGCTTCGGCATAGCGCATCAGTGCAGTCCCATAATCCCTGGCATCGTAGGCCTGGATGCCCGCCAGATTTGCGGCGTTGGCCGCAACGGCCGGAGCAGCGGCTGCGGGCAGCGCGGGCGCCACGGCCCGGCTGGAAGGTGCCGCCGCCCTGGGCGTAACCGTTGTTACCCAACCCGCCTTGTCATCATAACAATGGCGCTTGCTCTCTGCCGCACCAACGACCACTTCGGTGATGCACGATGGTTCGCCCCGCAGCTTCGCCAGTCCCGGACAAGCGACGCGCGACGCGGCATCGGGTCGTTCGGAAAATCTTGCGCCCTTGAGGCACGCGGTTGACAGCAAATCGTCTGCGCGACGGGTATCCTTGGTATAGCCTTCAACCCCGTCCGCAAAGGCGAGTCCCAGCAATGCACAGCCAAGCTGGTTGTTCAGTTTGCAGGCGCGATCAGCATACAGAGCAGTTCTGGCATCGTCTTTGGCAGCCCCTTCGCCCTTGCCATGGCTAAGCGCCAGTGCAACGCAGCCTTCGCCATCACCCCCGTCACATCCTCGCTGATAAAGCGCCGCTGCCTTTGACAGGTTCCTGGTCACCGCTTCGCCAGAAAAGTGAATATCGCCAGCGCTGGTGCAGCCGATGGCATCGCCGCCGTCACAGGCGCGCACAAACAGGGTCAGCGCCTGCTTGGCATCCTTGGGCAGGCCATCGCCCCGCAAATGCCGAAAGCCCAGATTGGCACAGGCAACCGCATTGCCGGCATCGCATTTCTGCTGCAGTGCCACTGCACTTTCTGGCGCCCTGCCACCCCCGCCACTCAATTGCGCATGAGCCGCGTAACCCGTGATGGCCAACAGAAAAGCGAGCAAGAATTTCATCAATTCAACCTTCTTGGCCGCGCCTGGATTCAAGGCCTTGATTTGTCATTTCAAACCAAGATTTGAAAAAACATGCAACAGCTATCGAACAGTTGGGCCCGAATATTTGGGACCCATTGCGCGGATCGGTATGACCCCGGGTTAGGCTGATTGCGGTGCTCCCCGGATGCAGACCCCATGCGGAACTTTCCTACAGGCTGCGAATCTGCGATAAGGCGGGCCGCTCTTTGACATCGTCGATCCCGCTCCCCTTGCCCCCTGGGGCAGTTGCGCCCAAATTGCTTCCAGAATCGCACATGTGTCACCTTATTTGGCGCAAACTTCTGAAATTCATGGAAATTTCATGGTGACACATTTTGCAATGTGTCACCTTTGTTACCCGCCTGTCACCCGCTGCGCGGTCAGGTCCAGGTTCACGCCGCTTCGCCCAGTTTTGCCGCGACCCGGCGCAGGGCATTGGCATAGACTTCCGGCTCCTGCGCGCCAGGGATCAGGAACTTGCCCTGGACCACCATGGCCGGAACGCCGGAGATGTTCATGTCCCACGCCGCCGCTTCCTCGCGCCGGACAATCGCTCCCAGCGCTTCGTCCTCCAGCGCGGCGCGGGCGCCCTCCGGGTCGAGGCCCTGGGCGGCGGCCAGTTCGGTCAGTACGTCCGGGTCCGAGACATTGCGGCGCTGCTGGAAATGGGCGTCGAACAGCGCCAGCTTGAGCCGGTTCTGGACCTGCGGCCCACCTTCGAGCAGCGCCCATTTGAGCAGCTTGTGCGCGGTGAAAGTGTTCCACATCCACGCCTTGGGCGGCTCTCCGCTGCCGGCATAGGCAAAGGAATAACCCGCGCGCTCGCCAATGCTCAGCAGCTGGCCGCGATTGGCCTCGGCCTGTTCGGGCGTGCGGCCATATTTGCGGGCGATGTGCTCGCTCTGCCCCTCGCCCTCGGGCGGCATATCGGGGTTGAGCTCGAACGGCAGCCAGCGAATTTCGGCCTCGATTTCGCCCTGCAGCTGGGCCAGGCCCTTTTGCAGCTGGCTGTAGCCGATGATGCACCACGGGCACATCACATCGGACCAGATGTCGATGGTCAGTCTGGTCGGATTGGTCATCGGCTGAGCCACCAGTTGAGGAGATGATGCGCGATCGCCTGCGGCGGCGGGGCGATGAACGGGGCGCTTTCATCCCCGGCCATGGCGGCGGCCACTTCGGCGCGGGTGTACCAGCCGGCTTCGTCAAGCTCGGTCCGGTCGATGGTCAGCTCGTCCGACAGGGCATGGGCGTGACAGCCGATCATCAGGCTGGACGGGAACGGCCAGGGCTGGCTGGCGATGTAGCTGACATCGCGGACCCGCACCCCGGCCTCCTCGTGCACCTCGCGCGCGACGGCTTCCTCGATGCTCTCGCCCGGTTCGACGAACCCGGCCAGCGCCGAGAGGCGGCGCGGAGGGAAGCGCGGCTGGCGGCCGAGCAGCAGGCGGCCGGAATGTTCGACCAGCATGATCGTGACCGGATCGACCCGGGGAAAGTGTTCGGCCTTGCAGGTGTCATTGGTGCAATTGCGCTGCCACCCGCCCTTGGCCAGCACCGTGGGGCAGCCGCAGCGCGCGCAATAGCGGTGGCGGGCGTGCCAATCGACCACGGCGCGGGCGGTGCCATAGGTCGCCAGTTCCTCGCCCGGCAGGGCCGACATGGCGGCCCATAGCCGGGGATTGGCCGGGGCGACCGAGCCGATCAGGCTGGTGGCGACTTCGGCGAAGCAGGTCTTGCCCTCCAGCAGGCCGAGGAACACCAGTTCGCTCTCCGGATCGGCATCGGCCAGCGTGCCCCAGTCAAGCCGGGCATCGGGCGTGATCACGGGATCGAGCCCGTCCAGCCGGAGCAGCCGGGCGCGCCAGTCCATCGCCGCACCAAGCTGGTCCGGATCGGCCCGGACATGGTCGGCGCGGTCAAGGTTCGATCCGGCAAAGGCAATCGGCATGGTCATTTCGGTCCTGTCAGGTTCGGATTCTGGCCCATCGCGGTCAGGTCTGCACCCACCGCCTGCGGGAATTCCTTGAGGATCGGCAAACGATCCTGCGGCATGTACTGCACGAACAGGCTGGTGCGCAGACCCAGCCGGGTCTGGGCAAAGCCAACCGTGCCCGCCGCGCCGGACCAGCCCCACAGCCCCTCGTCCTTGCCCGCCCCCAGGATCGCTCCGGCCCCGAAGCGGTTCCCCGCGACCCAGGTGCCGGTAAGGTCCGCTTCGGGCGGGAGCAGGTCGCTGGTGGCAAGCCGCACCGCCGCCTCGTTCACCACGCGCTTGCCATCGATCATCCCGCCGCCGACGATCAGCTTGAGGAACCGGTCATAGTCCGCCGGGCTGGAAACCAGCCCCGATCCGCCAAAGGCGAACGGCGGCCGGCTATCGTAAATCGAATTGGCCGGCCGGTCGATCGGCAGAGGCACCCCGCCCAGCAGGACGTAATTGGTGGTCAGCCGCGGCTTGGCACTGCCGGGCACCTGGAAAAAGCTGCTGCCCATGCCCGCCGGGCCGAACAGCTGTTCCTGCAGGAACACGTCAAGCCCGCTGACCCCGGCAGCGCGGGCGATGACGATCCCCAGCACGTCAAGCGCCATCGAATAGCGCCAGACCTTGCCCGGCTCTGCCACCAGCGGCACCGTGGCGGCGCGGCGCAGGAATTCGTCCGGGCCGGGGCAGGCCGGGCCATCGTTGATCCCCGGCAGCTTGCGGCGGGAAATCAGCCCGGGGTTGACCCCCAGCCGCTTGAGCTCATCAGCCACCTTGTTGCGCCCGACTACGGCATAGCCCAGCCCGGCGGTATGGGTCAGCAAGTGGCGGATCGTGATCAGCTTGTCGGTCGGCCGGGCATCGAGCCCCAGCTTGGGATCGATCGCCACCTGCATTTTCGCAAATTCCGGCGCGAAATCGGCGAGTGGCTGATCAAGCCGCAGCTTGCCCTGATCGATCAGCATCGCCGCGGCCAGACCCGTGACCGGCTTGGTCATCGAATAGCAGCGGAACAGGCTTTGCGCGCTGTTCGGATCGCGATCGTCAAACGCCTCGCGCCCGCGGGCGATGAACAGCGGCGCGGCCTGCTGCCAGCCCAGCGCCGCGATCATGCCCGATACCTTGCGAGCCTGAACATAGCGTTCGATCAGCCCGGTTACATGTGGCCAGGGCACCGCTGGCGGGGTTGCCGCCAAGGCGCGGGTCAGCGGCAGTCCGGCCAGCGCGGCCCCCGCCCCCAGCCAGGCCCCACCCCGGATCAGTCCCCGGCGCGAAAGAGACAGGTCCAGACCTTCGCCATGCTCCATTACCCGGTTCTCCTTCAGATCAGCTGCGGCGCGGCCAGGTCGGTTGCGGCGGCCTGCGGATAGGTATCGTAGATCGCATAGGCTTCGGACGGCATGTACTGGGTATAACAGGCGATCCGGATCCCGCGCGCCAGATCGACCCGAAACACCGTGCCGGCCGCGCCGCTCCAGCCGATCACGTCCGCCTTGGCCCCGATCCCGGCCCGCGCGCCGGCGCCATTGCCCGCGCTGTCGACATAGCTGCCCGCAGTAGTCGCACCCGGCGGCAGCAGGTTCGATCCCCCCAGCCGCACCGCACCGCGCCCCAGCACCCGGCGGCGGCCCGATCGACCGCCGGAAACCAGCATGGCCATGAACCGGTCATAATCGCGCGGCGTGGAAACCAGCCCCGATCCGCCGAACGGCACCGCTGGCGGATCGAGATAGACCGAGCTTGCCCCCGGATCGATCGGCAGCGCTTTGCCGTCCTTGATCCCGTAATTGGTCGCCAGCCGCGCGGCCTTGGCACCCGGCACATGAAACGCGGTATCGGCCATGCCGCAGGGGGCAAAGATCGTTTCGTGCAGAAACCGGTCAAAGCTGGTGCCGCTGGCCAGTTCGATCACCCGGCCGAGCAGATCGAGCCCGACCGAATAGGACCACTGCGTCCCCGGTTCGTAGACCAGCGGCAATGCCGCCAGCCGATCGGCAAAAGCGGTCAGACTGGGGGCCGGGGCGGGTGTCGCCCCGGGTCCGGGCAGCATCTGGCGGCTGACCCGCCCTGCCCCCAGCCCGGCGGCCAGATAGGCCTGCTGGATCGGCCCCTGCTGGATGATCGTATAGCCCAGCCCGGCAGTGTGGGTCAGCAGGTGGCGCACGGTGATCGCGCTGCGGGCCGGGCGCACCTGATCGAGCGGCGCATCGGGCGAAAGCAGCACCTGCATCTGCCCGAAAGCTGGCAGAAAATCGGCAATCGGCTGGTCCAGCCGCAGCCGCCCGCGCTCGATCAGTTCCATCGCTGCCATGCCGGTGACGACTTTGGTCATCGAATAGATCCGGAACAGGCTATCCGGCGTCATCTCGGCCGCGTCGCCAAAGGCCAGCTTGCCGCGGGCGATGAATTGCGGCGCTTGCCCGCCAAACCCGATCGAGGCGACCGCACCGGGCAATTTGCCGCTATCGATCAGGCCATCCAGCAAGGCCCTGATCGCGGGAAAATCGCGCGCGGCGGCAGCCCCCAGCAGCGCCTGCGCCGGAAATCCGGCCAGGCCCAGCCCCGCCCCCGCAAGGGTGCCGCGCCCCAGCAGCTCGCGCCGGTTGAGACGCAGTTCAGTCAGAGCCCGCACGCGTGATCTCCCCAAAACCCGCGCTCATCTGGCAAGGGCCAGCGCGGCAGCCTTGGCAAACAGAGTGGGCAGGCCGGCCTCTTCCAGCCGGTCGATCGCCCACCATTCGCCTTGTTCGGTGCCAAGGCTAACCCAATCTTCGGGCGAATACAGCATCAATTGCAATTCAAGATCGAAATGGGTGAAGCTGTGGCGCACCGTGCCCAGGCTGCGCCAGTCACCGGGCAGCGGCGGCTGGCCCGATCCATCGCCGCGCGCGCTCCAGCCATCATCGGGCAAGGCGCGCATCCCGCCAAGCATACCCTTGCCCGCGCGGCGCACCAGCCAGACCTGACCCTGCCGCGCGATCCAGAAGGCTCGGCCCTGGCGCTGCGGCTTGGCCCGCTTGGCCGCCTTGACCGGAGAGTGTTCTGCCCCGCTGCGCCGCCCGGCGCACCATTCGACGAGGGGGCACAGCAGGCAGCGCGGCGCGCGGCTGGTGCAGACCGTGGCCCCCAGGTCCATCATCGCCTGCGCGAAATCGCCGCTGCGCTGGTCCGGGGTCAGCTCGCCAGCCCGTGCGCGGATAGCCTTGCGGGCGGCGGGAAGCGGTTCATCAATCGCATAGAGCCGCGCCACCACCCGTTCAACATTGGCATCGACCACCACCGCGCGGCGGCCAAAGGCGATCGCGGCCACGGCGGCGGCGGTATAGGCCCCCAGCCCCGGCAGCTGGCGCAGACCGTCCTCGGTATCGGGAAAGACCCCACCACTTTCCGCCACGGCGCGGGCGCAGGCGATCAGGTTGCGGGCGCGGGCGTAATAGCCCAGCCCCGCCCAGGCGGCCATGACTTCGCCCTCGTCCGCCGCCGCCAGTGCCGTGACCGTGGGCCAGGCCCGGGTGAATTTCTCGAAATAGGGCCCGACCGCCGCCACCGTGGTCTGCTGCAGCATCACTTCGGACAGCCATACGCGATAGGGATCGGGCGGCGGTTGGCCCGGGGCGGCGCGCCAGGGCAGCACGCGGGCTTGCCGGTCATACCAGCCCAGCAGCGCGGCGGCGGGATTGTGGGCACTGGCGTCCATCGCCGTGCTATGGCAAAGCCCGCAGCACAATGGAACGGGCCGGATGAGCAAGAGCGACGACAAAGGTGCCAAGCCGCGCCGGTTTGAACGCCCCCGGGGCATGGGAGCCCGCGCGATCAGCGAACTGATGCCCGAAGTGGGCCGCACTGCCTTTCGCCGGTTCGGCTTTGTCCAGTCGAGCGTGGTGACCCGCTGGCCTGAGATTGTCGGCCCAACCCATGCCCGCGTCTGCACCCCGGAATCGATCCGCTTTCCCCCCGGTGAAAAGACCGAAGGGATCCTGCAGCTGGTGGTGGTTCCCGCCCATGCCCCGCTGATTCAGCATGTGGTGCCCGAGATCATGGAGCGGGTGAACCGCTTCTTCGGCTACAAGGCGGTGGCCAAGGTCAAGCTGCGGCAAGGCGAGGTTAAGCCGCCGCCCGCCACCAAGCCCGCCGCTGCTCCGCCCAGCCTGCGTCCGATCCCGCTGGAATTGGGTGAAAGTCTGCGCGATATCGGCGATCCGGAACTGCGCGCGGTGCTCGAATCGCTCGCCCGCAATCTGGGTACCAGTGAAGGAAACGACGCCAAGTGAGATCCCCGCTCAAACTGCTGGCCGTGATGGGTGCCGCGATCCTGTCGCTGGCGGCGGCTCCGGCGCAGAACTGGAACACGGTGGTGGCCCGCACCCCCTGGCCCAGCCACCTGTTCGGCAATCCCGCGGCCAAGGTCAAACTGGTCGAATATGTCAGCTATACCTGCCCGCATTGCAGCGAATTCCAGATCGAATCCGAAGCCCCGCTGCGGATGGGCTATATCCGCAGCGGCAAGCTCAGCCTGGAAGTGCGGCCGCTGCTGCGCGATCCGGTCGACGCAACGGTGGCGCTGCTGGCCTGGTGCGGGCCGAAGGACAAGTTTCCGATCAACCATTCGATGTTCCTGCGCAGCCAGTCGAAATGGATTGTCCCGATGGTCACCGCCAGCCCGGCGCAGCGCCAGCGCTGGTCCACCGGCTCCCGGCTGCAGCGCGCCCGGGCGATTGCGGCGGACTTTCACTTCTACGAAATGATGGCCACGCGCGGTTATAGCCGCACCATGATCGACAAGTGCCTGGCCGATGAGGGCCTGGCCGATCGCATGGCCAAAGGCACCGATGCCGCGGTCAATTCCGGGGTCGATCACACGCCAACCTTTGCCATCGGCGACCAGATCCTGATGGGCACCAACACCTGGCAGCTGCTTGAAGCGCAGCTTGCCGCGCGGATGTAAGCGCGTGCGGCGGCGGCTTGCTGCAACCGCATTGTTGCTGGCCGCCGCGCTGGCGCTGACCGGCGCGGCGCGGCCCCGGCCCAAGGCAGCGGCCCGCCCGCCCGCTGTTGCCGCCCCGGTGCAATGGGACCGCAAGGTCACCGTCACCCCGGAAGGCCACCACATCCTGGGCAATCCCAACGCGCCGATCCGGCTGGTCGAATTCGTCAGCTATTCCTGCCCGCATTGCGGCATTTTCGAAATGCAGGGCGGAGAGGAACTGGTGCGCGATTTCATCCGCCCTGGCACTGCCAGCTTCGAAGTGCGCCCGTTCCTGCGCAACGAGCTGGACCTCGCCGCCTCGCTGCTGGCCAGTTGCGGGCCGCCCGCGCGGTTCTTTGCGCACAATTCGGCCTTGCTGGGCCAGCAGGACAAGTGGCTGCGCAATCCCACTCGCAGCCAGGCCCTGCGCTGGTCCGACCCGGACCGGCTCAACCGCCTGCATGCCATGGCCGAGGATCTGGCGCTCTATGATTTCATGAAGCCCAGCGGCCTGTCGCGCCAGCAACTCGACCAGTGTCTGGCCGACGAGGCGGAAGCAGATCGCCTGCAACACCACACCGACGAGGCGATGGAAAAGCTGAACGTGATGGGCACGCCGACTTTCCTGCTCAACGGCGCGCACACCCCTGAAAACACCTGGCCGGGGCTGCGGCCACGGTTGCAGGCCCTGCTGGGCGGATTCACCTGAATCACCTGTGGAGAAGCCTGTTAGCGCAGCCAATGCGCGCCCTTACAACCCCCGAGCCGCTGGGCTAGCCTGTGCCGCTCATTTCGACGAGGAATTGTGATTCGATGCTTCCCTCCACTCTGCGCCGCCTGACCTTCGCCGCCGCCCTGGCCCCGCTCGCTCTGGGCCTCGCGGCCTGCAGCAAGGGCGAGACGGACAGCGCCAGCACCCCTTCGGGCGCACCGATCGCCCAGGTCGCGCCCCCGACCGGCAAGACCTGGGCCGAAGTGACCGCGACCACGCCCGAAGGCGGCTATCAGATCGGCAATCCGCAGGCCCCGATCAAGGTGCTCGAATTCGGCGCCCTGTCGTGCTCTCACTGTGCCGAATATTCGGAAAAGAGCAGCGCCGAAATGCGCGACAAGTTCGTCAATTCGGGCCGGGTCAGCTATGAATTGCGGCTGGTGATGAACAATGCGCTGGATATTCCGGCCGCCCTGCTCACCACTTGCAGCGCGCCCGAAGCCGTGGTGCCGCTGGCCGAACAGTTCTGGGCCTGGCAGTCCACCATGTTCGACAACCTCAAGAGCGCCGGCGATGCCAAGATGCAGGCCGTGGGCGCGCTGCCCGCCGATCAGAAGTTCGGCGCACTGGCGCAGCTTGCGGGCATGGACCAGTTCTTCGCCGCGCGTGGGGTTTCCGCCGATCAGGGCAAGGCCTGTCTGGCCGACACGGCCAAGGCGGAAAAACTGGTCAAGCAGACCGATGCGATCATGAAAGACTACCAGGTTGAAGGCACCCCCACTTTCTATGTCAACGGCAAGAAAGTGGACATGAACACCTGGGAACTGATCAAGGCCGAACTCGAACGGCTCGGCTCGCGCTGATCCGGAACTGACGGAACCGGCCCCCCAGCGATGCAGATCAAGCGGCTCAAGCTGTCGGGCTTCAAAAGCTTCGTAGAGCCTGCCGAACTGCGCATCGAGCCCGGGCTGACCGGGGTGGTCGGCCCCAACGGCTGCGGCAAGAGCAACCTGCTCGAAGCAATCCGCTGGGTGATGGGGGAAAGCTCGGCCAAGTCGATGCGCGGCGGCGGCATGGAAGACGTGATCTTCGCCGGCACCGCGCAGCGCCCGCCGCGTGACTTTGCCGAAGTCGTGCTCCACGCCGATGCGCCGGACAGCGGCGGCGAGCTGGAAGTTGTCCGCCGGATCGAACGCGGCGCGGGCAGCGCCTACCGGGTCAATGGCCGCGATGTGCGGGCCAAGGACGTGGCGCTGGTCTTTGCCGATGCCGCCACCGGCGCGCATAGCCCGGCGCTGGTCAGCCAGGGCAAGATCGCCGCGGTAATCGCCGCCAAACCGGCTGAGCGCCGGATGATGCTGGAGGAAGCGGCGGGGATCGCGGGCCTGCACGTGCGGCGCAAGGACGCCGAACAGAAACTGCGCGCGACCGAGACCAACCTCGCCCGGCTGGAAGACCTGATGAGCCAGCTCGATCAGCAGATCGGCTCGCTCCGGCGGCAGGCGCGCGCGGCGGAACGCTACAAGTCGCTGTCCGACCGGATCAAGGTGGCCGAAGCCCGGTTGGTCTTCGCCCGCTGGCGTGATGCGGCGGCGGCAGCGGAAGCGGCACGGGCCGAAGCGCGCTCTGCAGAGGCCCGCGTGGCCGAAACCCAGGCAGCGATGAAGGCCGCGCAGGACGCCCAGCACCAGTCCGCCCAGGCCCTTGCTGAAGCGCGCGACGAACTGGCTGACCGGCGCGACGACGCTACGGCGCACGGCCACCGCATGGCCCAGCTGACCAGCCAGCTGGAAGCCGCCGAACAGCGGCTGGCGGACCTCGATCGCCAGCAACAACGGCTGGAGGAAGACCGTGGCGATGCCGACCGGCTGACTCGTGACGCCGCCGAAGCGCTGGGCAAGCTGGAACGCGATCTGGCCGCGGGCGAAGAAGCCCTGACCGCCGAGGAACGCCGCCGCCCGGTGGTCGCCGCCGCGCTCGACGATGCCGATCGCAACCTGCGCGCGGCTGAACTGGCCCATGCCAAGGCCACCGCCGACCAGGCCGGGGTCGAAGCCGAATGGCGCGTCGCCGATGCCGAACTGTCCGCCGCGCAGCAACGCCTGTCGCGCCTCGATGGCGAGCTGCGGCGACAAGAGGACCTGCGCGAAAGCCTGCTGCGCGAAGGTGATCCAGACGCCGCCCTGACCGCCGCCGAACGCGCCCGCGATGCCGCCGCGCAGGCCCTGACCGATGCCCGCGCCGCGCTAGAGGCGCAGCAAGCGCGCAAGAGCGAGCTGCAGGCCGCGCGCGACAGTGCCGGGTCCGCGCTCGCCTCCGCCCGCGCCGAGCTCGCCGGGGTGGAGCGCGAACACAGCGCGCTGCTGCGCGACCGCGAAGCGAGGGCCAGGCAGGCTAATGCCAAGCACGGCCTGCCGGTTGCGCTCGATGCGGTCCGCGCCGCGCCGGGCTATGAACGCGCACTCGCCGCCGTGCTGGGCCGCGATGCCAAGGCCCCGCTGGGGCCTGCCCCGGCGGATGAGGACGGACGGTTCTGGACCGGCGCCGGTGCGCCCAAGGCCGTCGCCGGGACCCTTGCCGCGCATGTCACGCAGTGCCCGCCCGAACTCGCCGCGCGGCTCGCTCTGGTCCACGTGGCCGAAAGCGACGATGGCCGCGCGCTGGGCCCGGGCGAATGGCTAGTCACTCTGGCAGGCCGGATCCGCCGCTGGGACGGCTTCGTCTCACGCGGGGAAGGCGCGGCTGAAGCGGCCCGGCTCGAAGCCGAAAACCGCTTTGCCGCGTTGGAAGGCGAATTGCCGCCCTTGCGCGAAGCGGCGGCGGCGGCGGAGGCAGCGCAAGCAACGGTGCTGGCCGAACTGGCGGAACTGCAAACCGGCGTGATCCAGGCCGAGCGCGCCGTGGCGCAGGCCAGCGAGGCCGAGCGGCAGGCGCTGCGCAGCGTCGATCAGGCCGAAGCGGCCAAGGCCCGGCTTGAACAACGCCGCGCCGAACTGTCCGCTGCCACCAGCGATCTGGCCGATCAGCGCAAGCTGGCCGAGGGTGAATGCGCTGCGGCCGAAACCAAGCGCGCCGCCCTGCCCGATATGGCGAGCGGCCGCGCCCAGCTCGCCGCCGCGCAGGCCCGGCATGACGCAGCGCGGCAGGGCCTTCAAAGCGCCACCGCCGCGCTCGCCTCGCACGATCAGGGTCTGGCCGTGGCGCGCGAACGGCTGGGCAGCCAGCGCAGCGACATCAAATCATGGCAGGCGCGCGCGGGCGATGCCGCCAACCGTCTGGCCCAGATGACTCGCCGGTTTGAGGAAATCGCCGAAGAACGCGCCGTGGTCGCCGCCAAGCCCGCCAGCCTGATCCGCGAGATCGAGGCGGGCGAGGAGGTGCGCTCCCGCCTCGCCAGCGAACTCGCCGCCGCCGAAGCCCGGGTCAGCACGGCAGGCGATGCGGCGCGGACCGCAGATGCGCAGTTCAACCATGCCAACGAAGCGCTCGCTTCTGCCCGCGAACTGCGCGCCGGGGCCAGCGCCCGCGCCGAGAACGAGGAAAGCCGCCGCGCCGAAATGGCGGGGATTTCGGGTGAGCGCTTTCAATGCCCGCCCCCGCTGCTGCCCGAACGCTTCGAATTCGCCGCAGCCGAAGTGGGTCCCGCGCCGCAGGAAAGCGCCGAGCATGACAAACTGGTGGCGGACCGCGAACGGATCGGCCCGGTCAATCTGGTCGCTGCCGAGGAACTGGCGACGGCCGAGGAAAAGCACGGCGCGTCGCTGGCCGAACAGGCCGAACTGACCGAAGCGGTCCACCGCCTGCGCGGCTCGATCGGCAATCTCAACCGCGAAGGCCGCGAACGCCTGCGC
>CAZKAX010000033.1:0-31857 GCA_964550775.1 uncultured Novosphingobium sp. | reverse complement strand
GCTGGAACGGATCGCCTTCCATCAGCATCCGGTCGGCAAAGGTGCCGCTGTCGCCCTCGTCGGCGTTGCAGACGACGTATTTCTCGGCGCGCTTTGCTTCCAGCACGGTGCGCCACTTGATCCCGGCGGGGAAGCCTGCGCCGCCACGGCCGCGCAGGCCGCTTTCGATCACTTCGGCGACCACGTCTTCCGCGCTCAACGCGCGGGCGCGGTCAAGCCCGGCCCAGCCGCCGCTCGCGGCATAGTCATCCAGGCTGAGCGGGCGGGTCTTGCCGGCGCGGGCGAAGGTCAGCCGCTGCTGGCCCGCGATGAAGGGATGATCAGCGATTTTGCCAATGGCCTTGGCGCTGCTCCCGTCGAGGATCGCTGCGACATCGCCCGGCCTGGCCGGACCAAAGCCCATGCCGTCCAGATCGACCAGCGGTTCAAGCCAGTGCATGCCCCAGCTGGACGTGCGTTCGACCGTGCAACCAGCCTTGGCGAAGGCATCGGCCAGCTCGTCAGCGCCCAGCGCCACGGCCAGCGCATCGTCGGAAATACGGACAGTCGTCATGCGCTTTGCACCAGTTTGACCAGCTCGGCTTCGTCGAGTCCGGCGTAGATCTTGCCGCGTACCCGGGCGCTGGGACCCATCGAGCACAGCCCGAGGCAATAGACCGGCTTGAGGTTCACCCGTTCGCCAGCAGCGGCTTCCGCTGCGTCCACCAGCGCTTCGACGCCGCGCGCCTTGCAGGCTTCGGCGCGGCACAGTTCGACCACCGGACGCGGATCGGGGGCAGGGGTGAAATCGTGGTAGAAGCTGACCACCCCGTGCACTTCGGCGCGGCTGAGGTTCAAGGCTTCGGCGACGGCGCGTTCGGCGGCGGCATCGACGCAGCCGAAGGCGTGCTGGATATCGTGCAGCATCGGCAGTAGGGCACCCTTGCGCCCGACGTGTGCCGCGATGATCCGGTTGAGTTCAGTTGCTCCCATCGCGCCCGATTGTTCCCGAATGTTACCTTGGTCAAATCGGAATTTCTGAAGTTTGATAGAATTTGTCTATCAACGTCTCCGGATCGAGCCGCTGCGCTGCCGTCAGCCCGGCGCGCGCCATCGCCCCCAGCGGGTCGCGATTGACCACGACCAGTCCCACACGGCGCAGCTCTGCCAAGGGTTCGATCGGCAGGAACCGACACCAGTCCATCCCGTCCACCATCCGCGCATAGCCATCGGGAATGATCGACACAAAATTGCCCGACCGTACCAGCGAAATCAGCGAGATATAGCTGTCGGCAATCGCCACCGGGCTGACTGAAAGGCCGCGCATGGCGAACTGGCGGTCCAGGATGCGGCGGTATTGCATGCCCTGGTGCAGCAGGCACATCGGCAGTTCGGCCAGTTCCTCCCACCCGATCGACTGGCGCTGATCGAACCCGGTATCGCGGCGGGCGATAAACACATACTGTTCGTGATGCAGCGGCGCGGTCAGCATGTTGGCGGGTGGTTCGTGATCCAGATAGGTCAGACCCGCGTCAAATTCGTTGACCAACAGGCTCTGTTCGATCTCGCGCGAGGTGCCGGTCTGGATCGACAGGGTCAGGCCGGGATTGGCCGCGAGCAGCGCCTCGCCAAACGGGCCGACCAGCCCCAACGCGGCGGGGATCGCGTGGAGCCGGAACTCGCCGGTCAGTGCCTGGGTGCTGGCGCTGGCGGCCTGGCTCAGCCCGCGCACTGCCCCCAATGCCTGTTCGGCCCAGGGCAGGATCGCTTCGCCCTGCGCGGTCAGGCCGATGAACCGGCGGTCGCGCTCGACCAGCCGCTTGCCCAGTTCCTGCTCCAGCGTGGCGAGCCCGGCGGACAGCGTGGGCTGGGATACCCCGCAGGCATTCGCCGCTTCGGCAAAATGGCGCGCCCGGGCCAGGGCGACGAAATAGCGCAAGTGCTGAAGCTGCATCGGAACCTCTCGTTTGAGAGGCCCCGTCTATCACAACAAGGGTTAAAGCCGAAACTCTCCCCTGTCCCGTTCGTGGTGAGGAGGGACTGAGCGCAGTGAAGGCCCGTCTCGAACCACTGTTGCGCGAAGCCCTTCGAGACGCGTCTTCACTGCGTTCAGCCGCTCCTCAGGGCGAACGGGTGGGGTGGGTAGAGTGTCAGTGTCAGCAAGCCACCACGTTGACCGCCAGCCCGCCGAGCGAAGTTTCCTTGTACTTGTCGCGCATGTCGAGCCCGGTCTGGCGCATGGTTTCGATCACCTTGTCGAGGCTGACCATGTGGGTGCCATCGCCCAGCATTGCGAGCCGCGCTGCGTCGATCGCCTTGACCGCGCCCATCGCGTTGCGTTCGATGCAGGGGATCTGCACCAGTCCGCCAACCGGATCGCAGGTCAGGCCCAGATTGTGCTCCATGCCGATCTCGGCCGCGTTCTCGACCTGGGCATTGGTCGCGCCCATCGCTGCGGCCAGACCCGCCGCCGCCATCGAACAGGCCACCCCGACTTCGCCCTGACAACCCACTTCCGCGCCGGAAATCGAGGCATTCTTCTTGTACAGCGCACCGATTGCCGCAGCCGTCAGCAAGAACGTGCGGCGCGTCTCTGCCGTACCGCGATAGCAGCGATCGTGGAACCGCATCACCGCCGGGATGATCCCTGCCGCGCCATTGGTGGGGGCCGTGACGACCCGCCCGCAGGCGGCGTTCTCTTCGTTCACCGCCATGGCCCAGAGGTTGATCCAGTCGAGGATCGCCAGCGGGTCGCCCAGGTTCGAGCCGTGCTGCGCGGCGAAATCGGCGGCGAGGGTGGGGGCGCGGCGGCGCACGTTCAGCCCGCCGGGCAGAATGCCGGTTTCGCGGCAGCCGCGGTCGATCGAATCCGACATGGCCTGCGCGATTGTGTCGATCCCGGCCAGCACCTCGGCCTCAGGGCGGCGGGCGCATTCGTTGGCGAATTCCAGCTCGGCAAAGCTCTTGCCGGTCGCTTCGCCCAGCGCGAGCAATTCCGCACCCGAGGAAAAGTCATAGGGCAGGGCGCAGCGCTCCACCCCGGCGTTCTCATTGCTGCCGGCCTCGTCCTCGTCGACCACGAAGCCGCCGCCGATCGAATAATAGAGTCGCCGCGCCACTTCCTCGCCCGCGCCGTCCAGCGCGATGAAGGCCATGGCATTGGTGTGATAGGGCAGCCGCTTGCGCTGCAGGAACACGATGTCCTGCGCGGGATCGAAATCGAGGCCATGCCCGCCCAGCACGATCCGCTTTGCTTCCGCAATCCGCGAAAGGATCGCGGGCACGGCCTCCACATCGACAGTTGCAGGTGCTTCGCCTGCCAGTCCCAGAACTATCGCCGTATCGGTGGCGTGGCCCTTGCCGGTCAGCGCCAGCGAGCCATAAAGCTCGACCCGGACCCGCCTTGCCGCGCCAATCTCCGCGCGCTGCGCCAGCCATTCGCCGAACCGCCGCGCGGCGACCATCGGGCCGACCGTGTGCGAGCTCGACGGGCCGATCCCGATCTTGAACAGTTCGAACAGGCTGATGCTCATGCGCGGGCCGGAAGCTCGGCAACCACCGGTTCGTGCCCGGTCAGGCGCAGGAAGGCCAGTAGATCGGCACCCGACAGGCCCAGCGTGGCGGTATTGCGCAGCGGGTGGACGTTGACCGTGTCCGCCCCGGCCAGCCGGTGGTCGACCACGAAAGTTACCGCCTGCGCCGTATCGTTGAACGCGGCGAGCGGGGTAACCGAACCCGGGACCACGCCGAGCAGTTCCTCCATCGCCTCGGCCTTGCCGAAGCTGACTTTCTTCGAACCGATCGCGGCGGGCAGCGCCTTGAGGTCAATCGAGACGTCATGCGGCGCGGTGACGATCCAGAACTGGCCGCCAGCGTCCTTCAGGAACAGATTTTTGGTGTGGGCCCCGGCGATCTCCGCATGGAGCCGCGCGCTCTCCTCGACGGTAAAAACCGCCTCGTGCTCGTGCAGCGACCAGGCGATGCCATTGGCTTCGAGCATGCCCAACATTTCGGATTCACGGGTCATTTTATGGATCTGCTGTCTGGAGTGGCGGCCAGGTGGCCATCGCGTGCAGGGGCTATGGGGGGCAAAGCCGAAGGTCCATGCGCCACGCCGTACATAAGCAGGTTTGATTGAGACCTGCAATTCCGGTGATTTCTATCGGAATGAGTTTTGATGCCATGAAAAAAAGGCATTGTCCGATTCCAGCATAATGGGTGACTTTGGCTGGCCGAGCTGTGGGATCAAGAATCCCGGGCCAGACAGTGGGGGTGGGGGTTCCGAAGGGTCAGTTCCGTTGTCCCGTGCCGTCATTGTGTTTCTAGGGAGGGGTTAAGTGAAAGCAGCACTCAAGATTTCAAGCGCGATTGCCGCAGTGGCGATGTTCGGGGCCGGTGGCAGTGCCGCCTGGGCTCAGGATGCCGCTGGCGGAGAATCGACGCTGGGCGTGGACGATATCGTGGTGACCGCGACGCGGCGCGAAGAATCGGCCAACCGCATTCCGGTCGCGATCCAGGCGCTTGGTGCCAAGCAGCTGGAACAGCTTAACGTCACCAGCTTTGAAAAGCTGGTCGAGTACCTGCCCTCGGTCCGCACCGCTTCGCGTGGTCCGGGCATTTCGTCGGTCTATATCCGCGGGCTGTCGACGGACACCGCCGGGTCGCAGATCCTGGGCGTGGCAGGTGTGCAGCCCAACGTGGCGCTCTATCTCAACGATGCCCCGGCTTCGACCCCGGGCCGCAACCTTGATATTCACCCGACCGACATCAACCGCATCGAAGTGCTGGCGGGCCCGCAGGGCACGCTGTTTGGCGCGAACGCGATGGGCGGGGCGATCCGCTACATCACCAACAAGCCGAACCTCAACGAATTCGAAGCAGGCTTCACCGGCATGGCCGCCACCACCAAGGGCGGTTCGGCCAGCTTCGGCGCGGAAGGCTTCGTCAACCTGCCGATCGTCAAGGAAAAGCTGGCCCTGCGTCTGGCGTTCTACAGCGATCACCAGGGCGGCTACATCGATAACGTCGCCGGTACCTATCGCATGCCGTGGGATGCGGGTGGCCCGGGCCGTCTGCCCACCGGCAACCCGCTGCTGGTCACCCAGGCGATCCAGAGCTGCGTCGGCAAGGTCAACTGCGTTGCCACCGCGACCGGCACCAGCGGCGGCTTCAAGGTGCCGCTGCGCCAGTCGATCAGCAACAACGCCTTCATCGAAGACAACTACAACGATGCCAACTACAACGGCGGCCGCGCGACGGTTGATTTCCACATCAACGATGACTGGTCGATCGAGGCGATGACGCTCTATCAAGAGCTCAAGACCAACGGCGTGTTCGACTATGCGCCGGGCGTGGGCGACCTCAAGGTTCAGCAGTATGGCCCGAACACCCTGAAGGACACGATCAGCCTGTCTACCCTGACCCTCAAGGGGCGCATGGGTATCCTGGATATGATCTTCACCTCGTCCTACCAGAACCACCATTCGGTGCAGCAGGCTGACTACGCGAAGTACGCCAACATCGGCCTCTACATGCCGTTCTACAACTGCGACCGCGGCGTGTACTATGCCGGTTATGCCAATTCGGCGGCGCAGGGCCAGACCTGCTATTCCCCGGCCAACAGCTACAAGGTCAATGACCGCAACAAGCGCTGGACGCAGGAATTCCGCATCACCACTCCGGCCGAAAACCGGCTGCGGGCGACTGTCGGCGGGTTCTACGATCTCAACAAGATCTATGACGTCACCCAGTGGAACTATGTCCTGCCGGCCGCCGGGTTCATCTATGATTTGACGCCAAATCCGCAGGTCAACAAGGAAATCGGTGCGGGCGTGCTGCCGGGTGCCGGGTTCGTCAACACGATCCTGCGCCGCGACCGCCAGTTCGCGCTTTACGGCGAAGCCTCGTTCGACATCGTGCCCGACAAGCTGACCATCACCGGCGGCGCGCGGTACTACGATGAAAGCGCGGCAATGTACGGCGGCTCCAGCTCGAGCTTCTCCGGCACGGTGCGCGCCACTTGCGCCACGGTCAGCACCGATCCGGCGACTGGCCTCACCACCTGCAACTATGTGCCCAAGGCCGTCGCGCCGACCAGCCTCGCTGCCAGTGCGGTGCTTTCGACGAACCTCGCGGGGATCAACCCGGCCAAGTACTCGGGCGTGATCTTCAAGGGCAACCTGACCTACAAGATCACTCCGGATTCGCTGGTCTATGCCACCTTCTCCGAAGGGTTCCGTCCGGGCGGCTTCAACCGCAAGGGCTGCAACGGCGGCGTCGCGGCGCAGGCGGCCTATGCTGCGGCATGCGCGGCCAACCGTGCCTATGCTCCGGACAAGGTCAAGAACTACGAACTCGGGGCCAAGCTGGGCCTGCTCGACCGCCGGCTGCAGATCAATGTCGCGGCCTACAAGATCGAATGGCGCGACATCCAGATGGCGGCGTTTGACCAGAACATCTCGAACCAGACCTTCGTCAGCAACCTGGCCAATGCGCGGATCTATGGCTTTGAAGGCGATATCACCGCACGTCCCAGCGCGGGTCTGACCATTTCGAGTGGCTTCTCGTACAACGACACCAAGCTGACCGGCTGCACCGGCAACGCGATTGCCCAGCTGCTGTGCAATCAGGGCGTGCTGGTTCCGGCGGGCAGCCCGCTGGCGCTCAGCCCGAAGTTCCAGGGCAACCTGCGCTTCCGGTATGAGTGGGAGATGGAAGGTGGCCTCAAGCCGTTCATCTCGGCCGGGATGCACTATGTCGGCAAGACGATCACCTCGGACATTGCCAACACCAACATCCTCTACACCGGCTGCAATTCGCCCTATGCGGTTTGCGGGCAGACTGCGGTGATCAACGGGGTGACGGTGAAGGTTGGCGATCCGATCCAGCTGCAGCCGAACTCGTTCAACCAGCCCAGCTACACCACTTTCGAAGCCTCGATCGGGGTCAGCAAGGACAACTGGTCGCTCACCATTTACGGTGAGAACCTGGGTGACAAGCGGCCGCAGCTGTTCACCAGCGCCAACGACGGTGAAAAGCGCGTGACCACATCGCGCCCCCGCACCATCGGGATGCGCGTTTCGTACAAGATGTGAGAGTGATAGCCCCCCGTCATCATGAACGGGGGGCGGGCTCTTCGGGTCGGAACGGGGGCAGCGCCCGCAAGGTGCTGGCCCCGTTCTTTTTGGGGAGCGCTTTCGTGTTGGACAATGCCGGATATCAAGCCAAACTGACCGCATGGTGACCAAGCAGCAGACCGATACCCTTGCTCCCGCCCTGACGGAGGAGGCCGACCGGCTGGTCGATGCCGCCAGGGAAGCCTTGCAGCGCGGCCAGTTGCCGCAGGCCGAAAGCCACTGCCAGCATGCGCTGGACCTGCGCGGAGACCACCGCGAAGCCTTGTTCCTGCTGGCCGCGATCCAGCGCTTTTCGCGCCGCCCGCTGGATGCACTGGCCACGGCCGCGCGGCTGATCGAACTCGATAACGGCTATGGCCGCGCCTATCAGGAACGCGCCCTGTGCCTGCGCGCGCTGGGCCGCGATGCCGAGGCGCTGACCGCCTTTCAGGATGCCGTCGCGCTCAACACCGGGCTCCTGCCCAGCTGGCGCGCGCTGGCCGAATTGCAGCAAGCCAATGGCCAGAGCGAAGCGGCGGACTATGCCCGGGCGCAGTGCGCCTATCTGGAAAGCCTGCCCGATGAATTGCAGGCGGTGATCCGGCTGATCCAGGAACACCGGCTGGGGATGGCCGAAAACCTGTGCCGGGCCTTCCTGCAAAAGAACGGCCATCACACCGAGGGGATGCGGCTGCTCGCCGAAATCGGGGTGAAGTTCAATTCCTATGACGAGGCGGAATTCCTGCTCGAATCCTGTCTGGTGCTGGAGCCGCAGAACACCAACGCCCATTTCGACTACGTCAACGTGCTGAACAAACGCCAGAAATTCGGCGATGCGGTGGAACAGGCCAAGGCGCTGCGGCAAAAGGCGCCGGGCATGGGGCAGTTCGATCTGCTCTATGCCAACCAGGTTCTGGCCGTGGGCGAATTTGACGAAGCGCTGGGGATCTATCGCCAGCAGCTGGAACGCATGCCGCGCAATCCCACGCTGCACCTGTCGGTCGGCCATGCACTGAAGACCATCGGCCAGCAGGGTCAGGCGATCGCGGCCTACCGCGATGCCTACCGGGTAAAGCCCGATTTCGGCGATGCCTACTGGAGCCTCGCCAACCTCAAGACCTATCGGTTCGAGGACAGCGAACTGGCGCAGATGCGGGCGTTCGAGGAGCGCCCGGAAACCGGATTGGCGGACCGCTATCACCTGTGTTTCGCGCTGGGCAAGGCGCTGGAGGACCGCGGCGAATATGGCGAGAGTTTCGCCTATTACGAACGCGGCAACCGCCTGAAGCGCGATGAAGTGGGGTACGACTGGCGCAGGATCACCAAGGAAATCGCCCTTCAGCAGGAACACTGCGGGCCGGAACTGTTCGAACGCTTCAAGGGGGCAGGCTGCGCCGCGCCGGACCCGATCTTCATCCTGGGCCTGCCGCGCGCCGGATCGACCCTGATCGAGCAGATCCTGTCATCGCACAGCCAGGTTGAAGGCACCTTGGAACTGCCCAACATCCTGTCGCTGGCCCACCGGCTTGATGGCGCCCGCCGCCGCGATGAGGAAGCCAACTATCCCCGCAACCTGACCGAGCTGGATCGCGATGCGCTGGCCCGGTTTGGCGAGGATTTCATCCGTGACACCCGGATCCACCGCAAACTGGGCAAGCGCTTCTTCATCGACAAGATGCCCAACAACTTCCGCCACATCGCGCTGATCCACCTGATCCTGCCCAATGCAAAGATCATCGATGCGCGGCGCGGGGCGATGGGGTGCTGTTTTTCGGGCTTCAAGCAGCTGTTCGCCGAAGGCCAGGAATTCACTTACGGGCTGGAGGAAGTCGGCCACTATTACCGCGACTATGTGGGGCTGATGGACCACTGGGACCGGGTCCTGCCCGGCCAGGTGCTGCGCGTGCGGTACGAGGAAGTGGTAGCCGATCTGGAAAGCCAGGTGCGGCGGCTGCTCGATTTTCTGGGTCTGCCGTTCGAACCGGCCTGCCTCAATTTTCATGAGACCGAACGCGCGGTGCGGACCGCCAGTTCGGAACAGGTTCGGCAGCCGATCTTCAGAAGCGGCGTCGATCAATGGGAGAACTTTTCGGACCACCTTGACCCGCTGCGGGCGGTGCTGGGGCCGGAACTGGTCGCAAGCTGAAAGGAACAAGCATGGCCACGATTGCACCATCGGTAGAGGACAGCGCCCCCAGCCTTGGACAGCGCTGGTACGTGCTGTTCGTGATGATGCTGGTCTATACCGTCAGCATTGCCGACCGGTATGTCCTGTCGACCCTGCTGGGTCCGATCGGCAAGGAATTTGACCTTAACGACACCCAGATCGCCTGGCTGGGGATCCCGCTGGCGCTGTTCTATGTCACCATGGGCATTCCGCTGTCGTGGCTGTGTGACCGGCGCAACCGCCGCAACCTGCTGGCGATCTGCGTCGCGGTCTGGTCTGCGATGACCGCCTTGACCGGGGCAACCCGCAGCTATGTCGAGCTGCTGCTGGTGCGGATCGGGGTGGGGATCGGGGAAGCCGGGGGCACTCCGGCCTGCAATTCGATCGTGGCTGATTATTTCCCCAGCGATCGCCGTTCGATGGCGATGACGATCTTTGCCCTGGGCGCGCCGATCGGGGCCTGGCTGGGCACCGACATCGCGGGCTATATCTCGCACACCTATCAAAGCTGGCGCATGGCCTTTCTGGTGCTGGGTCTGCCGGGTCTGGCGCTGGCCTTGCTGATCTGGCTGACGATCAAGGAGCCGAAGCGCGGGCGGTTCGATACCGTGGTTGAAGGCGATGCGCCTTCGATATCCGAAACCATGGCGTTCCTGTGGTCGCAGAAATCGGCGATCCACGCGATTCTGGGCAGCGGGCTTTCGGCGTTCTGGGGCTGGGGCCTGATGTGGTTCACCACCGTCTATCTGGAACGGATGTACGGCATGAACGAACAGGTGGCAGGCGGCCTGCTGGGCGAAATCTACCTGTTTGGCGGGATCGGCGCTTCGCTGCTGACCGCCTGGCTGGTGGCGCGCCCCGCCTATGCCGATCCGCGCCGGATCGCGCGCCTGCTCGCCGTGGTTACCGCGCTGGCCACCGTGCCCTCGTTCCTGGCCTATTGGACCCGCGATCTGGGCACGGCCAAGCTGATGTGGTGGCTGTTCATCCCGGCGATCTATTTCTACATCGGCCCTGCTTTCGCGCTGTGCCAGAACCTGTCGACCCCCAAGATGCGGGCGATGACCGTGGCGATTTCGCTGCTGCTGGCCAACCTGCTCAACCTGATCGTCGCGCCGTGGATTGTCGGGGGGCTGAGTGACTATTTCGCCGGGGCGCACAAGGCGGACGCGGAATCGCTGCGGCTGGCGCAGCTGGTGCTGGCACCGTCGGGGCTGTGGGCGGCGTTCCATTACTGGCGCGCGGAGAAGCACATCGTCGAGGACCAGAAGCGCGCGGTTGGGCATGTCTGAACCGCTGAGGTCCTACATCGCCGGGCGCTGGATCACTCCGGCGGCCGGACAGGGCACGCATCTGGCAATCAACCCCGCGACCGAAGACGTCTGCGCCGAGGTTGCCTTGTGCGGTCCCGATGAAGCCAATGCCGCTGTCGCCGCAGCACGGGCCGCGTTTGACGGGTGGAGCGCCACGCCACTGGCGGCGCGAATGGAACTGGTCGAACGGCTGATCGCGGTGTTCCAGCGCCGCTATGGCGAAATGGTCAGCGCGATCACCACCGAAATGGGTGCGCCGCATGACCTTTCGCACAATTCGCAGGCGGAATGCGGTCCCGGCCATCTGACCGAAACACTGCGCGCGGCGCGGGCGATGGAGTGGGAGCGGCCGATTGGTTCGGGCGCGCTGCTGGTCCATGAGCCGGTCGGGGTCTGCGTGCTGATCACCCCGTGGAACTGGCCGATCAACCAGCTCGCGGCCAAGATCGGCCCGGCGCTGGTCGCGGGCTGCACCATGGTGGTCAAACCCAGCGAAATGGCGCCGCTGTCGGCGCAGCTGTTTGCCGAATTCGTGGATGAGGCCAGGTTCCCCGCCGGGGTGTTCAACCTGGTCCACGGCACCGGGGCTGGGATCGGCGGGGTGCTGTCCGGGCATCCAGAGGTCGACATGATCTCGTTCACCGGATCAACCGCGGCGGGGATCGTGGTGAGCAAATCCGCCGCCGATACGGTCAAGCGGGTCTCGCTGGAACTGGGCGGCAAATCGCCCAACCTGGTGTTCGACGATGATGCGCTGGAAGCCGCCGTAACGCGCGGCGTGCTGCACTGTTTCAACAACACCGGCCAATCGTGCAACGCGCCGACCCGGATGCTGGTGGAAGCTTCCGCCTGTGCCCGGGCGGTTGAAATCGCGGGGCGAGTGGGGGCCGCAGCCGCGCTGGGCGATCCGGCCCGGCCGGGCGCGCATCTGGGGCCGGTCAGCAGCAAGGCGCAGTTCGACAAGATCCAGCGGCTGATCCAGGCCGGGATCGATGAAGGCGCGCAATTGGTCTGCGGCGGCCCGGGCCGCGCTGACGGGTTCGAGCGCGGGTACTATGTCCGCCCGACGATCTTTGCCGGTGTGACCAACCAGATGACCGTGGCGCGCGAGGAGATCTTCGGCCCGGTGCTGGTGATGATCCCCTTCGCCGACGAGGCAGAGGCAGTGCGGATCGCAAATGACACGCCCTATGGCCTCGCCGCCTATGTCCAGAGCCAGGACCTGGTGCGGGCGCGGCGCGTGGCGCGGCAGATCCGCGCAGGCAGCGTCCACCTCAACGGCGCGGGGCAGGACTATTGCTCGCCGTTTGGCGGGTTCAAGCAGTCCGGCAATGGCCGCGAATGGGGCGAATGGGGGCTCCATGATTTCGTCGAACTCAAGGTTATCAACGGATACGGCGCTGCATGAAGCTTTCTGACATCAAGACCTTTGTGGTCGGCAATCCTCCGCCGCATTTCGGCGGGCGCTACTTCGTGTTTGTCAAGCTGACCACGGCCTGCGGGATCAGCGGCGTGGGCGAGGCTTACTGCGTGCCGTTCGAGCCCCATCTGGTCGCGAAAATGATCGAGGACGTGTTCGGCCGCTATCTGGCCGGGCAGGACCCACATGATATCGAGGCGATGTGGCGGCGAGTCTATTCCAGCGGCTTTACTCAACATCCTGACCTGACCCTGATGGGTGTGCTCAGCGCGCTGGAGATGGCCTGCTGGGACATCGTCGGCAAGGCGGCGGGGCAACCGGTGCACAAGCTGCTAGGCGGACGGGTCCATGAACGGCTGCGCGCCTACACCTACATCTACCCGCGTCCGGGCGACCAGACCGACGTCTATCACGACCCCGATCTCGCCGCCGAACGCGCGCTCACTTATCTCGATATGGGTTTCACTGCGCTCAAATTTGATCCCGCCGGACCCTATTCGGCGTTCGACGGGAGGCAGCTTTCGCTTGAAGCGCTCGACCTGTCGGAACGATTCTGCAAGCGCCTGCGCGAGGCTGTGGGCACTCGTGCCGATCTGCTGTTTGGCACCCACGGCCAGATGACCGCGGCGGGCGCGATCCGGCTCGCCAAACGGCTTGAGAAGTACGATCCCCTGTGGCTGGAAGAACCCGTCCCGCCCGACGCGCCCGAGGAAAGCGCACGGGTGGCGCGGGCCACCTCGATCCCGGTGGCAACGGGTGAGCGGCTCGCCACCAAGTACGATTTCGCCCGCTTGCTCGATTGCGGCGGTGCGGCGATCCTGCAGATGAACCTGGGCCGGGTTGGTGGTTTGCTGGAGGCGAAGAAGATCGCCGGCATGGCCGAAGTGCGCCACGTCCAGATCGCTCCGCACCTCTATTGCGGCCCGATCGTCGGCGCGGCCAACATCCAGCTTGCGGCCTGTTCGCCCAACTTCCTGATCCTGGAAAGCATCGAGGACTGGAGCGGGTTCCACTCGCAGATCCTCAAGACTCCGATCCGGTTCGAACAAGGCCACGTAATCCCGCCCGACGCGCCGGGGCTGGGGGTAGAGATCAACGAGGAGGTCGCGCTGGCGCACCCCTACACGGGCGACATGCTGCATCTGGAAATGACCCAGCACCCGGTACGCTGATGGACACGTTTGACTATATCGTCGTCGGGGCCGGCACGGCGGGCTGTGTCGTCGCCAGTCGGCTCGCGGCCAGCGGGCGGCACAAGGTGCTGTTGCTGGAGGCGGGCGGATCGGACCGCAACGTCTGGATCCAGCTGCCGATCGGCTATGGCCGGACCTATTTCGACCCCAGGGTCAACTGGATGTACGATACCCAGCCGGTACCCGGGCTGGGTGGCCGCAGCAGTTACTGGCCGCGCGGCAAAGTGGTGGGCGGATCGGGTTCGATCAACGCCATGGTCCACGTGCGCGGTCAGCCGCACGATTTCGATGACTGGCGCGATGCGGGCAATCCCGGCTGGGGGTGGCAGGATGTGCTGCCGTTCTTCATCAAGGCCGAAGATAGCGACATCGTCGAACCCGGCCTGCGCGGGCAGGGCGGGCCGCAGCATGTCACTGATATTTCGGGCAAGGTCCACCCGCTGTGCCACCGCTTCATCGCGGCGGGAAGCAGCCTGGGCTTGCCGCAGGCGCGCGATTTCAACGGCAGCGCGGGCGAAGGGCTGGGCATCTTCCAGATCACCACGCGCAATGGCCGCCGCGCCTCCACCGCCAATGAGTATCTGAGGCCAGCTTTGCGGCAGGGCCGGATCAGGCTGGAAACCCGCGCCCTGGCGACGCGGATCCTGTTCGAAGGGGCCCGCGCGGTCGGGGTGGAATACCGGCAGAACGGCGTGCTGAAACAGGCGCGCGCGCAGGGCGAAGTGGTGCTGTGCGGCGGGGCGGTCAATTCGCCGCAATTGCTGCAACTGTCAGGCGTGGGCGAGAGGGGACTGCTGTCAGGTCTGGGGATCGATGTGGTCGCGGACCGCGCCGCCGTGGGGGCGAACCTGCAGGATCATCTGGCGGTCAGCTATTTCCATCGCAGCGCCGTGCCGACGCTCAATGACGAACTGGGGCCGCTGTGGGGCAAGGCCCGCGCAGCGCTGCACTATGCCTTCAACCGCGGCGGGCCGCTGTCGATGAGCGTCAACCAGGCCGGCGGGTTCGTGCGCAGTCACGCCGGGGCTGGGCGGGTCGATCTGCAGCTCTATTTCTCTCCGGTCAGCTATACGCAGAGCCCGTTGTCCGAACGGCGGCTGGCCAATCCTGACCCGTTTTCCGCCTTTCTGTTGTCATTCAACGCCTGCCGCCCGACCAGCCGGGGCGCACTGCGCATCGCCAGCAGCGATCCCGCCGTGCCGCCGCTGATCCAGCCGAACTATCTCGACACACAGGTCGATATCGATGACGCCCGCCGGGGCATTGCCCTGATCCGCCGGATTGCCGAGGCCGCGCCGCTGGCAGAAATCATCACCGGACAACTGGTGCCAGGGGCAGAGGTGGTGTCGGACGATCAGTGGCTTGATGATTTCCGGGCCCGCGCTGACACGGTCTATCACCCCACCTCCACCTGCATGATGGGCCCCGATAGTGCGACCTCGGTGGTCGATGCGCGGCTGCGGGTGCATGGCCTCGCCGGGCTACGGGTGATTGACGCGTCGGTGTTCCCCACGGTCACATCGGGCAATACCAATGCCCCGACCGTGATGGTGGCAGAGAAGGGGGCGGCCCTGGTGCTTGAAGACGTTCGATAGTCAATAATTCGTTTAATATCAATCAATTGTCCGAAAGTCACAAAGGTCACAAAGGTCACAAAGGTCACGCGAAAACGCTGTTTGATGAACGTGTGACCTTTGGCCAATTCGGGCAAACCCAGCCCTGTGTGCCTGCGATCTATCCCAGATCGCGGAGATGTAGGAAAGCGCTTTTGTCGCCCGGGTCGGTCAGCTCAGGCTGATCCAGGCCGATTTCGACTGCATGTAGCTTGCCAGGCATTCGATCGACTTGTCGCGCATGTTGCCCGATTGCTTGTACCCGCCGAACGGCTGGTTCATGTCGCCATCGCCAAAGCAGTTGACCCAGACCACCCCGGCTTCCAGCGCCTTCACCATGCGGTGCGCGCGGGCAAGGTCGCTGGTCCAGACGCTGGCGGCGAGGCCATAGATCGAATCGTTGGCCAGCCGGATCGCCTCCTCCTCGCTGGTGAAAGTCAGCAGGCTGACCACCGGACCGAACACTTCCTCGCGCCCGATCTCCATCGCTGGGGTGACCCCCGTGAACAGCGCCGGGGTGACAAAGGCCCCGTCTGGCCGGGCCGGATCGGCCGTCCCGCCAAATGCCAGCCGCGCCCCTTCGGCGCAGCCCCGCGCGACCCATTGCAGCACTTTGTCCTGCTGCGCGGTTGAAACGAGCGGGCCGAGTGTGGTGGCGGGATCCAGCGGATCGCCCGGTGCGTAAAGCTCTGCCGCCTTGCGGGTGAAAGCGGCGACGAAGGCGTCATGAATATCGGCGTGAACCAGCAGCCGCGAACCCGCGTTGCAGACCTGCCCGGCATTGTCGAAAATCCCGCGCACGGCATATTCGGCGGCGCGATCCAGATCGGGCAGGTCGGGCATGAAAATCTGCGGGCTTTTCCCGCCCGTTTCCAGCGCGACCCGCTTCATGTTCGATTGCCCGGAATAGACCAGCAGTTGCTTGCCCACCGCAGTCGATCCGGTGAAGCTGATCTTGGCCACATCGCCGTGCAGCGCCAATGCCTTGCCCGCGTCCAGCCCGGTGCCATTGACCACGTTGAATACGCCGTCCGGTCCGCCCGCTTCCAGAAACAGCTGCGCGACCCGGATCGAGGACAACGGGGCCAGTTCCGACGGTTTGAGCACCACGCAATTGCCCGCGGCGAGCGCCGGGGCGACTTTCCATACGGCCATCAGCAGAGGATAGTTCCACGGGCTGATCGCGCCGACCACGCCCAGCGGCTCGCGCGTAACCTGATGCACCGCATCGTGGGCGCTGGTGCTGGTCGCGCCGAACACCTTGTCGATCGCCTCACCGAAATAGCGGATCGTCACCACCACTTCGGGCAGGTCGATCGTCAGGGCATCGGTGATCGGCTTGCCCATCGCCAGCGTTTCGAGCAGCGCCAGTTCGGCGCTGTGGGCCTCGACCAGATCGGCCCAGCGGCGCATGATCGCCATGCGGTCTCGCGGGTACATGTGCCGCCAGCGGCCATCATCCCAGGCCGCCCGGGCGACGGTGACCGCGCGGTCAATGTCCGCCGCGCCGCCGCAGGCCGCCTGCGCCACCAGACTGCCATCGGCGGGATTGATCACCGGATGGACCGCGCCGCCCAGCGCGGGCACACACTGGCCATCGATCACCAGCCCGGTTTCGATCCGCAGCGCGTCGGCAAGTGCCTGCCATCCGGCGCGGTCGCTGGGCGCTTCACTCATCGGTTGGGCACCACTTCATAGCCGGGCTCTTCCGGCTCATCGTCCACCATCTGATCCGGGAAGCCGGTGCCGAGCACTTTCAGCCCCAGCGGCTCTTCGAAGCGGCGGATGATGTTGGGCGAAAATTCGCGGTCGCCGTATTGCGCGCGGGATTCCTTGAAAAGCCGCACGATCAGCGGGGACAGTTCCACCGGCACGCCGTGTTCCTGCGCGATCTCGTCAAACAGGCCGATGTCCTTGCTGACCAGATCCATGGTGAAGTTGATGTCGCGGCTGCCGTTGAGGATCACCTGGCTTTCGGTTTCGTGGACAAAGCTGTTGCCCGAGGAAATCCGGATCGCCTCATAGGTCGTGTTCATGTCCAGCCCGGCCGCCTTGCAGGTGGTCAGTGCCTCGGCCAGCGCGACGAGGTGGACGGTGCACAGGTAGTTGGTCATCACTTTGAGCTGCGAGGCGGTGCCGAGCGGCCCAGTGTGAAGCAGGCGGCGGCCCATCGATTTGAGCAAGGGCAGCACCCGGTCAAACCCTTCGCGCGGGCCGCCCGCGAAGATCGAGATGTTGCCGGTATCGGCGCGGTGGCAGCCGCCCGAAACCGGGCATTCCATGAACAGCGCGCCGCGCGCATCGACCAGCGCGCCCAGCCGGATCACTTCCTCGTAGTCGGTGGTGCTCATTTCCATCCAGACCTGGCCGGGACGCATCACGGCCAGGAACCCGTCCTCACCCTCGGCCACGGCGGCGCTGGCGGCGGGGCTGGGCAGGCAGGTGACGATCACGTCGCAGGTCTCGCCCAATTCGCGCGGGCTCGCGGCGGCCGTTGCGCCGCGGGCCGTGAATTCCGCCATCAGATCGGGATTGAGATCGCGCACGGTCACGTCATGGCCATTGCGGATCAGGCTTCCGGCCAGTTTCCCGCCGACGTTGCCAAGGCCGATAAATCCGATTTTCATGTGCTTCAGGTCTCTCTGTAGGCGTGATTGGTTCACGGGGAAGTCTGTCCATGCAATGATGCAGTGTTAATCGCCAATATTAGAATTGGTGATGGCGCATTTGCGGGCAACCTTGGCAGGGTTGGCGCGCTATGTCGCTGCCCACCGCCACTTGCCGGCGGGCGAGGATTACAACAGCGAGGCGCGCAATGGCGAGCGTGAATGCGAATGAGGAAGTCCGGCTTGGCGATATGGGGCTTGAGCTGTCCCTGCCGGGCAAGGGCGCGACCTATTTCAACTATTACTGGCTGCGCGACAATTGCAGCACCTCGTTCGACAGCGCCACGCGTGAGCGGGTGTTCGACATCTTCCACCTTGCGGCGCCGCCCGCACCGCGCGTCGCCCGGATCGAGGGCGATGCCCTGGTGATCGAATGGTCCGGAGAGAACCACGTGTCCTCCTATCCGCTCAGCTGGCTCGATGGCTGCGCCAGCGGTTTGCGCTACGATCCGGCGCAAATGCCGCGCCGCGCCTGGTATGCCGATCACTATCCCAAGGCCCACCGCGTCAGCTTTGCAGCGGTGCGAGATGACAAGGCGGCGCGCGCCGACTGGCTCAAGGCGATGCTGGTCGAAGGGTTGGCCTTCGTGGTCGACATGCCTGACAGCGACGAGGCCCTGACCGAACTCGTCCAGCACATCGGCCTGGTCCGCCCGACGTTCTTTGGTGACTATTTCGACGTGCGCACCCACATCGAACCCAGCAATCTGGCCTATACCGCCAAAGCGCTGGAACTGCACACCGATACCCCGGCGGAGGAACTGGCCCCCGGCATCCAGTTCCTGCACTGCCGCGCCAATTCGGTGGAGGGCGGGGACAACCTGTTCCTCGATGGCGTCGCCGTGGCCGAAGACCTGCGCCATGAATCGCCCGAAGACTTCCGAATTCTCAGCGAAACCCGCGTGCCCTATTACTGCGAGCATGACACCTATGACATGCGATCGTACCAGCGCGTGATCGAGTTGGACGAGGACGGCGCGGTTTCGGGCGTGACGATCAGTCAGCACATGGCCGACGTGTTCGACATGCCGCAGCACGATCTCGATGCGTTCTATCCGGCGTTCTGCCGGTTCGGGCAGATGCTCCAGCGCGACAAGTACCTGATGCGCTTCAACATCCGCGCGGGCGAATGCATCGTGTTCGACAACCACCGGATCGTCCACGGCCGCGATGCCTATTCGGCGACCAGCGGGGACCGTTACCTGCGCGGCTGCTATGCCGATCGCGGCGAACTGCGCAGTGCCTATCGCATTCTGCGCGGGGAAGGGCGCTTCAAATGAGCCTGCCGAGCGAAACCCAGCTGCGCGAAGACCTGGCCGCCGCGTTCCGGATTGCGGCGCGGCTGGGCTGGCATGAATCTGTTGGCAACCACTTCAGCGCGGCCGTGTCGGAAGACGGCAAGACCTTCCTGCTCAACCGCCGATGGCAGCATTTTGAATCGATCCGGCCAGAGGATCTGTTGCTGCTCAACGCCGATGATCCCGGCGTGATGGACGGCCCCGATGCGCCCGATGCTTCGGCCTGGACGATCCACGGGACGATCCACCGCCTGTGCCCTGCCGCGCGGGTTGTGCTGCATTGCCACCCGGTTCATTCAACCGCGCTGGCAATGCTGGCTGATCCGCAGCTCAAGCCGCTCGACAACAACACCGCCCGTTTTTTCAACCGCGTCGCGATCGACCGCCAGTTCGGCGGGATCGCTGACGAGGCTGAGGAAGGCGCGCGGCTGGTCGCGGCGCTGGGCCATCACAAGACCATGCTGATGGGCAACCACGGGTTGATGTGTGTTGGTGAAAGTGTGGCAGAAGCCTTTGAAGACATGTATTTCTTTGAACGCGCCGCGCAGACCCAGCTGCTCGCCTATGCCTCAGGCCAGCCATTGGCCGTGCTGGATGATGCCATGGCGGAAAAGACCGCACAGGGTTGGGAACCCTATCGCGGCATGTCCTATGCCCATTTCGCCCATCTCAAATCCACTTTGCCGGCCCTGTAACGATGGCCGGAGCGCTGCCGGAAACCATGCGCGCGATTGAACTCGTCGGGTTTGGCGGGTTCAATCAGTTGCGTCTGCGCAGCGATGTGCCGGTGCCCCGGCCGGGGCCAGATGAAGTGCTCATCTCGGTCGGCGGGGCCGCGGTCAACAATACCGATATCAACACCCGCACCGGCTGGTATTCCAAGACCGTCGATGCCGCCAGCGGGGCAGGCGGGACCACCGGCTTTGCGGAAGCGCAGGATGATGGGTGGAGTGGTGCGCCGTTCACCTTTCCCCGAATTCAGGGCGCGGATGCGGCGGGGCGGATCGTGGCGCTGGGCGCAGGTGTCGCGCCGGACCGGCTGGGTCAACGGGTGCTGGTTGAACCTGTGTTCCGCGATCCCGGCGGCGCGGTGCGTTATTTCGGGTCGGAATGCGACGGGGCCTTTGCCGAATATGCTATCGTGCCGGCCGCCCATGCCCATCCGATCGATTGCGCCCTGACCGATCCCGAACTGGCCTCTTTCCCCTGTTCCTATTCGGCAGCCGAAAACATGATCCACCGCGCCCGGGTCGCGCCGGGGGAGCGGGTGCTTGTCACCGGTGCTTCTGGCGGAGTGGGATCCGCCGCGGTCCAGCTGGCGTACCGCCGCGGCGCCGTGGTTACGGCGCTCGCCGGCAGTTCCAAGCACAAGGCGATGAGCACGATTGGCGCTGCTGAAGTGCTCGATCGCTATGCTCCGCTGGCCGAAAACACCTTCGACGTGGTGATCGATGTGGTTGGCGGAACCGGCTTTCCCGAACTGCTGCGCGCCCTGCGCCCGCATGGCCGCTATGCCACGGCGGGTGCGATTGCCGGACCGCTGGTGGAGCTGGACCTCAGAACACTCTACCTCAAGGATCAGACGCTCTACGGCTGCACCGTGCTCGATCCCGAAGTGTTCCCGAACCTGGTCGGTTACATCGAACGCGCTGAAATCAGGCCGCTGGTGTGCGAGACTTTCCCGCTTGAACGGATCGAGGCGGCGCAGCGCCTGTTCCTGGAAAAGCGCCACGTCGGGAAAATCGTGCTGATCCCCTGAGAGCGCGCGGCAAACCGCCGGCAGGGCACTTATCCATACCATTAAAATGCGCCATATCGCGCTGACGGGCCGCTTGCGCCCTGTTTAACTTCCGGATTGGCTGACATAGGGACAGGGAAACAGGCAGGAAGCGCAAGACAATGCAATCGACGGCAAGAGTGGTGGTGATCGGCGGCGGCGTGGTGGGGGTCAGCACCCTCTATCACCTCGCGAAAATGGGCTGGAGCGACTGCGTCCTGATCGAACGCAAGGAACTGACCAGCGGTTCCACCTGGCACGCGGCCGGGCTGCTGCCGCTGTTCAACCTGTCGTATTCGGTCGGCAAGATCCACCAGTACTCGGTCGATTTCTACCCGAGCCTTGAGGCGGAGACCGAGCTCAACGTCGGCTTTTCCAACGTCAGCAACATCCGCCTGGCCCGCACGCAGGACCGGTTTGACGAATACAAGTACTATGCCGGCGTGGCCAAGACGATCGGGGTGGAAGTCAATTTCCTCACCCCCGAACAGGTCCAGGAAGTCTGGCCGCTGTGCAATGTCGACGGGATCCTGGGCGCGATCCAGCACCCCGCGGACGGCTATATCCAGCCCGCCGACCTGACCCAGGCCCTGGCCAAGGGCGCCCGCCAGCGTGGGGCCAAGATTGAGCGCAACACCACCGTTACCGGCATCACGCAAAAGGCCAACGGCGAATGGGTGGTCCACACCGATCAGGGCGACATCACCTGCGAACACGTGGTGTCCGCCAGCGGCAACTTTGCCCGCCAGACCGGACGCATGATCGGCCTCGATATTCCGGTCGTGCCGGTCGAGCACCAGTACATCGTCACCGACCAGCACCCGCTGATCATGGAACGCCGCGCCAAAGGCCTGCCCGAAATGGGTGTGCTGCGTGAAAGCGATTCCAGCTGGTACATGCGTGAGGAAGCCGGCGGCCTGCTGCTTGGGCCGTACGAAATCGGCGCGCCGGCCTGCTACGTCGATGGTCCGGCCGCGAACAGCGAATACGAACTGTTCCCCGACGCGCTCGACCGGCTGATGCCCTATATCGAAACCGCAATCGCCCGCGTCCCCGCGTTCGGCGAAGTTGGCGTCAAGAAGGTCTACAACGGCGCGATCGCCTATACGCCGGATGGTTCGCCGATTGTCGGCCCGGCCTGGGACAAGAAGAACTTCTGGCTCAATGAAGGCCACTCGTTCGGCATCACTGCCGCGGGCGGGGCGGGCTGGCAGCTGGCGCACTGGATCGTCGGCGGCGAGCCGACCATCGACATGATGGGCGTCGATCCGCGCCGTTTTGGTGACTATGCCGGCGAAGGTTATCTCATCCAGAAGAACGAGGAGGCCTATGCCAAGGTCTTCACCGTGCACTATCCGGACGAGGAACGCGAAGCCGCACGCCCGCTGCGCCAGACGCCGTGCTACAGCCGGATGAAGGATCTGGGTGCGGTGTTCGGTTCGGTGTTCGGCTGGGAACGCCCCAACTGGTTCGCGCCCAAGGGCTATGAGCTGAGCGACGCCGATCTTGACCGGCCCGACGTGCTGCTCAACCACAATCACCCGGATGTCGATGGCGAGCCGATCCGCGAAAAATGGTCGTTCCGCCGATCCAACTATTTCGAACATGTCGGCAATGAATGCCGCCACGTGACCGAAAAGGTCGGGCTGCAGGACATGAGCGCATTCGCCAAGTGCCGGATCAGCGGTCCGGGTGCGGAAGCCTGGCTCGATGGGCTACTGACCAATGCCGTGCCCAAGAAGGTTGGCCGCGTCACGCTTTCCTACCTGCTGACCAGCCGGGGCGGGGTGCGGGCGGAATTCACCGTCTACAAGACCGCACCGCAGGAATACTATCTGGTCTCGGCCGGGGCCTATGAACGCCACGATCAGGATTACCTGAAGAAGGCGCTGCCCAAGGATGGTTCGGTTACCTTCGAACGGCTGACCACTTCGATGGGCGTGCTGGTGCTGGCCGGGCCGCGCAGCCGCGACGTGCTGAAGAAGCTGACCCGCGCCGATCTGTCGAATGAAGCGTTCCCCTGGCTGACGGGTCAGCGGATCAGCATCGGTGCGGCCCCGGTCGATGCGCTGCGCGTCAACTTCATCGGTGAACTGGGCTGGGAAATCCACCACCCGATCGAGATGCAGAACTACATCTTTGACAAGCTGATGGAAGCGGGTGCGGAGTTCGACATCAAGCCGTTCGGGATCAAGGCGATGACCCTGATGGCGCTGGAAAAGAGCTACAAGCTGATCCCGCGCGAACTGTCGGTGGAATACAACGCCTATGAAAGCGGGCTCGACCGCTTCATCAGCCTGAAGAAGCCCGGCTTCCACGGCAAGGATGGGCTGCTGGCCGGCAAGGAAGCGGGTCTGGCGAACAAGCTGGTGACGATGGAAGTGCTGGGCGTAACCGACGCCGATGCGCGCGGCAGCGAGCCGATCTATCGGGGCGATGAACTGGTCGGGCGCGTCACTTCGGGCGGCTATGGCTGGCGCGTGGGCAAGAGCCTGGCGCTGTCGATGGTCCGTCCGGACCTGGCGGCAGTCGGCACCGAACTGGAAATCGCGATCCTTGGCGTGCGCCACAAGGCCGTGGTCATCGCGGACAGCCCGTTCGATCCGGAAAACACCGCGCTGCGGAGCTGAGGCGATGTTCGAGGCCCTGGGCGGCGATGTTCTGACGGTCCCCGCAGCCGGCTCAGCCGTGCTGCGGGCCGGGGGCGACTGGCGTCCCAGCGGCACGCCGGGCTTCTGGGTCAAGCCGCTGGTCGAGGACAGCGAGGCCGGGGTTCGCACATGGCTGATGAAAAGCGATCCGGGGGCGAGTTCTTCGCTGCACAGCCATGACGAGATCGAGCAGATCTTTGTGCTGGAAGGCACTTTCAGCGATGCGGAAGCGACCTACGGCCCGGGCGATTTCATCGTCCGCGCGGTGGGGGCACCGCATCTTACCTCTTGCGAGCAGGGTTCGCTCTCGCTCGTGATCTATTCAACCGATCGAAGGAGAGGCGCGGCATGACCCGCTTCAGCGCGATGAGCCTGTTTGCCAAGGCGCTTGGCAACCACAAGACATGGCCCGAACTGTGGCCCGATGCGCAGCCCAAGGCAAGCTACGATGCCATCATCGTCGGCGCGGGCGGGCATGGGCTGGGCGCGGCCTATTACCTCGCCAGGAAGTACGGCATCACCAATGTCGCGGTGATCGAGAAGGGCTGGCTGGGCGGCGGCAACACCGGGCGCAACACCACCATCGTGCGTTCGAACTACCTCTATGACGAAAGCGCGCATCTCTACGATCACGCAGTGAAGCTGTGGGACGGGCTGAGCCAGGACCTCAACTTCAACGTGATGTATTCCAAGCGCGGGGTGATGATGCTCGCGCACAACGTGCATGACGTGCAGAGCTTCCAGCGTCACATCCACGCCAACCGCCTCAACGGGGTGGACAACGAGTGGCTGACGCCCGAGCAGGCCAAGGAATACTGCCCGCCGCTCGATATCAATCCCAATGCCCGCCATCCGGTGCTGGGCGCGGCGCTGCAACGGCGCGGCGGCACGGCCCGGCATGACAGCGTCGCCTGGGGCTATGCCCGCGCCGCCTCGGCGCTGGGCGTGGACATCATCCAGAACTGCGCGGTCACCGGCATCCGCCGCGGACCCGATGGCGCGGTGCAGGGGGTGGAAACCACCCGCGGGTTCATCGCTTCGAAGAAGGTCGGCGTTTCGGCGGCGGGCAATACCTCGGTCGTGATGCAGATGGCCGGGCTCGATTTCCCGCTGGAAAGCTATCCGCTGCAGGCACTGGTGTCTGAGCCGATCAAGCCGGTGTTCCCCTGTGTGGTCATGTCAAACACGGTCCACGCCTATATCAGCCAGTCCGACAAGGGTGAGCTGGTGATCGGCGCTGGGACCGACCAGTACGTGTCCTATTCGCAGCGCGGCGCGCTGCACATCGTCGAACATACTCTGGCCGCGATCTGCGAGATTTTCCCGATGTTCCGCCGCATGCGGATGCTGCGCAACTGGGGCGGGATCGTGGACGTGACCCCCGATCGCTCGCCGATCCTGGGCAAGACCCCGGTCCCCGGGCTCTACGTCAACTGCGGCTGGGGCACCGGCGGCTTCAAGGCGACCCCCGGTGCGGGCGACCTCTTGGCCTATACCATGGCCAAGGACGAACCGCACTGGATCAACGCCCCGTTCAACCTCGACCGGTTCCGCAATGGACGCCTGATCGACGAAGCAGCAGCAGCAGCGGTGGCACACTGATATGATCCTGATCCATTGCCCCTATTGCGACGAGACCCTGCCGGAGCTCGAATTCGCCTATGCCGGCGAGGCCCACATCGCCCGTCCGCTCGACCCCAGCGGGCAGAGCGACGAGGAGTGGGAACGCTATCTGTTCATCCGCGCCAACCCCAGGGGCCGCCACAACGAACGCTGGCGGCATGTCCATGGTTGCGGGCGGTTCTTCAACGCGGTGCGCGATACGGTGACTGACAAGTTCGAGATGACTTACAAGGCGGGAGAGCCCCGCAAATGAGCGCCTATCGCCTCGATGGACTGGGCCGCGTCAACCGTGGTGCGCCGGTCAATTTCACGTTCGATGGCAAGCCGTATCAGGGCTATGCCGGGGACAGTCTCGCCTCGGCGCTGCTGGCGAACGGGGTCAGCCTGTTCGGCCGCTCGTTCAAGTACCACCGCCCGCGTGGTTTGCTGGGAGCAGGGGCGGAAGAGCCCAACGCGCTGGTCTCGGTCGATCGCGGCGGCGGGCGCTACACGCCCAACCTGCGCGCCCCGGCGGTGGAAATCTACGAAGGGCTGAACGCCCGCAGCCAGAACCGCTGGCCGTCGCTGCAGACCGACTTTGGATCGATCAACGATCGGCTCGGGCGGTTCTTCCCGGCCGGGTTCTACAACAAGACCTTCATGTGGCCGCGCTCGTTCTGGGAAAAGCTGTACGAGCCCTCGATCCGCCGCATGGCCGGGCTGGGCGATGCGCCGACCGAGGCCGATCCGGACGTCTATGCCGCGACCTATGCCTTCTGCGACGTGTTGATCGTCGGCGCCGGTCCCGCCGGGATCGACGCCGCGCTGGAAGCAAGTGCCGCGCGCAAGCGGGTGATCCTGCTGGATGAGAATGACGAACTGGGCGGCGGCGCGCTGTCCGATCCGGCGCTTTCCGCGTGGCTGGAAACCAGCCTGCGCGATCTGGCCAATGCGCCCAATGTGACCCTGCTGAAGCGCACCACCGCGCTCGGTTATTACCACGACAATTTCGTCGGTGCGGTTGAACGGATCAGCGAACACCTGGCGGAGCCCGGCTATGGCCCGCGCGAGCAGCTGTGGCGGATCCGAGCGGGCGAAGTGGTGCTGGCGCAAGGCGCGATCGAACGACCGCTGGTGTTCGAAGGCAACGACGTCCCCGGCGTGATGCTGGCCTCTGCCGCACGCACCTATCTGTTCCGCTTCGGCGTGGCGGTGGGGCAGAATGTCGCGGTCATGGCGGTGCACGATAGCGGCTGGAAGGACGCGCTGGCCATGGCCAGGGCGGGTGTCCGGATCGCGGCGATCATCGATCTGCGCGAGAGCGTGGACCCCGCGCTGGCGGATGAAGCCAAGGCGCTGGGTATCCGCACCGAACTGGGTTCGGCGGTGATCGGCGTGGCCGGTCGGCAGGCAGTCAAGGGCATCGAACTGGCCCGCGCCGATGGTTCGCAGCGCCAGAAACTGGCCTGCGATGCCGTGCTGATGGCAGGCGGATGGACCCCGTCGGTCCACCTCTGGTCGCATTCGCTGGGCAAGTTGGCCTGGTCTGAGGACTGGGGGGCATACCTGCCCGACGTTCCGAACGAGAACTGCCGCTGCGTAGGCGCCTGCGGGGGCAAGTGGAGCTTTGGCTCGGGCCTTAACATCGGAGCCTTGCCCAGCCCGCGCGATCCGGCGACGTTCAAGGCCTTCGTCGATTTCCAGAACGACGTGACCGCCAAGGACATCGCGCTTGCGGTGCGCGAAGGGATGAAGTCGGTCGAGCACATCAAGCGCTATACCACCAACGGCATGGCGACCGATCAGGGCAAGACCAGCAACCTCAACGCGCTGCAGCTCGCTTCCGGCGCGCTGGATCGGCCGGTGCAGGCGATCGGCCTCACCACGTTCCGCCCGCCCTATACCCCGCAGACCTTCGGGGCGCTGGCCGGCCATGCCAAGGATGCGCTGTTCCAGCCGGTCCGCAAGACGGGAATCGATCCCTGGGCCGTGGAGCACGGCGCAGTGTTCGAACTGGTCGCGCAGTGGCGGCGCGCGCGCTACTTCCCCAAGGCCGGGGAGGACATGCACGCGGCGGTCAATCGTGAGTGCCTGGCGGTCCGCAACAATGTCGGCATTTTCGACGCCTCGACGCTCGGCAAGATCGAAGTGGTCGGGCCGGATGCGGCGGAATTCCTCAACCGTATGTACACCAACCCGTGGAAGCAGCTGGAGCCCGGCCGCTGCCGCTATGGCCTCCTGCTGCGCGAGGACGGGTTCATAACCGATGACGGCGTTTCGGCGCGGATGGCCCCTGACCGGTTCCACCTGACCACCACCACCGGCGGTGCGGCGCGGGTGCTCAACATGATGGAGGATTACCTCCAGACCGAATGGCCCGATCTGGACGTCTGGCTGACCAGCACGACCGAGCAGTACGCGGTGATCGCGCTGCAAGGGCCGAAGGCACGCGATGTGATCGCCCCGCTGGTGGAGGGGATCGACCTTTCGCCCGAGGCCTTCCCGCACATGGCGGTGCGTGAAGGCACGATCTGCGGGGTACCGACCCGGCTGTTCCGGGTCAGCTTTACCGGCGAGCTGGGCTTCGAAATCAACGTTCCCGCCGCCTATGGCCGCCATGTCTGGGAACAGGTCTGGGCCGCCGGACAGGCGCACGGGATCACCCCCTATGGCACCGAAACGATGCACGTGCTGCGCGCCGAAAAGGGCTTCATCATTGTCGGGCAGGATACCGATGGCACGGTGACGCCCTTTGACGCCGGGCTCGATTGGGCGGTGGGCAAGAAGAAGCCGGACTTCGTCGGCAAACGCTCGATGGCGCGGCCCGATATTGTCGCTTCGGGGCGCAAGCAGCTGGTCGGGTTGCTGACTGACGATCCCGACGTAGTGCTGGAGGAAGGCGCGCAAATCGTGCTCGATCCCAGCCAGCCGGTGCCGATGAAGATGGTCGGCCACGTCACCTCCAGCTACTGGAGCGCGACGCTGGGCCGCTCGATTGCCATGGCGCTGGTCGCGGGCGGGTTCGACCGGATGGGCGAAACGATCCACGTGCCGATGCCGGGCAAAGTCCTGACCGCCAAGGTGGTGAAACCGATGTTCTATGATGCTGAAGGGAGCCGCCTCAATGGCTGACCTTGCCACCCGCACTGCACCGGTTCCGGCCGAACCTGCCGTGTATGACGGGGTGACGATTGCGCTCGGCGCGCAGCTCGCCCGCTATTCGCTGCGTGCGCGTGATGGTGCGCTGCTGGGCAAGTTGCTGGGCCGCAAGCTGCCGGGCAAGATCGGGCAGACCAGCGACGATGTGCTGTGCCTCGGCCCCGACGAATGGTTGCTGCGTGTGCCCGCAGACACCTCGGTGCCGCTCGGGGAAGGGCAGCCGCTGGCCGTGGTCGACATTTCCGAACGCGCGCTGACGCTTGTCCTCGAAGGCCCGCGCGCGCTCGACATGTTGCAGGCCGGTTGCCCGCGCGATCTCGGCAAGCTGCCGGTCGGCGAGGGCCGCCGCACGGTGTTCGAAGGGGTCGAGATCGTCCTGATCCGCACCGGTGACAACCGGTTTGAAGTGGACGTGTGGCGCAGCTTTGCCGAATGGCTGCACCTCGCGCTGACTACTGCGGCAAGCCACCTGCGCTGATTTGCCAGAAATGCAGCAGGTCAGCCGCGTGGCTGGCCGGGACATAGGCGAGGCAGGCGCTTTCGCTTTCGATCCGCAGCGTCACCGTAACGTGCTCGATCAGCGCGGTTGCGACGCAATCGGCCGCGAACTGGGCGCTTTCGGCGTCGAACAGGCTGCCTTCCATCAGCAGGCTGCGCCACTGCGGGCCTGACAGCCGCACCTTGATCAGCCCGCCGCCGACCGGGGTCAGTGCGCCATCGTCACCCAGCGCGCCCCGCAGTGCGGCGACATCGCCCTCGACCAGCCAGCTGGTCGGCGCGGTGCGCAGGACGGTGCCGGTGGCGCGACCGGCACGGGGCAGGTCATGGCCCAGGGCCTTGGCGATGCGCGCGGCGGCAGGCTTGGGATCGCCCCACAAGTCCAGCTGATTCAGTTCGGCCCGGCCCAGCTCGGCGATGGTCACGTCAGTCACGATAGCGCTCCCCGGTGGGGTCATAGAAATGCGGTGAGGTCACGCGGACCCGGACCGTCGACTTGCGGGTGGGGGAGTGGGCGAAGAGCTCCTCGCCATGCCGGGCCTGTCCGCCCATCAGGTGCGCGAGCGCGATCGATCCGCCTTCCAGCACCCGCAGCCCCGATGCAGTCACGTGGCCTTCCGCCGGTTCACCAACCGCGCGCACCAGCATCGATCCTTCCGGTATCGATCCGCCGTCCAGCGCCTCCACGCCGACCAGCTGCTTACGCATCGGATCGGCAAAGTCCGAGCGTTCCAGCGTCGCCGCGCCGATCCAGCAGCGGGCCTTGTTGACCATCTTGCCCAGGCCGAGCTCGTCCGCGGTCAGGCGACCGTCGATATCGGGACCGACCACCATGTGGCCCTTCTCGATCCGCAGCAGCTCCATCGCCTCCAGCCCGTAAGGCGCGCCGCCAGCCTGTTCCACGGCAGTTTCGATCGCGCGCCACACCGGCTCGGCATGGGTGGCGTCGAAATGGACTTCGAAGGCGCGCTCGCCCGAAAAGCTTGCCGCCATCAGCAGCACCGGCGCATCGGCAATCACTGCCTCGGCAACGGACATGTGGCGCGGGGCCTCCGCGCCGGTCAGCGCGGCCATGATCCCGGCGCTTTTCGGCCCGGCCACGGCAATTGCCGCATAGTGTTCCTGCACACAGACCACCGACACCCGCAGGTCGGCGCAAAGCTGATTGCGGACATAGGACAGCCATGTCGCCATCCGGCTTGCCCCGCCGGTCGAGCTGGTCAGCAGATAGCGCTGCTCGCCCAGCCGCCAGACGGTGCCGTCATCGAACACCAGCCCGTCCTCGCGCGCCATGAAGGTATAGCGCCCGCGTCCCACGGCGAGCTTGCCGACCGTGGTCTGGCAGACGCGTTCGAGGAACTGGACCGCATCAGGGCCTTGCACTTCGAACTTGGCGAGGGTGGACACGTCGCACAGGCCCGCAGTCTGGCGCACCGCGCGGGCTTCGCGCAGGCCAGCCTGGGCCAGCGTTTCATTGCCCACCGGATAGGCGCGCGGGCGTTTCCAGTATCCGGCGTTGAGCCAGATCGGGTTCTTCGCCGCGTGCAGATCGAACAGGGCGGGACGGCGCGTCGGCAGCGCATGTTCGCCGGTTGAGGCACCGGCTAGTGCGCCCATCGAAACCGGCGTATAGGGCGGGCGGAAGGTGGTGAGGCCGGCCTGCGGCACGGTCATCCCCTCGCGCCGAGCAATCCGGTCGAGTGCGGCCATATTGCTGGTCTTGCCCTGGTCGGTCGCCATGCCGAGCGTGGTGTAGCGCTTGAGATGCTCGACCGAGCGATAGCCCTCGCGCCAGGCGAGATCGAGATCGGCGACAGTGACATCGTTCTGGAAATCGACAAAGGCGTGCTTGGCGTGGCCCTGCGCACCCGGCACTTCGGCCGGAGCGGGCGCGGCCGCGCTGCCCACGGTGCGGACGTTCTGGCGGATCGCGCCGGGCACGAAGGCCTGCGCCGCCTCGTCCCAGTCAAGCTTGCCGCCGCCCTGCATGTGCAGATGCACCACCGGGGTGAACCCGCCGGAAATGGCCAGCAGATCGCAGGCGAAGCTGCGTTCGTGGCCGTCAACCAGTGCGGTCAGTCCGGCAATGCCATGCTTGCCACCCTTGGCGCTCAGCGGAACGGCATGGTTGAACACGGCAAAGCCGCTGTCCTGTCCGGCAGGGGCAGGGCGGCTATCGAGCATGGCGACCACTTCGGCCCCGGCATCGCGCAGGGCGCGGGCGGTTTCGTAGGCATCGTCGTTGGTGGTGGCGATTACCACCTTGCGGCCCGGCACCACGCCAAACCGGCGGACATAGGTGCGAACCGCGCGGCTCAGCATCACGCCGGGGCGGTCATTGTTGGCAAAGGTCAGCGGGCGCTCGATCGTGCCGGTAGCCAGCACCACTTCGTCGGCGCGCAGGTGCCAATAGCGCTGGGTAAAGCCATTGGTCGGAACCTGCCCCGGTTCGACCAGCTTTTCCGACAGGCAGATGAACGTATCGTCCCACAGCCCGCTGGCGCTGGTACGGGTCAGCACGCGGCCCCCGGCAGCGCGCACTTCTGCGGCGATCTTGGCGGCCCATTCGCTGCCCGGCAGTCCTTCGATCTCCTGCGGATCGCGCAGCAGCGACGGGGCCAATTGGGCGTCCTGCTCAACCAGATAGACGCGCTTTCCGGCCCGCGCCGCATCGCGCGCAGCGATCAGCCCGGACCGGCCCGAGCCGACCACCAGCACGTCGCAGAAGGCGGCGCGCTGGGCATAGCGGTCGGGATCGGCCTCAAGCGGAGCCGGACCAAGTCCGGCGGCGCGGCGGATGAACTTTTCGTAGAACAGCCATAACTTGGGCGGGCCGAAAAAGGTCTTGTAATAGAACCCGGCGGGCAACGCTTTGGAGACAAGTTGCAGTGCAGAGCCAAGGTCGCTCGACAGGCTGGGCCAGCGGTTCTGGCTGGTCGCGACCATGCCTTCGTACACATAGACGTCGGTCGCGCGGGTATTGGGCTCGGCCCGCCCGCCCGTGCCGACGGTGACCAGCGCATTGGGTTCCTCTACCCCGGCAGACAGGATCCCGCGCGGGCGGTGATACTTGAAGCTGCGCCCGACCAGCTTGATGCCGTTGTCGAGCAAGGCCGCGGCGAGGGTCTGGCCAGGCTTGGCGGTCAGGGCGCGGCCATCGAAGGTGAAGCGGATCATGGCAGCGCCTCCGGCCCGATTGGCTTCACCCATTCGACCTGGTGGCTCACCCGGTCGCGCCGGATCAGCATCCAGCTGCCGCAGCCGTGGGTGTGGCGCCAGATTTCCTCGTCCACCCCGCGCGGGTTGGTGCGGGTGAACAACGCCGCCACGGCCACAGCGGGCGCGGCATCGAGCGGAACGACCGAATCCGCCGTGCGTTCGTAAACGAACTCGGCCTGAGCGCGGT
>CAZKAX010000032.1:0-32462 GCA_964550775.1 uncultured Novosphingobium sp. | reverse complement strand
CGGGGACGATGCGGACGTTCTTCTGCTGCACCGACATGGTGACGATCTCGCCCTTATATTCGTTGCCGGTCTTGGTGAATGTTCCGATGTTAGCCATGATCAATTCCTTCAAGTTGCTCGAACCCGCGCCCATCGCGGCCTCGATGGCTGGTGCAAGGCAGGGGCTTGTGCCCGCTGCACCGGGACGGCCGAAACGCAGTGAAGGATGGCGGCCAGGCGGCTTTCTTGCCTCGCGAGGAATGGGTCTCAGACCCAGGGGAAGAAAGTTGGCGCAGACGCCATTGCAGCACGGGGTCAAGCGGCGAAGCCATCCCCTGCCAACCAAAGCCATTGAAGAGGACGCATTGGGCTCGGGCCGGACTTGAACTGGAAGGCCATGGCCTCCTCTCGGACTTCACATACCGGCGTTGTAGGAGGTCGGAATTGTCGTGTGTTGGTGATCGCAGTCAGGCACCGCACGCCCCAATTGCGGCATCGGAAGGCCACTTGTCACCCTTCGATCGCAACTGCGCTTCATTGGGCCGCTAGGTCAGCCTTGGCCTTGGCCCTGCGGCCCCTTGGTCAGGCGGGATCCTGACATCGCCTCGGCAGCCAAATGACGCGATTGAGGCATGACCCGCCCTGATCCACCGCTGCCCCGTCCCGGCTGGCTCTGATCGGGCATGCCCCGTCCGGCAGCCGGCGGGCGGGGCTTCGCGTGAACGTCGTCAGCGGGCAGCGCGGCTCCACTGCGCCCATGAAGTCACAGCAATCACGGCGGCACCGATCAGCGATACGACCGTGGGCCAGATGCTGACGGGCATTGTCGCTGCGGCGATGCCATGGACCGCGTGGTAGCCAGCTAGTGCGGCCGGCAAGGCAAAGACGAGACCGATGGCGGCGCGGGAAAAGTCGGAACGGGCCAGTCCGAGCGCGATCTGGGCAAGTGCAATGGTTGCGATGCCAGCCAAGGCGGCCGCGACCAATGCGGCGACCAGGCCGTGGTGAGAATGGTATGTGACCGATGCGGCAGCGAAGGCCGCGAACAGCGGCAGGGCATGAACCGAGAGGCGGAATAGCAGCGCGCAGCACATGTAGACTGCGACAATTGCGAGGGTGAAACCGATCAACAATGCGTCCTCCTTGAAATCAAGGGTAAGGGACGCGCTCTCCACCACCACCACAGCGCTATCTGCTCAGGTCTCATAGCAGATAGGCGAACGGGCCGGAATACCCAATGGGCATCCGGCCTGTCCGGCGAGCGCGTGGTGGCGCGGTCAGGGATTGAACGGGTTATATTCGCGGACGATACTGTCGGCATCGCCATCGAATTCTGCCGTGGGAACGGCGGCGTAGCCATTACCGGCGTGGAACAGGGTGACGCAGACCATCAGGGTGCGGGCGAGGCTCCAAGCATGACGCTGTGCGATGGTGAGTGACATGTTCGAACTCCTGTCTCGGAGCAGGGACCATCCCCGCTCGACAGGCCCCGGACAGACGGCACAAAGCCGCAATCACCACGCAGGCGCAGCCGCAGTGGCCGCACGCAAAGCGTAGCGGACCCCTTGCGGGTTGATTGAAGGAGGCTTGGGGTCGGCCAGCGGATTGGCCACGAAGAGCGGGGTGGGCTCTATGCTTCGAGTTGGATCGAAGTTGTGGTTACGTTAGTTTCAGCCAGTCCCAGCCCAGCCAAGCCACCACCCAAAGCGCAAGTGCGAATCCAATCGGCTTGATTATAGATAGAAACGACGCCGTGACGAACGTGCGTGCTCCAAACCCAGCTATTCCCAACATAGCGCTCCAACCGGGCGCCTTCCGAAATTTGCCATCCTCACCTCGATTGCAAACTTGGCGTAGCAACCAAATCCGCCATCGTTCACCCAGCGTCGCTGTCATATCAATGCTTGAGACATGAGCGTACGCGACTAAAATCTTGAGATCTCGCTCCATCCCTTCGGCTATTTTTATACCGCTGGTAGCGCCGATCTGGAGGAACACGTGGTCCTCAAATGTTCGAGCCAAGTCCGATTTGGCCGGATAGAGGATGGTCGCAAATCCAATATCACCCAAGCTGTACACTAAGGTTGGGCCATTCTCGGCTGCGGTCTTCGATCGGTCGGTTGTCAGCCGAAACATCGAGCGATTGCCAAAACTCAACTGAAGTGTGTCAGGGTTTGAGCGATCAATCCAAAAGCTATAAATGCGTTCAAGTTCGTTGAAACCCGAAACCTGTCGAGCCCTTTGCTGAATTTCTTCATCGCTTTAGGCTCTGGAGGTATGAGATTTCGTGCCGCATGTCGCGCCGACGCTGCCACTTTGCCAGGAGCGGGTTGCGTTGTGGTTCTGGTGTTTGTGCATTCATAGGGGCTTATTCGAGCTAAAAGCGGGATTATTCAATCGACCATACTGAAATTCCCATCTTGCGCGCCTTGTCGACCAGATTGGCATTGATGCCATTGCCAGGACAGGCAACCACGGCCTTCGGAAGCACGTTGAGCATCTGATCGTTGCGCCGGAATGGTGCCGCCTTCTTGAACCGCTCCCAGTCAGGCCGGAACGGGACGTGAGTGATCTTCCGAGCTCGTGCCCAAAGTGAGGCGATGTGCTCGCCACCGGTCGGATTACCGCCGTGGAACAGGACCATGTCGGGATATTTGGCGAGAACCTTGTCGAGCACGGCCCAGATGCGGTTGTGATCCTGATAGGCAGGGCCAGAGGTGAATGCGATGCGGGTGCCGGTCGGCAACAAGGGTTCGGTTTCCGAGCGGCGCTTGGCGGCGAGGAAGTCACGGCTGTCGATCATGGCAGCGGTCAGCGTGCGGTGGTTGACCAGTGATCCGGTGCGCGGGGTCCAGGCCTTGCGGAAATGGGCTTCGAACTGGTCGGAGGCGGCGTCACGCATGAACTCCATGGCGTTGCGCCGTTCGATCAGCCCGATGCCTTCGCGGATCAGCCGTTCGAGTTCGACCGACTTGACCTCGGAGCCATCCTGCTCGCGCTGACTGCGCTTTTGCGCGTCTTCGTTATCGTCGAGTTCGCGGCTGATGCGGCCTTCGGCGCGGTGGAACAGATTGCCGAGCGACCAGCACAGGTCTTCAAGATCGGGTTCGAGCCTGGTGTCGAGCATAGTAGCGATCAGGGCGTCAAACATGTCGGCGACTGCGCCGGCGGCGATGCGCTCGTCGGGAAGCGGTCGCGGGTCGGCTTCGTCCGAGAAAGGACGGTAGCCGTAGAGGGCGATTTCATCGAGGAGGTGGGCGGTCGGCGAGATTTCGTGGTCGGGTTCGTCGGGGTCGGTCATGGGATCTACTCCGGGCTTCCGTGTGACCGGGCACCTTGCCCGGCCTTCACGGCGATCCCTCTGACCGGCAGCGGCGGGGCTGCATCCCCTTGGACCGAAGCGCAGCGGAGGATGGCGGGCGGCGGCTATTTTGGTTCGCGATGGAAAGGCGCGTGAGCGCCGCCGGAAAATAGCCGCAGACCGCCATTGCAGCCTCGCGGCTGCCGGTCTCTCGGATCGCGCCTGAAGGAAGGCCGGGCTTGCCCGGTACGGATAGCCGGGAGACCATGACCGCACGCGCGCGCCACTCCTCCGTCTCGGCCAACCTCAGCTTTCGATGAACCTCCTGCGATCGTCCTCGTGCAACTGGGCAATGACCCGTTCACTCAATGCGGGCGCACCGTGCTGACGCAGATCGTCATTGAAATCTGCCAGTTCGGGCATGAGCGAGAGCAGTTCGATTCCCGCTGCCTGTGCCCGGTCCGAGAGGATCGCAAACGCGCCATCGCCAGCCTTGTCTTGGTCGCGGGAGACATAGAGGCGGCGCAGCGCCGTCGGGAACTGGATGGCGGCAAGGTGGGCTGACGATGTCGCGGCGATCATCGGCATGGCGTGCAGAACCTCACGCAGCGACAGGACGGTCTCGATGCCTTCGCCTGCGACCATGATGTCCACGGGCAGGCCAAACCGGATCGCGTGCCCGAGGATACTGCCCATCGCGCGTCGCGGCGATGCGACAGTCGCCTTTGCCGAACTGCTTGGGTCCAGCCAAGTGCGATGCGTGCCGGTTTGAACGCCGTCACAATCTGTCACGGCCGCGATCAGGGCTGGAAAGCTGCCGGGCGTTCCGGGAAGATCGTCCTCGTTTGCCCGGTAGTAGCACCGGGGATGGAAGCGCAATGCGGCAAGTTCACCGATGCGGGTGATGCCGCGCGCGGCAAGGTAAGCTGCCGCAAGGGTGCCAGCGAGCGGTTTTGAGGCCGCGAACAGCCGACGTGCAGCGGTTGGCGATCCAACGCGCACGGGTGGTTGAGTTGCCAGTTGGCACGGATCGACTTCGACCGATGGCGGGAGGGACAGGAATTTCTCGGCTTCGTCGATAGTCTCGGAGAGACGGCCATGTCGCTGGTTCAAGCGAATGAGGTCGACAAGATCACCGTGTTCGCCGGTGGCGGCATCGACCCAATTGCCTATCCGGCCACGTTCCGTCTCGAACAGGCGCACATAAAGGCTGCGGCCTGGCGCACCGGCCACATCGCCGACCATCCAATACCGCCCTTCGCGGCGACCGGCAGGCAGGTAATGGCGGCAAACGGCCTGCACTTGTCTAGCAAGCCGCTCCGACAGCTCGCCCGCACGGGTTGAAAGCGTGCCCATTTCAGGCTGCCTTCCGGTCGAGGATGCGGGTCAGAGGGTGGCGGGCGAACAGCCGCTCGATCACTTCGGTGCCGAGGAAGGTGTCGTCGGGCACGAACAATCGCAATTTCCAGCTGATGATTTCGGAGAACAGCCCCATCGCCTTGAGGCGGTCGACTGCGGTTGGACCGAACCCGATGAGTTCGATCCGGTTCACCTGCATCAAGCGCGAACGGCGCAGTTGCAGGCCATCCGTCAGATTGATCACGGTGTGCCCTTCGCGCAAGAGCGCCAAAGCTTGTGGTGGCGCGAGTGGCGGTGTGTCGGCACAGACGGCATTTTCCGCCCAAGCCGGGGACACGCGGCGGCCAACGATGGTGGTCCCGTCGTCGGTGCGCAGGCGATAGACGCGGGTCGATTCCTCGGGCAGCCGCTTCCAGATCGGCAGCAACAGCCCGGTGACGATATGCAGCTCGCTGGTATCGAACTCGGGAACCTGCGCGATTTCTGCAGCCCACGCTGCCCGGAATGCAGCCTCGCCGGCGGGTTCCCAACTCGTCTCTGGAAGATGGGCGACCGACAGATAGAGCTTCTCCATCGGCCGGATCAGGCGAACGCGCCGTTCGATCTCGCCATCGTCGAGCATCAGACTGCGGGCGGGCAATTGCACTGCAGCGCGCTTCGAGCGGGAATTGACCAGCGACCGCGCGCCAGGTTCACGCAGCAGGTCCAGCGCCTTGTCGATCGTAACCGGCTGATTGCGCTCCCGCACCGCGATCGTGAGCAGACGGGTTTCAGCACCGGTCGAAGGATGGGTGTAGATGGTCTCGCTGTGCGCGACGGTGAAGCTGTCGGCGGTCAGCGTTTCCAACCCGACATCGTAGGTCCCGCTCGCCATCGCGCTCTCCACCTTGGCACTGAGCAATTGCTCGAACGCGGTGAACAGGAGATTCTGCATCGCAATGGTCAGCGCCAACAGCCGGTTGAGGAAGGTCGTGATTGGCGGCAACTCGTCCTTCAAACATCCGCTGCCATCGGTCAGCGCCAAGCCGGTTTGGCTCTCGAAGAGTTGGAGCGAGCACCCTGCCACCTTGCCCGCATAGATCAGCATGTAGAGCTGGCGCAGCGCATCGCGGGCGTAAGGGCTTTCGAGATTATCCTCCGGCCGAAACAGGCCTTGTCCGCCGGTCTGGCGTTGCCCCCGTGTGATCGCACCCAGTGTGTCGAGTCGCCGCGCAATGGTCGAAAGGAAGCGCTTTTCCGCCTGAACGTCGGTGGCGACTGGTCGGAACAGCGGTGGCTGCGCCTGATTGGTGCGGTTGGTTCGCCCGAGCCCCTGGATCGCGGTGTCGGCCTTCCAGCCTGCTTCGAGCAGGTAATGATGCCGCAGCCGCTGGTTACGGCTGCCAAGATCCGCGTGGTAGCTGCGCCCGGTGCCGCCGGCGTCGGAGAAGATCAGGATCTGCTTCCTGTCCTCCATGAACGCCTGCGCTTCTGCAAGATTGGCATGGGCGGGCCGGTTCTCGACCACAAAGCGCTCGCCATCTGCATCAACCTTGCGGACGATCCGCCGGGAGCGGCCGGTGACCTCGGCAACCATATCGGTTCCGAACCGCTGAACGATTTGATCGAGCGCACCCTGGACCGGCTCCATCGATGCCAGTTGCTCGATGAGCCGATCGCGCCGTTCGAGGGCATCGCGGCACTGGATGGCATTGCCATCACCGTCATAGGCAGGTCGCGCAGAGAGGTTGCCATCGCCATCGGTGAACGGTTCGTGGAGTTGCGTCGGGAAGCTGTGCAACAAATAGTCCAAAACGTATTCTTTGGGAGTTACGTCGCACTGGACGTCGTTCCATTCGCCGGGATCGATGTCGGCAAGCCGCCGCGACAGCAGCGCTTCGCCGGTCGATACGATCTGCACCACCGAGGCATGACCATCGGTCAGTCCCTGCTCGATTGCCCGGATCAGCGTCGGGGTCTTCATCGCGGTGATGAGGTGGTTGAAGAAGCGTTGCTTGGCAGATTCGAAAGCCGAACGGGCGGCGGACTTAGCCTGCGCGTTCAACGTGCCATCGGCGGCGCTGGTCACCCCCGCGGCTTCGAGCGCAGCGTCGAGATCGTTATGGATGACCTGGAACGCACCTGCATAGGCGTCGTAGATACGAACTTGATCCGGAGTGAGCTGGTGTTCGAGTAGCTCGTATTCGACGCCTTCGTAGGACAGAGACCGTGCAGCATAGAGCCCGAGCGCCTTGAGATCGCGGGCTAGCACCTCCATCGCCGCAACCCCGCCCGCTTCGATCGCCGCGACGAAGTCTGTGCGCTTGTCGAAGGGGAAGTCTGCGCCGCCCCAGAGGCCAAGCCGTTGGGCATAGGCGAGGTTCTCGACCGTGGTCGCGCCGGTCGCCGAGACATAGAGCACCCGGGCATCGGGCAGCGCGTGCTGCAGACGCAGTCCGGCACGGCCCTGCTGCGAAGGGGCCGCATCCCCGCGTTCGGACTTGCCGCCACCGGCATTCTGCATCGCATGGCTCTCGTCGAAGACAATGACCCCGTCAAAGTCGGTCCCGAGCCAATCGACGATCTGTTGGACGCGGGAAACCCTGCCATCGCGCGCATCGCTGCGTAGCGTGGCATAGGTCGTAAAAAGGATGCCCTGCTCGAGCCGGATCGGCGTGCCTTGGCGAAACCGGGCGAGCGGGGTGACCAGCAATGGCTCCTGACCTAATGCCCGCCAATCCCGTTGGGCATCCTCGAGCAGCTTGTCGGACTTGGAGATCCACACCGCGCGGCGGCGGCACTTCAGCCAGTTGTCTAGAATGATCCCGGCAACCTGGCGCCCCTTGCCCGCGCCGGTACCATCGCCAAGGAACCAGCCCTTGCGGAAGCGGACGGCGGTGTCGGATTCGTCCGGCGCGGCCTCGACCTTGTCGAAAGTCGCATCGACCGTCCAACTGCCGGCCAGATGCTGGGCATGCGCCTCGCCGGCGTAGATCACCGATTCAAGTTGAGCGTCGGAGAGCAGTCCTTGCTCGACCAGAGCATCAGGAAGGTGCGGGCGATAGCTCGGCTTGGGCGGCGCAACCGAGGCCATGGCGGCGGATTGGACCAGCTTGGTTGGATGCGGCTGCGCAGCGGGAATGCGGAGCGATTGCAGCGTGTAGGGCTCGTAGAGGGTTTCGCTGAGCCGGGCCGATACCTCGTCCTTCCAGTCGGCGACCTCGTAGTCGAGCAGCACGCCGGTCGGTTCAGCCGGGCGGGCGACTGCAAGTCTGGGCCCTGGTGCTGCTACCCGGCGCGATGCGGCTGGCCGCAGGGCGGGAGTTTGCTCGGCAGTGAGAGCCGCGCGGGGCGGCATGCGATCGATCAGCCAGTGCAGCAGGGTCGCAAGGTCGGGCGCGGTGCCCGGGGGCACAGGGAAGGAGGCCGGCTCAGCCGCGGGCAGCTTGTCGATCACCGTCAACCGGGTTTCGATGCTCGTGCCGTGGGGCGCGAAGATCGAGCCGGTAATCGGCGCGGTGAACACCACACGGGCTTGTTCCTGCAGCCGCACGAACCCGTCGCGCCACGCCTTGTGCTCGGGCGAACAGTTCGCGCCGGTTATGGCGACGAGTCGTCCGCCGGGTGCGAGCCTGGCCACGGCTGACGAAAGGTGGCGGAATGCAGCATTCGCCACGCGCGTCTCGACACCAACGGCGGCAGAAAACGGCGGGTTCATCACGATGCAGCTCGGCACCATGCCCGGATCGAGCCGGTCATGGATCTGTGCTGCATCGTGGGTGGTCACAATCGCCGTGCTGAATAGTTGCCCCAGCAAGGCAGCGCGCACATCGGCCACCTCGTTCAATGCCAGGCTACTCGCGCCAAGTTCGGCCTGAATGGCGAGCAAACCGGTGCCCGCCGATGGTTCGAGCACCAGTTCACCGGGCACGAAGCTGGCCGCGAAACCAGCGACCCAGGCCAGACCCAAGGGCGTCGAGAACTGTTGAAGGGCAAGCATTTCCTCGCTGCGCCGGGTCTGCGTCGGGGCAAGCCGGGCGATCCGCTCGACAAGTTTGAGCCGTTCGAACGGATCGGAAGCCTTGGCGTGGATGGCCGGGCCATAGCGCCGCATGAACAGCAGCTGCGCGACCTCGACCGCTTCGTAGGCAGCCTTCCAGTCCCAGGCTCCGGCAGCATCGCTCGCGCCGAATGCCGAATGCATCGCGGTGCGGATGGCTGCAGTGTCGATGCGGCGACCGGCAGCGAAGTGCCCGAGCAGGTCTTGTGCAGCGAGGATGATCGAAGCTGCGGTTTTATCGGGACATTGGGCGGACAGCGGGCGCGCGAAAGCACCCGCAGCAAGCGAGTTGGTCATCGACGATATCCTTTTGAAAATGGGTTGAGGGTTGCAGCCGCTCAGGCGGGCGGGACGTAGGCATCGTAGGGATTGCCGGGGGCGAGATGACCGAACGGGGTCATGACGTAATCACCCTCATCGCGGCCGACGGCGCAGAGGACGTAGCGGATCTCGCCGCTCTCGACCTCGGTGCATTCCATCAATGCGAGATCGCCTGCCTGGGCGGCCTTCACCAGCGTCTCGAAGTTTGTGCGGGCATAGTCAGGAATTGCCATCGTCTGGCTCCTTCAATGTCGGGAAATGGGCGCGGGACGGCGCACGGGCCGCCCCGCGCATTGGCATCATTCGGCGGCGACTGCGTAAGCGTCTTCCAGCTCGTGCTGATCGAACGGACCGTCCTCGGCGAGGAAGTCGGGCAGATCGGTGACTTGCTCGTCGGCTTCGGCTTCGGGTTCGGCTTCGGTTTGCGGCAGTCGCAGCGGTTCGGGGAGCCAGCCCGTGCCTGCAAGCAGGCGTTCGGCCTCGCGGGCCATGTCGCCTTTCTTGAGATGCTCGATAAGCACAGCCGTGGCGTCGCCCTTGGCTTCGCGCACTGCCTCGATGATCCGGGGCTTGGTGACGCGGCCGAGGTAGTTATCGACCGTCGGCGCCCAGCCTGCTTCGGCCATGTCGAGCCCGACCACTCCCGCCAGAGCATCGGCGGCGGCGATGCGTTGCGCAACCCCGTGCGCGGAGATCCGTCCGTCGTAGCCCTTGGTCGCCTCGAACAGCGCGTTGGCGCCGAGCGACACGCAATGGGCAAGCAGGACCATCTGCTCCTCGTAGGGCATGGCCGCGAGTGCCGACCACAGCTCATTGGGCTCGCTGGGGAGCCGATCGGCCCACTGCTCGTGCCGCTGCTGGATCGACTGGCTCCACACCGTCTCGCGCAGGTTCGGGGCGGCATTGCCAAGCCAGACTTGCGTGACGCCGATCTGCACGCAGCCAGCCTGCACATGCGACCGGAACACCGACAGGCACAGCGCGTGCAGCAGGGCAAGGAACGCGGCATCGGGCGCCTTGGCGAGCGCGTCGCGCAGCGCCAGCGTGCGCTCGGCGGTCAGTTCGGACACGAGCCGGTCGGGCAGCGGACGGATGGCGTCGTCTTCGTCGTCGGCCTGTTCGCCAGTCTGCACTTGGCCACCGACGCTTACCGTCGGGCCGGTCGAAGCAATTCCGGCAGCCTGGCTATCGTCGTCACCAGCACCTTCAGCAGTCGGTTCATCCTCAGGGCGCACATAGCCCCGGTCGATCCGCGGCCGCCCATCGTGCGACAGCGACACGAAAACGCCTGCGCGTGCCTGTTCCTCGGGATCGTAAGTGACCGGACGCTGGGTGAGCGCGGTGATAACGGCGTCGATTTCGGTCAGGCGCGCATCGACCTCGTCGGGCAGGTCGCCGCCATCCTGATACTGCTCGCCGAGGCCGTCAAATTCCTCGACCAGCGCGTCGAGCCGGGTCTGCTCGTCTTCGGTCAGTGGCACGGTAGTGCCGGTGATCCGCCGCATGCCGCGCTCGCAACCGTAGGGCAGTTCGATCGCGGCTTCGACCCACTTCCAGCCTTCGGCGCCGATCTCCTCGGCAATGGTCGTCAGCTTCGCATTGACGAGCTGTTCGACGAGAGCCGGGTCCTGCAGCCAGCCATCCTGGTCCGACGAGAACAGGTCGCGCATGACGTAGCCGCCAGCATCAACATAGGCATCGAGCCCGATGAACCGGACGCGGCGGTCGCTGGCCGGAATGGCATCCTCGGTCAGCAGGCGGCGGATCTGGTGCGCCGAGGGCTGGTAGGTCTGGCTGAGCTGCTCCCAGACCTGTTCCTGGCGGGCATGGTTCTCATTGACCGTGAAGGCCATGAGCTGTTCGAGCGACATGCCGTCCTCGCCGTAGATTTCGAGCAGGCTGGGTGCGACCGAGGCAAGCCGCAGACGCTGGCGCACTGTCGAGGCCGAGACGAAGAAACGCGCAGCGATGTCATCCTCGCTGAGGCCCGCGTCGATCAAGGCGGTGAAGGCGCGGAACTGGTCGAGCGGATGCAGGCCGACGCGCATGACGTTTTCGGCGAGCGAGTCCTCCTCGGCGATGCCGGCCTCGCGCACCACGCAGGGGACCGGCTGATCCTTGGCCATTCGCTTCGACTTCACCAGAAGTTCGAGCGCGCGGAAGCGGCGACCGCCGGCGGGAACCTCAAACATGCCGGTCTCCCGGCCATCCTCACCGACGACGGGCCGGACGTTGAGGCTCTGAAGCAGAGTGCGGCGGTAGATGTCCTCGGCGAGATCCTCGATCGACAGGCCCGCCTTCAGGCGCCGAACGTTCTTCTGGCTCAGCACCAGCTGGCTGAAAGGGATGTCGCGCGAGGAACTCAGCACGAGCTTGGGCAATTGCTTGGTCATGGTGGTTCTCCATGACGGGCCGCCTGAAAGACTCTCTTTCAGGCCCCGACCCGTCATGAAGCGAAGCGCCGCCCTCTCACTCTGGAGAAGGCAGCGCTGCGAGGGGAAAGCAGACTGGACTGTCCGGGCTCAATGTACCCGGTCGAGCAGCTTCTTCGCTTTGCCCTCCATGTCGAGCCGGGCATCTTGATGCGCCTTACCGCGGGCGAGCGCAGTGATCCCTTGCACGAAATCGAAGATCGATTCGGGCGGACGACCTTCCTCAGCGAGCACCGTCTCGATGATCTTGCCGGTCTCGGCTTTGGAAAAACCGCGATGACGCAGGAAGTCGCCGCGTTCCTCGTCGGTGCGGGCCACGATGCGTGTCCGAGCCGTCTTGATGCCGTTGATGAACGGCTGCGGAGAGGAGTTGGCGAAGTTCAGCAGGGCGGGTGCCGCCTCGTGGGCGAAGCGGTTGGCGGCGTATTTGCTGTGGCGGATCGAGATTTCCTCGAAGTCCTCGACGCCCCAAAGGTTCCGGTTCTGGCAGACTGCGCGCAGATAGAAGCTCGCCATGCCGAGCGTCTTCGCGCCTACTTCCGAGTTCCAACAGTAGAAGCCGCGGAAGTAGAGATCGGGCGATCCGTCGGGCAGGCGCCCTGCTTCGATCGGGTTGAGATCATCGACCAGGAACAGGAACACGTCGCGATCCGAGGCATAAAGCGTGGTCGTGTCCTTCGAGATGTCGACCATCGGATTGTAGACCCCGGAGGACCAGTCGAGCACGCCGGGCACTTTCCAGCGCGTGTCGCCGGTGCCGTTGCCGGCGATCTTCTGCACGGCTTCGACCAGTTCGTGGTCGTAGATCCGGCCATAGTCAGGTCCGGTGACCGCGCGCAGTTCTAGCCTGCCATTGTCGGTTTCCAGAGTCTTGATCTGCTCGGCCCGGTTTGAGGTCAGGCCGTACTGCAGGTTGATCGCGGCAAGCGGCGCGGGAAGCTGACGCAGATAGGCGGCGGGTGCGCCGACCTGACTGGCGAGCTGGCCGAAGCTCCAGTGGGTCGGCTGAACCGGCGCATCGGCGCCGGGCAGAATCAATGCCAGTCGCTCGGGATCGTTGCGGTTCGCCTCAACGTGGATGAGCGCGGTCTCGACCACGCGGGTCCGGCTCCGCTCGGAACGTCCGCGCACTGAGCTCGCAAGCTCGTTCAGCGACAGAAATCGCTCGTCATCGGGTCGCGAGAACCATTCCGACGACACCCGACCCACACTTGAGCCGCGTGAGACATCGACCTTGTAGCCGCCGCGCACATCGCGCCGCGCATCGAGAGCCTGCATGTTCATGGGGAAATCTCCATGACGGGCGGCCGGGAGCCTCTCTCTCGACCCTCATCCCGTCACGGCGAAGCCCGCCACCCTCTCACTCTCAGCTTCGTCTTTTCATCGCCGCTGTAGCGAGAGCGGCCAGCGGGGTTGCTCCAACAGAAAACCGCACCCTGAAAGGAGGCGGCCATTGCACACTTGCTCGTGCAGGCGGAAAGCGGGGACCTGTCGGATTTCCATGCCTGCGCGTGAAGCCATGTCCGTCGGTTCAGAGTGCGTGCGGGGCCATTTTCGCGAAACGCGGCGCCCTCAGGAGCAGGGCCGTAGGGCCTGCGGGACAGAGCGCGTCACCAGCCCCGCTCCGAATCTCGGGGCGTTGCGGGGTGCCCCCGCTTGAAGGGGTAGGCCGAGATGCGCAGCAACTCGGCCTCAGGGGAAAACTTTCCCCAAAAAATATTGTCTGTCGTTCGGTGGTATACCGGTGGGATACTGACCCAGTGCCAGCGAAAATGGCGACCCGAAGGTCGACATAAATCTTTGATTTCTGCTGTAAAACTGGAGCGGGCGAAGGGATTCGAACCCTCGACCCCAACCTTGGCAAGGTTGTGCTCTACCCCTGAGCTACGCCCGCTCGAACGCCTGCGAACCGTTGCCGTGCGGCAGTGGTCCGGGGTGGAGGCGCGCGGTTAGCAAAGGGGCATGGGCTTGCCAAGCGGAAAATTGGCTTTGCGCGCCAAGCGGGTGACAAAGCTGCAATAGCTCTTCACAAAGCGGCACAAAGGCCCACATTGGGGCGATAAATCCGCACGCGGCATGGAGTGAAGCGCTTGGCAAGCATGGGTCTGAAGCTGGACGAACAGAAAGCGGTCGACCGATTCCGCAAGACAGTGGTCGAACCATCGATGACCGGACTGGTGATTCTCGACTTCTGGGCCGAATGGTGCGGCCCGTGCAAGGCGCTGTCGCCGGTGCTGGAAAAGGTCGCGGCCGAATATGCCGACAAGGGCGTGGTGCTGGCCAAGATCAACGTCGATGAGGAACAATTCATCGCCGCGCAGTTCCAGGTCAAATCGATCCCGACAGTCTATGCCATGTTCCAGGGCCAACCGGTGGCCGACCTGACCAATGCGCGCAGCGAATCGCAGCTCAAGGGGATCCTCGACCAGTTGCTGGCCAAGCTGCCGATCCATCCGGGCGAAGCGCCCAAGCAGGATATCGCCCCACTGCTGGCCATGGCCGAAGAAGTGCTGAGCGAAGGCGACGCAGAGCGCGCCGCCGGGATCTATGCCCAGATCGTCGAAATGGCCCCGCATGACGCCGCGGCGCAAGGCGGCTTGCTCCGCGCGCTGGTTGCCGCGGGCGAAATCGAGCATGCCGAGGCAGTGCTTTCCGCCGTGCCCGAAGAGCTGGCGAGCGATCCCGAGATCCACCGCGCCGTGGCCGCGCTGACGCTGGCTCGCAACAAACCTGAGGACAGCGAGCTGGCCGCGCTGCGCGCTGCGGCTGAGGCCGATCCGGCCGATATGGCGGCAGGCCTCGCCTATGCCGAAGCGGCCTTTGCCGCTGGCGAGCGCGACGGCGCAGCGGACAAGCTGCTGGCCATGGTTCAGGCCGACCGCGAATGGAACGAGGGCGCGGCCAAGGCGCGGCTGCTGCAGATCTTCGAAGCGATCGGGCTGGAAGATCCGTGGGTGGCAGCGCAGCGGCGCAAGCTGTCGCTGGTGCTGTTCGGCTGAGCCGGATAGCCCCGATGCGCATTTCGATCTTCCCCCTGCCCGGCGCCACGCTGTTCCCCGGCCTGCAATTGCCGCTGCATATCTTTGAGCCGCGCTACCGCGCCATGGTTCAGGATGCCCTGGCGCGCGACCGGCGGATCGGGATGATCCAGCCGCAGCGCGGCGAAGATGGCGCGCCGCTGTTCCGGATCGGCTGCCTGGGCAAGATCGGCGAGGTCGAGGCGCTGGATGACGGGCGGTTCAATCTGGTACTGGAAGGGGAAAGCCGGTTCCGTCTGTTGCGCGAGCTCGACGTGGTCACCCCGTTCCGCCAGATCGAGGCCGAACTGGTACCCGAAGAACCCTTCCCCGCACTCGCCCCGGTCGAACGCGCCGGGTTTGAGCGCGAGGCGCGGCGCTTTGCCAAGACCCAGGGCTATGCGGTCGATTGGGAGGCGGTGACCCGGCTCGACGACGAATCGCTGATCAACGGCGTGTGCCAGATCGCCCCGTTCGATCTTGCCGCCAAGCAGGCGCTGCTGGAGGCGGACAGCATCAACCAGCGCTGCGAGCTATTGGTACAACTGATGCAGTTCTTCGGACGGCGCGACCGCGATGACGGCGCGGTTACGCTGCAGTAAGCACCGCCTTCACCCCATCAATCACATATTGCGCCGCCAGCGCGGCCAGCAGCACGCCAAGCAGCCGTGTAATGACCGCCTCTACCCGCGTGCCGAGCAGCTTCATCAGCGGCCCCGCAGCGGCGAGCGAGAGGAAAGTCAGCACCAGCACTGCCAGCAGCGCGGCCAGCACGACCAGCGTTTCCGGGGTGCCGTGGGCGCGTGCAGTAAGCAGCATGATCGTGGCGATCGAGCCGGGACCGGCGATCATCGGCATGGCCATGGGGAAGACGGAAACGTCCTCGACATGATCCTCGCGCACTTTTTCCGCGCGCTCCTCGCGCCGCTGGGTGCGCTTTTCGAACACCATGTCGAGCGCGATCACGAACAGCATGATCCCCCCGGCGATCCGGAACGAATTGAGTTCGATGTGCAGCGCGCCCAGAAGGTCTTCACCAAACAGGGCAAAGACCACCAGAATCAGCGCCGCGATCACGCAGGCACGCGAAGCCATGCTGACCGCGAGCCGGTTCGGCGCACCCTTGACCAGCCCGGCATAGATCGGGGCGCAGCCCGGCGGATCGATCACCACGAACAGGGTGATGAAGGCCGAAAAGAACAGATCCAGCATCTCCGCGCCTCAGCCCCCCGCCACGACCTGTTCCTGCAGGACCACTTCATGGCTGGTGCCGTTCCACAGCCGCACGATCACTGTGCGCCCGCCATCGGGGGCCACTGCCGAGCTGACCAGCAGGGTCTGATCGCGGCTGACGCTTTGCTTGAAATCGGTGCCCACGGCCGGGGCGCTGATCGGCACGCCCGGCTTGCCTGCGCATTCGGCGACCTTGCTCTTGATCATTTCGGGCGCGAACAGGGCAACCGGCAGGCGATCACCATGGTCGAGAATCCATTTGAGGTTGCCATCCATCCCCCGCGCCCAGACGGTGGTGAAATAGCCGTTTGAATCCGCGCGCTGCCAGGCCCCGTGAGTCACCGCGAGCGAGCCATCGCAGCTCGACCAGACCAGGTGCGGCTGCCACTTTACCGCATGGGCGGGATCGGCCTTGCCCTTCAGGAAATCGAGTGCCTTGACCCGCTGCGGCACGAACATTTCCGCTTCGGGGGCAGCGGTGGCGCGAAAGGCGGTCCATTGGCCCTTTTCCTGGGCCAGCTGGTTGAAGCCGATCTCTGCCGCGACCACCGCGCCGGGGTTGGCAACCGGGCGCAGTGGCGGCCCCTTCGGCCGGGCGCCGCCGCTGCAGGCAGCGAGGGCAAGGCTGAGGGACAGGGCGAGCGTGGCTGTGGCGATGCGCTTCATGCGCAGCAGCTTAAAGCGCCTCGTCCTCCAGCGCCACCCCCGCGTTGCGGTACGCGGCGACGAGGGCATTGCGGAGCAGGACGGCGATGGTCATCGGGCCAACCCCGCCGGGGACCGGGGTGACCGCGCCTGCGACCTGCATCGCCTCGGCATAGTCAACATCGCCCACCAGACGCCCCTTGGTCTTGCCTTCGGCGGGCGGCAGGCGGTTGATGCCAACGTCGATCACGGTCGCGCCGGGCTTGATCCAGTCCCCCTTGACCATTTCCGGACGGCCGACGGCGGCAATCACGATGTCGGCGCGGCGGACGACTTCGGGCAGGTCCTTGGTGCGGCTGTGAGCCACTGTGACCGTACAGTTTTCGCCCAGCAGCAGCTGCGCCATCGGCTTGCCGACCAGAATCGAGCGCCCGATCACCACCGCGTTCAGGCCCGAGAGGCTCCCCAGCCGGTCCTTGAGCAGCATCAGCGAGCCAAGCGGGGTGCAGGGCACCAGACCCGGCAGGCCCAGCGCGAGGCGGCCGGTGCTGATCGGGGTCAGCCCGTCGACGTCCTTGTCCGGGCTGATCCGTTCGACCACGGCCTGTTCGTCGAGATGCCCCGGCAGCGGCAGCTGGACCAGAATGCCATCAACCATCGGATCGGCATTCAGCCGGTCGATCAGCGCGATCAGATCGGCCTGCGCCGTATCCGCCGGCAACTTGTGTTCAAAGCTTGCCATGCCGCATTCGACGGTCTGCTTGGCCTTGCTGGCAACATAGACCTGGCTGGCGGGATCTTCCCCCACCAGCACAACGGCCAGCCCTGCCTTGCGCCCGGCCTTGGCCTCAAAATTCGCGGCCTGCCCGGCGATGCGGGTGCGCAGAGTAGCGGCAAAGGCCTTGCCATCGATTACAGCAGCTTGGGTCATTGGTATGCAGCGCTCCCTACAGCTCTTACAATAATTTCAAGAATTTGGAGAAGAACGATCAGCACCATTGGCGAAAAGTCGATCGCCCCTGTATGCGGCATCCTGCGCCTGATCGGTGCAAGAATTGGGTCAAGGATGGCATTGAGCCCCTGCCATAGCGCGCTGACGAAGGGGCTATGCATGCTGACCACGTTGAACTGAATCAGCAGATACAGCACGAACTGGACGATAACGACGGACTGGATGACGGATATCAGCAGTTGCAGAATCTGAACCAATGCTAGGCTGATCACGGGCGGGACCCTCTCGCAAATAAATGGGCCCCGCTGATAGCCGAGCGTCACGCCCCCGGCAAATGCTGGCTCTCTGGTGCGGTTTTGTAAGTATCGCTTACTAATTTGGCAAGTGCTTTCCCCTCCCGCTTGCGGGAGGGGGAGGGATGCTTCAACGCCCCAGCAGGTAGACTGCCAAAGCGCCCGCCGCGATCCGGTACCAGGCGAAGGGGGCAAAGCCCGAACGGCTGACATAGGCAACGAACAGCTTGATCACCGCCAGCGCGACCACGAAGGAAACGGCAAAGCCGACCCCGATCTCGCTCCAGCCGACCGGGCCGGTTCCGGCCATCAGCGCGGCGCGCGAATCCCACAGCTCCAGCGTGGTCGCGCCCAGCATGGTCGGGATCGCGAGGAAAAAGCTGAATTCGGCGGCCGTGCGGCGTTCGATCCCCATGGCCAGCGCGCCCATGATCGTCGCGCCCGACCGACTGACCCCCGGGATCATCGCAATGCATTGAAACAGCCCCACGCCCAGCGCCTGCCGCACCGGCAGCTGCGCCACGCCGCTGGCCGGGCCGGGCCGGGCGACTTTCTCGATTGCCAGAATCGCGATCCCGCCCAGGATCAGCGCCCAGCCGACCACCAGCGGACTGCCCAGCAGCATGCGGATCTGGTCTTTCAGCAGCAGGCCCAGCACCGCCGAAGGCAGGAAGCCCAGCAGGATGTTGCGCACGAAGATCAGACTGATCCGTTCCAGCCGCAACAACCCCATGCCGACCGCCCAGAACGTCCGCCAGTATTGCACCACCACCGCCAGGATCGCGCCAAGCTGGATCACCACGTTGAACACGGCCCAGGTCGCGGCATCATAGCCGAACAGTTCGCTGGCCAGGATCAGGTGCCCGGTGGAGGATACCGGGATGAATTCGGTCAGCCCCTCGACAATGCCGAGCAGGATCGCGGTGATCGTCAGGTCCATCAGTTACCCCCGGCAGCGCTGAACGCGCGGTCATCGAATTGCAGCGAGGCGAGGCGCGCATAGAGCCCGCCCTGTCCGGTCAATTCATCATGAGTGCCGCTTTCGACCACGCGGCCCTTATCCATCACCACGATCCGGTCCGCCGCGCGCACCGTGGCAAGGCGGTGGGCGATGACCAGGGTGGTGCGGCTGGCCATCAGCCGGTCGAGCGCGTCCTGCACCAGCCGTTCGCTTTCGGCATCGAGCGCGCTGGTCGCTTCATCCAGCAGCAGGATCGGCGCTTCGCGCAGCAGCGCGCGGGCAATCGCGATCCGCTGGCGCTGCCCGCCCGAAAGGCGCGCGCCGCTTTCGCCCAGGAACGTGTCGAGCCCGTCGGGCAGTTCGCGCAGGAACTGTTCGGCATTGGCCGCGCGGGCCGCATCCCAGATCTGCTCATCGCTGGCCTGCCAGTTGCCATAGCGCAGATTGTCGCGCGCCGACGCGGCAAACAGCGTGCCTTCCTGCGGGACCAGGGCCATGCGGCGGCGGATCTCTGCCGGATCGACCGAGGTCAGCGGGACGCCGTCCAGCTTGATGACCCCGGCCTGCGGATCGTAGAACCGCTGCGCCAGCTGGAACAGTGTGCTCTTGCCCGCGCCGGACGGGCCGACGATCGCCACGGTTTCACCGGGCTGCACCGTCAGGCTGAAATCGGCCAGCGCCGATACTTCCAGCCGGGTCGGATAGCGAAAGGTCACCCCTTCAAACGCCAGCATCCCGCGCGGCGGGACGGGCAAGACCAGCGGGCGCGCGGGCGGGGCGATCAGGGGCTTTTCATTGAGCAGTTCGTTGAGGCGGCTGGCTGCGCCCGCGCCGCGGAGCAGATCGCCATAGACTTCGGCCAGAGCCCCGAACGACCCTGCGACCAGCCCGCCGGCCAGCACGAACCCGGCAATCGTCCCGCCGCTGAGCGACCCTTCGGCGACCTTGAGCGCGCCTTCCCACATCAGCAGGACGATCCCGCCCAGGACCAGGATGATCACCACGCTGGTCATCAGCGCGCGAATCCGGATCCGGCGCTTGGCCGTGGCAAAGGTCTGTTCGACCACGGCCGAAAAGGCCTGCCGCTCATGCTCTTCCTGATTGAACGCCTGCACCACCCGCATCGCGCCCAGCACTTCGGAAGTGCGCGCGCCGATGTCGGCGACCCGGTCCTGGCTGGTGCGCGAGATATTGCGCAGCCGCCGCCCGAACCAGGTGATCGGCACCACCACCAGCGGGATGCCCAGAATCAGCCCGGCGGTCAGCTTGGGCGCGAGATAGAACAGATAGGCGATCCCGAAAATCGTGGTCAGTGAATTGCGCAGCGCGACCGAGACGGTGGTGCCCACCACCTGTTCGATGATCGCCGTGTCCGACGTCATCCGGGACGAGATTTCCTTGGGGCTGTTTTCCTCGAAGAAGCTGGGGGGCAGCCGCATCAGGTTGGACTGCACCTTGTAGCGCAGATCCCCTACCACGCGTTCGCCCAGCCAGCTGACGAAATAGAACCGCACCGCCGTGGCCAGGCCCAGCACCGCGACGATCATCAGCAGGTAATGGAACACCTGGTTGATCGATTCCGGACTGGCCCCGCGCCCGAACGCGGTATCGACGATCGAGCGCAGCCGGTCCGGGATCGAGATCGTCGCGGCCGAAGTGACGCACAGCGCCACCACGGCGATCGCCACCTGCTTGGGGTACTTGATCGTCTCGCGCCAGATCATCCGCAGCGGCCCCAGGTTGCGCGCCGGGGGCGGTTCGGCATTGGCGGAGGATTGGGGCTGCTCTGGCGCGACCGCGGACTTTTCGGATTCCATGGCGCAGCGCCCTAGCACAGTGCCGGGCCGAGGTAAGGGACAAAACCGACTGTTGTGCAATGCAGCGTCAAATATTGCATTGCACAATACGCCGATTGCCGCCACCATGGCAGGCCAGATTCCGGGATTGACCGGTTCGGCAGGAGGTTCGCAGCTTGCTTTACACCGCCTATGAAATGCAGCGTTCGTGGCTTAACGCCGCCAGCACCTGGGCTTCGGTCGGGGCTGAAATGCTGAACAATCCGGCCATGCCGTTCGGCTATACCGGGCTGGCTCCGGTGATTTCTTCGGCGCTGGAAGTGTTTGCGCATGCCTCTGCGCCTTATGGCAAGCCCGAATTCGATATCGAAACGGTGACTGTCGATGGGGCGACCTACCCGGTGACCGAAGCGATCGTGCTGCACAAGCCGTTCGGCAACCTGCTGCGCTTTACCCACCCCGGCCTGCCCCAGGACGCGCCCCGGCTGCTGATCGTCGCGCCGATGAGCGGACATTTCGCCACGCTGCTGCGCGGCACGGTGGCCCGGATGATCGAGCGCTGCGAGGTTTACGTCACCGACTGGGCCGACGCGAAGATGGTGCCGCTGTCCGCCGGGGAGTTCGATCTGGACGATTACATCGACTATCTGATTGAATTCTTCGAACATATCGGCCCGGGCGCCCATGCCCTGGCGGTGTGCCAGCCTTCGGTGCCGACCTTTGCCGCGACCGCAATCATGGCCGCGGACAAGCATCCCTGCCGCCCGGCCAGCCTGACCATGATGGGCGGCCCGATCGACACCCGCGAAGCGCCGACCACAGTCAACGATCTGGCGATGCAGCGCCCGATCGAATGGTTCCGCCACACCGTGATCGCCACCGTGCCGCTGCAGTATCCGGGCGCGGGCCGCCGGGTCTATCCGGGGTTCCTGCAGCTGGCGGGCTTCATGAGCATGAATCTCGGCAACCACATGCTGAGCCACTATCACATGTTCAAGCATCTGGTCGAAGGCGCCGATGAAAGCGCCGATGCGACCAAGGCGTTCTATGATGAATACCGCGCGATCTGCGATCTCAACGCCGCTTATTACCTGCAGACGGTCGAGGAAGTGTTCCAGAAGCATTCACTGCCGAACGGCACCTTCAACCATCGCGGCAAAGTGGTCGATCTGGGCAAGATCAAGGACACCGCGATCCTGGCGGTCGAGGGTGAGCGCGACGATATTTCCGGGATCGGCCAGACCAAGGCCGCACTGCACCTGGCGACCGGGCTGTCAGAGGCCAAGAAGAAGTACCACATGGCCCCCGAAGTCGGCCACTATGGCATTTTCAACGGCAGCAAGTGGCGCGAACAGATTGCCCCGATTCTGGAAGACTGGATCGCCAGGCACGACAAGCCGAAGCTGAAAGTGGTGGCCTAACCCTCTGGAACGGCCGGAACCGCCGGTTCCGGCTGCACCCGCAGGAATATCCGGCGCAGCACGCGCCACGCCATCACCAGCAGCACGGCGGTGAACAGCGCCAGCCCCAGCGCCACGCCGCCCGCCACCACCGGGTGGCTGTAGGCGAGGTAGAGCAGCCCGCCGGTTGCGACGTCTTCCACCGTCGATAGCGCGGCATTGCTGAACGGTTCAGGCACGGTGTTGACCACGGCGCGCGCGCTGGCCTTGCCCCCGTGTGAAAGCAGCGAGGCCCCGCCGCCCAGGATAAAAGCAATCGCCTGCGTCGCCGGATCGCCCGGATCGACCACTGCCAGGGCCAGCAGGGCCCCGCCCAGCGGCCGGATCAGGGTGTGGATCGTATCCCACACCGTATCGAGCCACATCACCTTGTCGGCAAAGAATTCAAGGCAAGCCGCCACCCCTGCGGTCCCCATCACCCAGGGATTGGCCAGCACCTGCAAGCTTTTGAGATTTTCGGGCAAGGGCAGCACGTTGTAATGCATCGCCAGCCCCGTTGCCAGCACACACATATAGAGCCGCCAGCCCGACAGCAGGCTGACTGACCCCGCGATCCCCAGAATTTCAACAATGCCGAGATGCTCGCCCATGGCAGCAACGCCCCCGCAACCCCTATGTCCGAAAGTCTGGCGGGATTTGCGCGGTTTGGCAAGTTCAGCGGTGGTCGAGCGCGGGGTCGAGTTCCTGCCCCGGATCGAGCTGGACCCCGAAGCTGTTGAGCATCATCGAAACCTGGGTGTACTGCCCAACGGTCATCACCAGGTCCATCTTCTGCTTGTCGGTCATGAACGCCAGCGCCGCCCAGCTGGCGTCGCTGACGTGATGATCGCGGGTCAGATCATCGGTCGCCCGCAGCAGCGCACGATCATTGTCGCACCACGACGGATCGCCGGGTCCGGCCTTGATCGCCTCGATCTCGGCCGCGCTGAGGCCGGCGTCCAGCCCGATCCGGGTGTGCTGGGTGAATTCATAGCCCGAGCCGCAATTGAATCCGGTGCGCAGGATCACCAGCTCACGGTCCCGGTCGGACAGGCTGTTGCGGCGCGACAGGATGTAGCCGCCCCAGGCCAGGAACGCGGTCAGCGCCTTGGGGGCATGAACCAGCGTGCGGAAGATGTTGAGCACCGTCCCTTCGGACTTGGTAACGTCGCGGGCCGCGCTGAAAAAGACCGCCAGCGCCTCGCGCTGCTCTTCGTCGATCTTCGACAGATCGACTGGGGCAATGCGAGGCGCCGACAAGCGCATCAGAGTACTTCGAACAGCCCGGCAGCGCCCTGGCCGCCCCCGATGCACATCGTCACCACGACGTATTTCACGCCGCGGCGCTTGCCTTCGATCAGCGCGTGGCCGGTGCAGCGCGCGCCGGTCATGCCGAAGGGATGGCCGATCGAGATCGAGCCGCCGTTGACGTTGAGCAGCTCGTCAGGAATGCCCAGCTTGTCGCGGCAATAGAGCACCTGCACGGCGAAGGCTTCGTTCAGTTCCCACAGGCCGATGTCGCTCATCTTGAGGCCAGTGCGTTCGAGCAGCTTGGGGATCGCGAAGACCGGGCCGATGCCCATTTCGTCAGGCTCGGTGCCCGCCACCGCCATGCCGACATAGCGGCCGAGCGGAGCAAGCCCCCGCTTTTCCGCCAGCTTGGCTTCCATCAGCACGCAGGCCGAGGAACCATCGGACAGCTGGCTGGCGTTACCGGCAGTGATCACGCCGCCTTCGCCCATCACCGGCTTGAGGCTGGCCAGCCCTTCCAGCGTGGTGTCGGGACGGTTGCAATCGTCGCGGTCGGCAGTCACTTCCTGGTAGGAGACTTCCTTGGTTTCCTTGTTCACCACCGCCATGGTCGCGGTGCAGGGCACGATCTCGTCGTTGAACTTGCCGGCGGCCTGTGCCGCGGCGGTCAGCTGCTGCGAGCGCAGCGAGTATTCGTCCTGCGCCTCGCGGCTGATGCCATAGCGCTTGGCCACCACTTCGGCGGTGCCGATCATCGGCATGTAGATGTGCGGGTGCATTTCCAGCAGTTCGCGGTCCGGCTCGACGAACATCTTGCCGCTGCCGACCACCTTGGAAATGCTTTCGAGGCCGCCGGCCACGCAGATGTCCATGTTGTCGACGATGATCTGCTTGGCCGCGGTCGCGATCGACATCAGGCCCGAGGAGCACTGGCGGTCCATGGTCATGGCCGGCACCGAAACCGGCAGCCCGGCGCGCAGCGCGGCAAGGCGGCCGACATTGCCGCCGGTCGAGCCCTGCTGCACCGCAGTGCCCATCAGCACGTCATCGACTTCGCCGCCTTCGATCCCGGCGCGTTCGACCGCGGCCCGAATCGACCAGCCACCCAGCGTTGCCCCGGTGGTATTGTTGAATGCGCCGCGCGCTGCCTTGGTCAGCGGCGTGCGGGCGGTCGATACGATAACTGCGTCACGTGACATTGCGAAAATCCTTTGGTCTTGGGCCGCGTAGGGGCTTCGACAAGCTCAGCCCGCGCGGGGTAGGGTCATTACACGAAAGTCTGCTCAGCCTGAGCTTGTCGAAGGCCTTACAGGAGTGTCGATCCCTGGGGAGGTTCGGTTCAGACGAAGAACTGCGTGATCCATTCACAGATCAGCGCGGGCTTGTCCTCGCCTTCGATCTCGATCGTGATCTCGTTGGTCTGCTGCCACTGACCGGGGCGCTTTTCGACCAGTTCGAGCAGCTTGGTGTGGCTGCGCACGCGCTTGCCGGATTTGACCGGGCTGATGAAGCGGGTTTTGTTGCCGCCATAGTTGACGCCCATCTTGACGCCATCGATCCGCCCGCCTTCGGTCATCGCGCCCAGCACCGGGATCAGCGACAGGGTGAGGAAGCCGTGGGCGATGGTCCCGCCGAACGGGGTCAGTTTGGCCTTTTCCTCGTCAATGTGGATGAACTGGTGATCGCCGGTGGCATCGGCAAACATGTTGATGCGTTCCTGCGTCACATGGAACCAGTCCGACACGCCGATCACTTCGCCGGTCTTGGCCTGCATTTCTTGGGGGGTCATTTGCCTCTCCTTCGCTGAATCCGTGGGCTCTTCATGGCCCAAGCGAAGGCGCGGCGCAACGCGCGGTGTGCTGCCGCTACGGCAAGCAGCGAACAGGATCGGTCAGAAGGTGCGAATCACTCCGCAGGAAGCGCGGTGCGGGCCTGGGCCCAATGCGGCGGACGGCGGCCCAGCCAGCGCTGAGCGGGTTTTTCCAGCCCGTGATACAGCACGACCGAGGCCAGCGCGACCGTGCCGAGGTAACCCGCCAGGCTCAGCCAGCCGAGCTGGAGCGAGGCATCGACGAACAGCAGCTTCCAGACAATGAACAGCAGGAAGTGAGCCAGGTAGGTCGAATAGGAAACCTCGCCCAGATAGGTCAGCGTCTTGCCGCCCAGCAGCCGCGCGACCGGCCCCTTGTCGAGCGCGAGCGCGGCCAGCGCGAGGAAAAACAGCCCCGGGACCAGTGCGGTTTCGGGCAAGCGCCAGGCCAGGCACATGGTCAGCCAGAACAGGCAGGCGATAGCCGCGCGCCAGGCGCGGCCGCCGCTGGTGGTCCAGCGCTGCCACAGGATGCACAGCACCATGCCCATGGCGAATTCGGGCAGGCAGCGCCACAGGCCCAGCCCCGGAATGTCCTGCCCCAGTGCATTATGACCGCTCAGCGCAAAGACCGCATGGACCGTGCCCGCCAGCGCCAGCAGCAGCGCATAAAGCGCCCAGCGCGGCCAGCGTTCCCACTGCGCGGCCATGACCACGGGGGGGAACAGCAGGTAAGCGGCCAGTTCGGTGCTGATCGACCAGGCCGGGTGATTCCAGCTGAGCGCATCGGTCAGCCCCCAGTTCTGCACGAGCAAGATATGCAGCGGCAGCTCTGACAGCGGATAGGCCGATGCATCCCGCCCGGTGGCGCTCAGGAGCAGCGCCAGCGCGGCAAACGCCGCCAGCACCACCGCGTGCAGCGGCCAGACCCGCGCGAACCGCCGCCACAGAAACAGGCGCGCCTCGGCCCAGCCGCCCGTGCGCAGCTTGTCGGCGTAATTGTACCAGATGACAAAGCCCGACAGGATGAAGAACAGGTCCACCGCCAGATAGCCCTTGGCCAGTCCGGCGATCGCCCAGCCGGGCAGCAGATCGGCCAGCGACAGGCGGATGTGGTAGAACACCACGGCCCAGGCCGCGATTCCGCGAATGCCGGTCAGGGCATCGAGATGGCCGGGCCTTGCCGCCGCACCGCTCATGCCGGTTTCACCCGCAACGCCGGCATGCCATCGCGCCCGCGCAGCGCGCGGTGCAGCGGTTGGTCGATCCGCCGGGCATAGGACCACAGCCCGCATTGCAGCCCGATCAGCATGAACATCACCGGCTGGAATGCGATCCCGACAAACAGCGCGCCGACGAAATAGACCATCTGCGACAGCTGCAGCGCATTGGCCAGCGGGGCGATCCAGGCGCGCTGCGCATCGGTGCGCTTTTTCCAGCGGCGGCGCAGGCGTTCCATCTGCCAGATCCCCAGCGCATGGATCCAGGCCCACAGCAGAAACCCGGGATAGCCCTGTTCACCCAGCATCTCGAAATAGGCCGAGTGATAGGCCCGGCCCACTTCCTCATGGTATTCGGTCTTGATCGAGACGTTGTTGTGCGAACCTTCGGCCTTGCTGGTCGGCACGCGCAGGCGGTTGCCCAGATAGGCATCGAAGCCGCCGCCGAAGGGATGATCCTTCACGTAATCAAGCGTCCACATCCACACTGCAACCCGGGTGCTGGCCGATTGGTCTGACTGGTGGTTTTCGATCGTGTTCATCCGCTTGGTATAGCTTTCCGGCAGGAACGGGATCGCCACCAGGACTGCCACACTGGCCAGTCCGGCATAAAGGAACCGCCGCTTGGCCGAGCGCAGCGAGAGCACCCCGAGCAAGGCGATGCAGAGCAGGCCGGTGCGGGTCTGGGTGCCGATCGGGATCAGCAGGCAGGCAAAGGTCAGCCCCAGCGCGAACAGGGTGACCAGCCGGTTCGGCGTAAAGATCGTCCCGAACCGCGCCAGCCACCAGATCAGCGGGACCACCGCGATGGCGATGGTCGACAGGGTGGAGCCTTCATAGATCCCGGCATTGTCGGCCACGAACAGCCGCAAGGTGCCATATCCGCCGCCGCCCGCCAGGGTCTTGATCCCGCCGCTGATCACGATTGCGCCCACTGTCAGCACGATCAGCAGCGTCGCGGCTTCGATCCGCAGCCGGGTGCGCAGGGTCAGCGGCAAGAAGATCGCAAAGAACAGCGCCTTCCACACCCAGGCCCATTTCTCCACCGCCGAATCGGGATAGTCGGCGGCCAGCGTGGTCATCCCGCAATAGACCAGCAACAGCGCGATCAGGCCCTGGCGCAGGGTAAAGCGGGTGTCATTCTTGGCATCGAGCATCAGCCAGCCGCCAAAGGCCAGCAGGAAAGCGATCAGCGAGATCGGCAAAGAGGCCAGCAGCCCCCACGAAATCCGCTGCGGGGTCAGGATATCGATATAGAGATAGGCCAGCACCCACACGAACGGGCGGCGCACCCCCAGCGCAAGCAGGGCAAAGACAAAGCCGGTCAGCGCCAGATCAAGCACGCGGGCGCACCTGCAGGCGGGGCTTGGTCCGGGCGGGCGGCTCGCTCGGCGGGGGCGGCGGCGCGGGCGGTTCCAGCGGTTCCTCGTGATCCAGATCGGCGCGGCTCAGCAGCCGCCAGGCCGCCAGGGCCAGCAGGGCATGGGTCAGTGCCAGGGCGAAATAGTCGATCATCCGAAAAGCCCTTTACCCGCACGGGGTTGACGGCCCGTTAAGCCTTCCCACGCTAGGGAATGCGGCCATGACCAGGGTTCTGCACGTCCTCGACCACTCGCTGCCGCTGCACAGCGGCTATACCTTTCGCACCCGCGCGATCCTGACCGCGCAAGCGGCGATGGGGCTGGAAGTGCGCGGGATCACCGGACTGCGCCACACCATGGACGGCCCGGATGTGGAGCAAGCCGAAGGGCTGACCTTTACCCGCACCCGCGGCAATGCCGGTGGCCCGGTGGCCTATCGCGAATGGCGCGAGATCAATCTGCTGGCCGATGCCATCGTCGCCTCGGCGCAGGATTGGCGGCCCGACCTGCTTCACGCCCACAGCCCGGCGCTGTGCGGCAAGGCGGCGCTGATCGCGGGCAAGCGGCTGGGCATTCCGGTTGTCTATGAAATCCGCGCCTTCTGGGAAGACGCCGCCGTTTCCAACGGCACCGGCCACGAAGGCAATGTCAAATACCGCTTGACCCGCGCACTCGAAAGCCACGTGGTCAGCCATGCCGACGCGGTTGTCACGATCTGCCAGGGGCTGAAGGCCGATCTGATCGCGCGCGGCACCGCGCCGGGCAAGATCACGGTCAGCCCCAACGGAGTGGACCTCAGCCTGTTCGGTGAACCGGTGGCGCGCGATCCGGCGCTCGCGGCGCAGCTGGGGCTGGGTCAGGGCCCGGTGGTGGGCTTTATCGGCAGCTTCTATGATTACGAAGGGCTGGATGATCTGATCGCCGCTATGCCGCTGCTGATCCGGCAAGTGCCCGATGCCCGGCTGCTGCTGGTCGGCGGCGGGCCGATGGAGGCCGCGCTGAAGGCCCAGGCCGGAGCCAGCCCGGCCCGCGCCGCGATCCACTTTGTCGGGCGCGTGCCGCACAGCGAGGTGGAGAAATACTATGCGCTGGTCGATGTCATGGCCTATCCGCGCAAGCGCAGCCGCCTGACCGATCTGGTCACCCCGCTCAAGCCGCTCGAAGCCATGGCCCAGCGCCAGCTGGTGGCCGCATCGGATGTCGGCGGGCACCGCGAACTGATCACCGACGGGGTCACCGGCACGCTGTTCGCCCCTGACGATCCCGCCGCCTGCGCCAGCGCGCTGGCGGCCTTGCTGGGCGACCGTTCAAACTGGGAAGCGCGCCGCGATGCGGGCTATGCCCATGTCCAGACCAGTCATGACTGGGCCCGCAATGTTTATCGTTATCAGGATGTTTACCATCTCGCCCTATCCCGTTCGGTGGACTGCCGCCGTTCCGCCGCCTGAGCGCGGGGAACCAGGCAGCCAGGATTGAACTGACGGGGAATTCAAGAGTGGCAAAGCAGCACAAGCGCAGCGGGCCCAAAGGCAAGCCGCAGGCCAGCACGCCGATCACCAGCCATCAGCTGTTTCCGGCTGTCGTGGCGCTGTGGTTCGGGGCGCTGTTCGGGCTGGGCAGCCTGGCCGTTCGCCCCAGTCTGATCGAATCGCTGGTGATGAAAAGCCGGCTCGATCTGATCGTGCCTGCCGCCGCACCGCCGCTGGGGATCACCGCGCGGATGCTGATCGCGCTGGTGCTGGCCGCAGTCGGCGCCGCGCTGGGGGTGATGATCGCCCGCCGGATCGCCCGCCCCAAGGTTGAACAGCGCCAGCGCAAGCGCGGCGCACGCAGCGGCGATGCCGCCGCATCGGGCTTTGCCAGCCGCAGCGGCCATGCCGCGCCGCTTTCGGTCCACGAAGAAATCGGCCCCGACGCCGAAAGCGGAGGCGGTCTGCTGGCCGGACGCCGCCGTGGCAGTCTGGCGATCGAGCAGGAGGAGGCCGTATTCGTGCCCCATGAAATGGCCCCCTTGCCGGGCGGCGCACCGCAGGTGCTGGACATCGCCGGGATCGAACTGGCGGAATATGCCCCGATCGAATCCGCCGAAGCGGAGCATGCCCCGCTTGATCTGGGCGCCTTTGCCCAGCCGGCTCCGGCCCCCGCCGCACCGTTCGGTCAGCCGATCCATGCCGAAGCCGACGGCCGCCAGGTGTTCCATGCGCTGACCGAAGCTGCAGCGCCCCAGGCCGAGGCACCATTTGCGCCCAAGCCTGCCGTGCCGCCCTTTGCCATGCCTGCGCCTGCCGCAGCGGACCCGGCAGCACCCAGCTTTGCCGCCCCGGTCCAGCCGGCCCCGGCGTTCGAAGCGCCCGTCGCTGCCGCCATGCCGCAGGCGTTCGAACCTGCGCCCGAACCCCAGGCTGCCGAACCGGCCGCGAGCCGCCAGATCTTCGGCATGCCGATCGATGGCGATCGGGTTGATCCGGAATTTGTCCGCGCTGCCGGGTTCAAGACCACCGTGTTCGAAACCGAAGAGGCCGAACCGCTGTTCGCTGGCCGCGTGAACGCCGATGGCGCGGCAGAGCTGCCGACCGCCATGCCGGCCGCGCATGTCCACCAGACCTTTGCCGAGCCGAGCGCACCCGCACCAGTTGCCGCCGCACCCGCACCGGTTGAACCTGCCCCCGCGCCGGAACTGGCCCCCACCGCGCCCGAAGCCGTGGCGGCCCCCGCCGCACCGCTGCCGCCGGTGACCGGACTGGGCATGACCGATCTTGCCACCCGCCTGCAGCAATCGATGCAGCGCCGCCGCGCCGTGCGTGCGGGCGAACCGGTGGCCGCCGAAGTGACGGCTGCCCCTGTCGAGCCGATGGCTGCGCCGGAAGCCTCCGTTGTGCCGAGCGAGCCGGTTGTGTCGGCTCCCGCATTTGCCGTGCCGCAGGCTTTTGCCGCACCTGCTGAACCAGCGCCCTTTGCAGAGCTTGCACCGGTTGCCGCAGCCCCGGTGGCGGAAGCAGCCTCGCTGCTCAGCCCGGCTCCGGTTCATGCCGCGCCCGATCCGGCCGCCGTTGTCACCCCCGCGCCGCTGGCGATGCCCGCTGCGCTGCGCCCGCTCAATCTGGACATGCCGGGCGATGACGATGACGACATGCTCGCCAGCCTGCTGCCGCCGCGCCACATCGCCATGCCGGTGACCGCTCCGGCTTCGGCAGAGGCGCTGCCCGCTCCGTTCGCTGCTGCTCCGGCTGCCGAAGCGCCGTTCGCGGCCCCGGCACCTGCCTTCACCGCGCCTGTCTTTACCGCGCCTACGCCCTTTACCGCGCCGACCCCCTTTGCTGCGCCTGCTGCCGTCGCGGCCGAGCCTGCGCCGTTCGCGTCGCCAGTGGCAGAGGACGAACCTGTCATTGCCGAAGTCGAAGTAGCCGAGGAAGAAAGCTATGCCTCGCTGCTCGACATCGGCCAGCCGCTGTCAGCCCGCTCGCAATACGTGCGGATCGAGGAGCCCGAGGCCGAGAGCCAGGCGGTTGAACCGGTGGTGATCTTCCCGGGTCAGGCCCAGATGGCCCCGCCCGCCCCCTTTGCCGCCAGTCTGGCCGAAGCCGATGCCGTGCCGTTCCGCCGGTTCGATGCACCCAGCGCCGCCGGACAGGGCGCGCCGGTGGCCGGACAGGCCATGCAGTCCAGCACCGATCCCGCCGAGGCCGATCAGGCCCTGCGTGCAGCGCTGGCCAACCTGCAGCGGATGAGCGGCGCCGCCTGATCGCGTTGCGCCAGCGCTGAAATCCTATTCAAGAACCGCTTGGGCCGACCCAAGCGGTTCTTGTCCTTTTCGCAGTTGCAAAAGAAGCATCGTGTCGTCATGGGGAACCATGGCGCAACTTTCGCTGCTTTGGGCGGCGGGGCAGTTTGCGCATAATTGCGAGAAATCAGCGATTCACGCGCGGTTGTGCGGCGAATCGTGACGTTCGGCTGCATGAACAGGATGGTACATCGATGGGTTTTCCGGCGCCCCAGGGCCTCTATGATCCGAGCAATGAGCATGACGCATGCGGTGTGGGCTTTGTTGCCCATATCAAGGGTGCCAAAAGCCATGCGATCATTAGCCAGGCCCTGGAAATCCTGAAAAACATCGACCATCGCGGCGCGGTGGGCGCGGACCCGCTGCTGGGTGACGGCGCGGGCATCCTGATCCAGCTGCCCGATGCGCTGTTCCGCAAGTGGGCCGATGCCGAAGGGCTGAAGCTGCCCCAGCCGGGCGACTATGCCGTGGCGATGTGCTTCCTGCCGCAGGACGAGCAGGCGCGCCAGTTCGTGACCGGCACCTTTGAAAAGTTCATCGCCAAGGAAGGCCAGCGTCTGGTCGGCTGGCGCGACGTGCCGGTAAACACGGACGGGCTGGGCAAGGCCGTGCTCGAATCGATGCCGGTGATCCGCCAGTGCTTTGTCGCACGCGGCGAAAACTGCCCGGATCAGGACGCGTTCGAACGCAAGCTGCTGACGATCCGCAAGCAGACCCAGAACCCCCTGGCGGCCTTGGCAGAAAAGCACAGCCTGCCCGGGCTGACCGAGCTTTACATGCCGAGCTTTTCCAGCCGCACCGTGGTCTACAAGGGGCTGCTGCTGGCGACGCAGGTCGGCAGCTTCTATGGCGACCTGACCGATCCGGCCTGCGTTTCGGCGCTCGGGCTGGTTCACCAGCGCTTCTCGACCAACACCTTCCCCAGCTGGAAGCTGGCGCACCCGTACCGCTTCATCGCCCACAACGGCGAAATCAACACGGTGCGCGGCAACGTCAACTGGATGAACGCGCGCCGCCGCACCATGGAAAGCGAGCTGCTGGGCGCGGACCTTGACAAGATGTGGCCGCTGATTCCGCACGGGCAATCGGACACGGCCTGCCTCGACAATGCGCTGGAACTGCTGCTCGCAGGCGGGTTCAGCCTCGCCCATGCGGTGATGATGCTGATCCCGGAGGCCTGGGCCGGCAACCCGCTGATGGATGCCAAGCGCCGCGCGTTCTACGAATACCACGCCGCGCTGATGGAGCCGTGGGACGGCCCGGCCGCCGTGG
>CAZKAX010000031.1:0-33612 GCA_964550775.1 uncultured Novosphingobium sp. | reverse complement strand
AACCAGTCTCCGGCGATCTCGGTCTGGATATAGCCGGGCTGGATGGTGTTGACGTTGACCCCCTGGCGCACCCATTCGCGCGCGAACTGGCGGCCCAGATGCGCCACCCCGGCCTTGGTTGCGGCATAGGCGGCATCGCCCTGCGCGGTGAGTTCCGCCGTGATCGATCCGATCAGCACGATCCGCCCGCGTCCGTGGTCCTTGAACCCGGCGGCGATCATCCGCTTCGCCCCTTCGCGGGCGGTCAGGTAAACGCCGTTGAAATTGGTCGCGACCAGGCTGGCCATGTCGGCGGCGCTCACCTCGGTCGAGCGGCCTTCGGCAGCGACTCCAGCATTGGCGATCACCGTATCGACCGTTCCGAAGTGCGCCTCGGCCGCGTCGAACGCCGCGATCAGCGATGCCTCGCTGGTGACGTCCATCGCCAGCGGCAGCGCCCGGTCGCCGCTTTTTCCGCCCAGTTCGTCGGCCAGGGCCTGGACCCGGTCGACTCGCCGCGCCCCGATCACTACCCGCGCGCCCTCGCGCACGAACAGGCGCGCAAAGTGTGCGCCAAAGCCGGATGAGGCCCCGGTAATCAGGACAGTCCGCCCTTCCATCGACAATTGCATGGCTCTGTTCCTCTCGCTGCTGCTTTACCCTGTCACAAGCAGTGCCGCCGGGGCTGCGTCAAGTGCACATCTTTGTATGCATCGCTTACTATTTTTTGCCGTTCTTGATCCGGATCAAGGTTCTGCCCCCCCGATGCAGCGCATAGCTGCGTGCAAGGAAAGGATCAGCCGATGGCCAGCGCAGCAGACAAGCCCATTCCAGGCACCCACATTTTCGACGGGGCCGCCGCGCGCAAGGGCTTTGCGCTCAACGCCATGTGCTATTCCTTCAACGAAGCGGCGAACCGTGAGGCGTTCCTGCAGGATGAAGCCGCCTATCTCGACAAGTTCCAGCTGACCCCGCAGCAACGCGAAGCCGTGGCCGCGCGCAACGTGCTGCAGATGATCGCGGCGGGTGGGAACATCTACTACCTCGCCAAGCTGGCGGGGATTTTCGGGCTCAACGTTCAGGACGTGGGCGCACAGCAGACGGGGATGAGCGTCGACGGGTTCAAGCAGATGCTGCTTGATCAGGCCACCACCCTCGCAGCCAGGGAGGCGATCTGTGGCTAAGGTTATCGGCGGCGTTTTCACCAGCCACGTGCCCGCAATTGGCGGGGCGATCCAGCGCGGCGCACAGGGCGAACCCTATTGGGCGCCGTTCTTCAACGCCTGGCCGCCGGTGCGCGAATGGTTGGACGTGCAGCAGCCCGACGTGGTGGTGATGTTCTACAACGACCACGGGCTGAACTTCTTTCTCGACAAGATGCCGACTTTCGCGGTCGGCGCGGCAGAGGTCTATCGCAACGAGGACGAAGGCTGGGGGCTGCACCCCTTCCCGGTTCCGCCGGGGCATACCGACCTGTCCTGGGCGATCATCGAAAAGCTGGTCGAGGAAGAATTCGACATCACGACCTGCCAGGACATGCTGGTCGATCACGCCGCCTCGATCCCGCTTGCGCTGGCCTGGCCGGGCCGCGAAGCGCCGGTGCGGATCGTGCCGATCACCATCAACACCGTCCAGCACCCGCTGCCCAGCGCCAAGCGCTGCCTCGCGCTGGGGCGCGCGGTGGGCAAGGCGCTGGCTGAGTGGCAGGGCCCGGAAAAGATCATGGTGATGGGCACGGGCGGTCTCTCGCACCAATTGGACGGCGAGCGCGCCGGGTTCATGAATGCGGAATATGACAAGTTCTGCATGGACAACCTGTCGACCGATCCTGACGCGCTGACGCGGCATTCGGTCCACGAAATTGTCGAGCTGTCCGGCACCCAGGGCGTCGAAATCCTCAACTGGATCGCCGCGCGCGGAGCATTGGGCGCGAGCGCCAGCGAAGTGACGCGCACCTATCACATTCCGATTTCGAACACGGCGGCTGCGGTGATGGTCCTTGAGACCGAAGCGGCTGTCCAGTCCGGCAAGGCCACGAGCGAGGCAACCCCCGCCATGGCCTGACCCCGGCTTACCAGTTCTCCCCACCTGGAGCGGCTGTTCTTCGGAACTGCCGCTCTCTTTTTGTCCGGTGGAGCGGGAAAGCTGACAGAGCTGCGACGGATTCGCAAGAACTTCCTCCCCTCCCGCTTGCGGGAGGGGAGTCACACCGCCGAACTGAACCGGCGCAGCGAATCCTGGCGATAGGGGTCGAACAGCGCCGCAACCGTGCGAGCATAGGGCAGGCCGGCGGGCGGAATGCGCAGCACAGCGCCATCCAGCCGCGCCACGCCGCGTTCCACGAAAGGCGCGATCCGGCCTGATACTTCAGACAACAGCGCAGGTGGCACCGCCACTTCGCCCTGGCACAGCAGTTCGCTGATCACTGCGCCGCGCAGCCGGTCATCCGCGTCGCGGCGCACACCGTGCTGGGCGGGGAGCAGATCTTGCGAGAGCAGCATCCGGTAGCGTCCGGCGTTCTTCTCGTTCTGGACCAGCAGATCGTCGAAGCAGCTGATCGATGATGCGCCAAGGCCAATCAGGCTGGGGGCAGAATCGTCAGTAAAACCCTGAAAATTGCGCCGCACCCGCTTTTCCCGGGCGGCCACGGCCATCGGATCATGCGGCAAGGCAAAGTGATCGAAGCCGATCGCGACATAGCCCGCCGCGGTCAGCCGGTCATACCCGTACTGCGCCATGGCAAAGCGCGCCTCCTGCCCCGGCAGCGCGCTGGCATCGATCCGGCGCTGACGCGGCAGCATGTGCGGTACGTGGGCATAGCCGAACAGCGCGATCCGGTCCGCCCCCAGCTCGATCGTCCGCGCCAGGCTATGCTCAAGGTGATCCATCGTCTGGCCCGGCAGGCCGTACATCAGATCGTAGTTGAGGCTGCTGACCCCGGCCTTGCGGAGCAGCTCGGTCGCCGCAACGATCAGACTATCGGGCTGGACCCGGCCTATCGCCGCCTGCAATTCCGGTGCAAAGGTCTGCACCCCCATGCTGGCATGGCTGACCCCGATCCCGCCGAGCACCGGCCCCCATTCCGGCGCCAGCGTGCGTGGATCGAGTTCGATCGACCAGACCGGTTGTTCCAGCGACAGGTGCAGGGTCAGCGCATCGACCAGCCGCACGAAATCGGTCGGCGCAATCGCATTGGGGCTGCCACCGCCGAACGCGATCCGCTTGACCTTGACGCGGTGTTCCAACCGCGCCCCAGTGATCGCGATTTCGCGGTGCAGGGCATCGAGATAGGCGTGGAGCCGCTGGCTCTTGTTCGCCGCACCGGTGTTGCAGCCGCAATACCAGCAGATTTGCTCGCAAAACGGGATGTGGACATAGAGCGAGACATCGCCCGTCACACTGCGCAATGCGCGGTTGGCATCGTCAGCCCCGACGGCGTTCGAAAACTCCGCAGCGGTCGGAAAGCTGGTATAGCGCGGTACCGGCGTTGCCAGCAGGTCAGGGTGATATGGCCACATGCAAGGCCTTAAACCAAATCAGCGCGGGGCAATCATTGCGCAGGCGCAAAATTCCTGAGCGAACGTTTGCGCGATGAACCCGAATGGCAACCCTTGGCGCAGCAACTGCCGCGATCGCCGCCGGGCAACTGCTGCTGGCCCTGAACCGGGACCTGGACCATGCGGGTCAGCCCGTCGCCGCTGCAGACCGGCACCAGCAGGCTGGTTCCCGCCGCCGGGGCGCTGACGTTCAGCGCGGCGGGCAACAGTGCGCTCAGCGCGAAATGGATCAGGTGGTCCTTCATGTGCGTTCCACCGGAGGATCTTCGTCGTCCTCGTCGATCAGGATCCGCGCCGCCGCGCCGTCCAGATCCTCGAACTGGCCGCGCTTCAGCGCCCAGAAGAACGCCAGCAAGCCCAGCAGCCCCATGCCCAGCGCCACCGGGATCAGGATCGCCAGCCCGTTCACCGCGCCGCCCCGACCAGCCGCAGCGAGTTGGCGATCACGATCAGCGAGCTGGTCGACATGGCAATCGCCGCGATCAACGGGGTGACATAGCCGCCCATCGCCAGCGGCACGGCCAGCACGTTGTACCCAATCGCCAGCACGAAGTTTTCCTTGACCACGGCCATGGTCCGCCGCGCACCGCGCACCGCGCGCGGCACGGCGCTGAGGCTGTCGCCCATGAACACCAGGTCTGCCGCCTGCCGTCCGACATCGCTGGCCGTCCCCGGCGCGATCGAGGCATTGGCGGCGCTGAGCGCGGGGCCATCGTTGAGCCCGTCCCCGGCCATAAGTACTTTGTGCCCCTGCGCCTGCAAGGCGGCAATCGCGGCCTGCTTTTCCGCCGGGGAAGCGGCGCTGACGCCCGGCAGCCCGGTCAGGCGCGAAACCTCGGCCACGGCGGCGGCATTGTCGCCCGACAGGATCGACGGTTCGATCCCCAGCGCGCGCAGCTGCGCCAGCGCGCTGTCCGCATCGGGGCGCAGCCGGTCGGCAAAGGGGATCAGCCAGGTGGCGAGCCCCGCAATGTCGAGCGTGGTGGCAACCCCGTTGGCACTGTCCGGACGGCGCAGCGCCACCGCCTGCCCCTGCCACTGCGCCTGCACGCCGTGTCCGGCCTCTTCCTCGACCGCATCGAGCGCGGCAGGCTTTACCCCGCGCGCCGCCAGCACTTCAACCAGCGCGCGCGACAAGGGATGGCGGCTGTAAGAAGCCAGCCCCAGCGCCACCGCCGCGGCATCGGCCGGCAGCGCGGCAATCACTGCGGGATCGGGCAAAGGCCGCCCCATGGTCAGCGTGCCGGTCTTGTCGAGCAGCGCGCGGTCGAGCACGGCCATGCGTTCCAGCGCGGAGCCATCCTTGACCATGATCCCGTGCTTCATCAGCGCCCCGCAGGCGACCACTTGCGCCACCGGCACGGCCAGACCCAATGCGCAGGGGCAGGTGATGATCAGCACGGCGATGGCATAGATCAGCGCCTGGTGAACCCCCGCCCCGGCGATCACCCAGCCCAGGAAAGTCAGCGCCGCCAGACTGTGCACCGCAGGCGCATAGAGCCGCGAGGCGCGGTCGGCGATCCTGACATAGGCGCTGCGCACCTGCCCCGATGCTTCCATCAGCCGCGCGATTTCCGCAAGCGTGGTACCCTGCCCGGCGGCGGTGACTTTCACATCGACCGGCGCGTCCAGGTTGAGCGTCCCCGCCAGCACCGCATCGCCAGCGGTGCCAGCGACTGCCGTGCTTTCACCCGTGAGCAGCGACTGGTCGAACCGGCTCGATCCGGCGGCAATCGTCCCGTCCGCCGCGAGCCGTTCCCCGGCGGCGACGCGCATGACCATGCCGGGGACGAGGTCGGTCGCGGGAAGCCATTCCAGCCCCCCATCCCGCGCCACGACCATCGCCCCCGGAGCCGCCTGACGCAGCAAGGCATCGACCCCGGCGCGTGCGCGATCGCGCATCGCCGCGTCGAGCGCACGCCCGGCGAGCAGAAACAGCAAGAGCATCAAAGTGCCATCGAACCAGGCATCGGGCCCGTGGGTCACCGTCTCATACAGGCTGAGACCCGTGGCCAGGGTGACTCCGATCGAGATCGGGACGTCCATATTGGTGGTGCGGCGCTTCAGCGCGCCCCAAGCCGACCGGAAAAACGGCTGTCCGGCATAGAGAATCGCGGGCACGCCGATGGCCGCAGACAGCCAGTGGAACAGCGCCTTGGTCGCCCCTTCGGCGCCGGACCAGATGCTGACCGAGAGCAGCATCACATTCATGCAGGCGAACCCCGCCACCGCCAGCGGCGCCAGCAGCGGCTTTACCGCGGAGGGCGGCGGAGCCAGTTCGGTGCCGCGCGGCTGGCTGGGAAATCCGGTTGCGGCCAGGGCATCGACCAGCTGCGGGATCGTGACCGACACCGCATGATCGACGCTGACCTGCCGCGCGGTCAGATTGACCCGGGCATGGCTGACCCCCGGCACGGCCTGCAGCGCGCGCTCCACTTTGGCCATGCAGCCGGCGCAGTGCATCCCCGGCACGACCATGACGGTCGTTTCGGGCAGCCCGTCCTGCGTCGCTGCAGCCTGGGAGGCGGCCGGCGGGGTCACGAAATCTCGTCCTCCGTGCGCCACTTCTTGCCCTGGGCCTGGGCTTCAAGCCGCAGCCGCCAGCGCCCGGCGGGAATGGCCTCGCTCGACACGAAGCTGCCATCGGCCTGGGCGGTGAAGGCCAGCGGGCGATCCGGCTGGCGGCCCAGCGGGTGCCAGGCATGGCCGGTCAGGCTGGCCCCGGCAGGCGCCCCGCCCAGCCGCACTTCCACCCGGCCATCGGGCAAACGGCTGGCCTTGGCAGTCCAGCCCAGTGCCTTTTCCTGCGCCGCTTCCTGCAGCCAGGTGTTGTATTTCTGGCTGGCGACATAGGAATTATCGACCACCACCCCGCCAAAGGTCGACGAGGCATAGTGCGCCATGATCAGGTTGACCCCGATCACCACGCCAAAGAAGGCGACCATGATCACGGTGATGTGCCTGCCGGTGAACGGGCCGGTGGTGAAGGCTTTCATTCGTCGTCTTCCTCTCCCGGCGCGTCAAACCGCACCTTGCTTTCGTCTTCGCCGCCTTCGGCATCGAGTGCCTTGAGCTTGAATTCGAAGTGCTGCGGGCGGGTTTCCGCTGGCGCGACCACATAGAAGCGCATCGGATCGGCGCGGTCAGCGGCGACATCGAACTTCAGCGTACGGGCCGCCTTGTCGCGCGGCATGTCATCGGTCCACATCACACCGCCAGGCAGCCCGTCGAGGCTGACTTCCATCGGCCGGGGGCGCGATTCCATGTTGCGCAGCTTGACCGTATAGGCATTGCGCAGCTCGCCATTGCTGAGCAGCATATAAGGCGGGTTGCGGTCTTTCTGCACCGACAGGTCAAGCCGGGCGCGGTTGCCGAGTGCGAACAGCAAGGCAAACCCGATTGCCGCCCAGACCCCGACATAGACCAGCGTGCGGGTGTGGAACAGCGCCCGGGAAATCGGCCGCGGCGTGCCTCCGTCGCGTTCCAGCGCGCAGTCTTCCAGCGTGGCATAGTCGATCAGCCCGCGCGGGCGACCGATCTGCTTCATCACCTTGTCGCATTCGTCGATGCACAGCGCGCAAGTGATGCAGGCGATGTCCGGCCCGTTGCGGATGTCATAGCCGGTCGGGCAGACATTGACGCAGCCGTTGCAATCGATGCAGTCCCCCACTTCGCCGGGGTTCTTCTGCGCCTGCTTGACGCTGCCGCGCGGTTCGCCGCGCCAGTCCTTGTAGGTGACCAGCAGCGATTTTTCATCGAGCATCGCGGTCTGGATGCGCGGCCAGGGGCACATGTAGATGCAGATCTGCTCACGCATGAATCCGCCGAAGATGAAGGTCGTCGCGGTCAGCACGCCGACCGTGGCATAGGCCACCCCGGCAGCTTCACCGGCCCAGAATTCGCGAGTCAGCGTGGGCGCGTCGGCGAAATACATGATCCATGCGCCGCCGGTCCAGAACGAGATGACCAGATAGATCGTCCACTTCAGGCCGCGCTTGAACAGCTTGTGCGGCCCCCACGGGGCGGCTTCCAGCTTGAGCTGGGCGTTGCGGTCTCCGTCGATCAACCGGTCGACGTGCTGGAACAGGTCGGTCCAGACCGTCTGCGGGCAGCTGTACCCGCACCAGGCGCGGCCGACCGCGCTGGTGATCACGAACAGCCCGATCCCGGCCATGATCAGCAGCCCGGCCACGAAATAGAATTCCTGCGGCCAGATTTCGATCGAGAACATGTAGAACCGGCGGTGGGCCAGATCCACCAGCACTGCCTGGTCCGGGGCATAGGGGCCCCGGTCCCAGCGCAGCCAGGGGGTTACATAGTAAATCCCCAGGGTGATGATCATCACCAGCCATTTGAAGCGGCGGAAGCGGCCGTCTACCGCTTTGGGAAAGACGGCCTTGCGCTTCTCGTACAGGGTGGACTGGTGAACGGTATCAGGGTTTGGCATTACCGGGTGTTCCCGCTGCAGGTTGGGTCGGAGCTTCCGAGAAGTCTTCACCGCCCCCCAGCGAGTGAACATAAGTAGCCAGCATCTTGATCGTCACGCCGTCAAGCTTGCCACCCCAGGCGGGCATCACGCCGGCATGGGCCTTGTTGATCGAACCCATGACCTGATCCTTCGACCCGCCATAGAGCCAGATCGCATCGGTCAGGTTCGGTGCACCGACCGAGCGCATGCCCTTGCCGTCGGCGCCGTGGCAAACCACGCAGTTGGCTTCGAAGGCCAGCTTGCCATTGGCATTGAGCGGCGCCTTGCCAGACAGCGACAGGACATAGTCCGCCGTTTCGCCAACTTGCGCGGCGGTCAGGATGCCGTCCTTGCCGAAGTTCGGCATCAGGCTGGCATGGGTCAGGTCATTGCCCGGCTGGCGGATCCCGTTGGTGATCGTGGCTTCGATCTCTTTCAGGTTGCCGCCCCACAGCCAGTCATCGTCGTTGAGGTTGGGATAGCCGACCCCGCCTGCTGCGCCCGCGCCGTGGCACTGCACGCAGTTGACGCGGAACGCGGCCTTGCCCCCGGCGATCGCCTTGCGCAGCAGATCGGGGTTGGCGGGCAGCTGTTCGATCGGGGTCTGCGTCAGCGCGGCCAGCGTTTCAGCGCGGCCTGCCTGCGCGGCGTCCATTTCCTTGGCCAGCTGGCCCCGGCTGGTCCAGCCCCACAGGCCTTCGCTGCCCTTGGTCAGGAACGGAATGGCCGGATAGACCACCACATAGCCGATCGCGAACACGATCGTCAGGTAGAAGGTGATCAGCCACCAGCGCGGCAGCGGATTGTTCAGTTCCTCGATGCCGTCCCATTCATGGCCGACAGTCTCGACACCAGTCGGTTCGTCGATGCGCTTATTGGACATTGTCGTTACCCCTCAGATCTTCATCGTCGAAGATCGAATTCGCGGCCGCTTCGTTGTGTTCCCTGGCGCCCGGCCGGAACGGCCAGAGCGCCAGTACCAGGAACAGGATCATCGTCGCGACCAAGCCCCAGCTGTCGGCAAGGTGCCGCAGCGTGTCGTAGGTGGAATGCGGGCTCAACGCCCGCGCTCCTTGGCCAGATCCTCCTGCGCCTTGGCTCCGTTCACATCGACGAGCGTGCCAAGCATCTGCAGATAGGCGACCAGCGCATCCATTTCGGTCAGCCGGTCCGGATTGCCATCGTAATCGCGGGCCTGCGCCTTGGGATAGCGCTTGATCAGGTCGGAAGCGTCGCCATTGGCATCGGCCTGGACCTTCAGGTCTTCCTCGGCCTTGTCGATGTCGGTCTTGGTATAGGGCACGCCGACGCGGTTGAGTGCGGTCAGCTGGCCCTTGATGTCGCCCGCCTTCAGGTCCTTTTCGGCCAGGAAGGCATATTGCGGCATAACCGATTCGGGCACCACGGCCTGCGGGTTCTTGAGGTGCTGCTGGTGCCATTCATCCGAATAGCGCCCGCCCACCCGCGCCAGGTCAGGCCCGGTGCGCTTCGAACCCCACTGGAACGGGTGATCGTACATCGATTCCGCTGCCAGGCTGTAGTGGCCATAGCGTTCGACCTCGTCCCGGAAGGGGCGGATCATCTGGCTGTGGCAGACATAGCAGCCTTCACGGACGTAGATGTCCCGGCCCGCCTGTTCCAGCGGGGTATAGGGGCGCATCCCGTCCACTTTCTCGATCGTATTGTCGATCCAGAACAGCGGCGCGATTTCCACGATCCCGCCAACCGTCACGGCGAGGAAGGCAAAGACCCCCATCAGCGCGACGTTCCGCTCCAGCTTCTTGTGCCGGCCCCAGGCTTCCTTGGGGGCTTGTGCGTTTGATTCTGCAGTCATTGAAGTCACCCCTTATTCGGCAGCAACTGCGGGAAGCGGACGGTCGGCAGCGGCATCGTAATCCGCCGAGCGCAGCGGTTCTTCCTGCCGCAGCTTGCCTGCGATCGTCTGCCAGATGTTGAAGGCCATGATCAGCGCGCCGGAGAGGTACAGAACCCCGCCAAAGGCCCGCAGCAGGTACATCGGGTACTTGGCCGCCACAGTTTCGGCAAAGCTGTTCACCAGATACCCGTCGGCCCCGTATTCACGCCACATCAGGCCTTCCATGATCCCGGTGACCCACATTGCCGAGGCGTAGAACACGATCCCCAGGGTCGCGAGCCAGAAGTGCCAGTTGATCATCCGCAGCGAATACATGCGTTCACGGTTCCACAGGCGCGGCGCGAGATAGTAGAGCGCCGAGAAAGTGATCATCCCGTTCCAGCCCAGTGCGCCAGAGTGCACGTGGCCGATCGTCCAGTCGGTATAGTGCGACAGCGAGTTGACCGACTTGATCGACATCATCGGCCCTTCGAAGGTCGACATGCCGTAGAAGGCCAGGCTCAGCACCATCATGCGAATGATCGGATCGGTGCGGACCTTGTCCCAGGCGCCGTTCAGCGTCATCAGGCCGTTGATCATCCCGCCCCAGCTGGGCATCCACAGCATCACCGAGAACACCATGCCCAGGGTCTGCGCCCAGTCAGGCAGCGCGGTGTAGAGCAAGTGGTGCGGACCCGCCCAGATGTAGAGGAAGATCAGCCCCCAGAAGTGGATGATCGACAGCCGGTAGGAATAGACCGGACGGCCCGCCTGCTTGGGGACGAAGTAATACATCATCGCCAGGAAGCCCGCGGTCAGGAAGAAACCCACCGCGTTGTGGCCATACCACCACTGCACCAGCGCGCCCTGCACCCCGGCCCAGACCGCGACGCTGTGCGAGCCGAACAGGCTGACCGGCAGGTTGGCGTTGTTGACCAGGTGCAGCATGGCAATGGTCAGGATGAAGCTCAGGAAGAACCAGTTGGCCACATAGATGTGGGGTTCCCGCCGGTTCACCAGCGTACCGACGAAGACCGCCAGATAGGCCACCCAGACTACGGTCAGCCACAGATCGACGTACCATTCCGGCTCGGCATATTCCTTGCCCTGGGTGATCCCCAGGACATAGCCGGTGGCGGCCAGCACGATGAACAGCTGGTACCCCCAGAACACGAACCGCGCGAGGCCCGGAAAGGCCAGCCGCGTGCGGCAGGTGCGCTGGACGATGTAGAACGAGGTCGAAATCAGCGCCGTTCCCCCGAAGGCAAAGATCACCGCCGAAGTATGCAGCGGCCGGATCCGCCCGAAGGTGGTCCATTCCAGCCCCAGGTTGAGCACCGGGAAAGCCAGCTGCAGCGCGATGACCAGCCCGACCAGAAAGCCGACACAGCCCCAGAACGTGGTGAGTATCACCCCCGCCCGGATCAGGTCGTCATCATACCTGCTCTGGTCAACGGCGACTCGCGTCCCATTGGCCATGGCCAGATAATCGGTCTTGCGCAGCGCAATGACCAGACCGGCGATTGCCGCCAGTCCGAAGATCGCCATGTGGATCGCAAAGCCGGTATCAACGGCATTCACGAAGAACACGATGGCTACGAAGAGCGCGGCTAGCCACATGCCAGCGCGAGCAACAACGGATTCCATGAGCCCCTTCCCCTCAATCTAGGGTTAATAAGCGATAACTAATATTCGCATTAGTATCTCATTTCAACCTGCAACTGCGTTGCAACATTGACCCGGATCAAATTGCGCGAAATGCAACAAAAATTCCCAGAAAATCGCCAAAAATTGCGCAAGATCAATGTTAGCAACTGCACCATGGGAGCACAGGCCACGGTGACGCCGTAAACAGCCTTGGTCGCACGGTGCGACCACTGCGGCGCCGGATGAGGGACAATGAAAAAGCTCACCATCGCTGCGGCCTTTGCAGCCGCCACCATGCTAGCCACGCCTGCCCATGCTGGCAATGCGGAAGGCAAGCTTCAGGTCAAACTCATGGTCACGGGCGTGCTGCCCGATGGCAAGATCGACAAGATCCACATCAACGCCGTGGGCCTGCCCGCAACCAGCCAGACGACCGCGAACGACAACGTGGTGCCAACCCTGGCGGTAGAATATTACGCCACGCCGAACGTTTCGATCGAAACGATCTGCTGCTTCACCCAGCACCACGTCACCGGCGCGGGCGGCATTGCCGGGGCTGACGTTGCCCAGCACGTGCTGGTCCTGCCCGCCACCGTCACGCTGAAGTATCACCTCGATGCCGGTCCGATCAAACCGTACATCGGTGTGGGTCCGTCGGTGTTCTTCTACTTCAGCGAAAAGCCGGGCGCGACCGCCAAGGCGCTGGGTGCCAGCACGCTCAAGATGGACAACAAGCTGGGCGTGGCGCTGCAGGGCGGCGTGGACGTTCCCTTGGGCGACAGCGGCATGGGCATCTCGCTCGACGCCAAGAAGTACTTCATGAAGACCACCACGCACTTCTACCGCTGGCGGCGTGGAAGCACTGTCGACCACCCACAAGCTTGACCCGTGGGTCGTGTCGGGCGGCGTTTACGCGCGGTTCTGATCTGGATTGGCCGGAGCCGGGTTTACCCGGCTTCGGCAGCCAGCCCGGCGCGATCGAGGATCACCACTTCGCGGCGTGAGGGCAGGTCGATGATCCCATCGGCCTTCAGGCGGGTAAACTGGCGGCTGACCGTTTCGATCGTCAGCCCCAGCACGTCTGCCACCTGCTGACGCGAAAACGGCAGGGCAAAGCGGCGCAGCGGCAAGTCCGGCGCGTCGATGCAGCCCGGCTGCACCAGCCGTTCGGACATTTCGAGCAGGAAGCTGGCAACCTTTTCGCCGGCCGACTTGCGGCCCAGCAGCAGCATCCATTTGCGGGTCCGGTCCAGCTCCGCCAGGGTGCGTTGCAGCAGCTTGTGTTCCAGGCTGGGGTGTTCGCGGGCGAAAGCGTCAAAATCCTTGCGGCTGAACACACAGACCCGCGCATCGGTCAGCGCGGTAACACCGTGGCCGCTGGTTGATCCGAACGGGCGGCCGATGAAATCCGAAGGATAGACCACGCCAACGATCTGCTCGCGCCCGTCCTCGGTCCCCGTGGACAGCTTGAGCACCCCTTCGATGACGTTGGCGACGAGGACCGAATCCTCCCCTTCCCACATCAGCGATTCGCCGGGGGTCAGGTTGCGCCGCCGGCCAATGGCGTTCAGCGCCTTGATTTCTTCGTTATCAAGCGAAGAGCAGATCGCGCGATTGCGCACAAGGCAGGTATCGCAGGCTGACATGGCCCAAGCCTATGCCGCCAAGCGCCCCCCCGTGCAAGCTAGATCACATCGGCCACTCCGGCCAGCGCAGCCTTGAGCTTGTCGAGCGCCTGCGCCTTGAGCTGGTGGACTCGGGGGATCGAGACCTGCAGCGTCTCGGCGATTTCGCTGAGGTTGAGCTCTTCCACGAAGTAGAGCTGCACCACCAGTTGCAGCCGTTCGGGCAGCGCGGCGATGGCCGCGGCAACGCTGTGGCGCAGTTCCTCGTCCGCCAACAGAGCGAAACTGTCGGGCCGGTCATCGGCAAAGGCCATGTCGCCATCGGTATAGGCATCGTCGATCGATTCGAACCGGATCTGCTCTGACGAGGCCCGCATTGCATCCAGTTCTGCTTCCTCGATCCCCATGGCCAGAGCGAGTTCGCCGTCGCTGGGGGCGCGGCCAAGTTGCTGGCGCAGCTGGCTTTCCTTCTCGGCCAGATTGCGCCGCCGCTCGACCGCGCCGCGCGAAAGCGGCACGTTGCGGCGGATCAGATCGACCATCGCCCCGCGCACCCGCAGCTTGGCATAGGCGGCAAAGCCGTCCTCGGTCGGGCCGGAGTGACGCTGCGCCGCCTCGGTCAGCGCGACCATCCCGGCCTGCATCAGGTCTTCCAGCTCGATCCCGGGCCGCCCCCCGCCCTGGACATGCCAGGCAAGGCGGCGAACCATCGGCACGAACCGGCGGATCCGGTCGGCGGCGTCGCTGCGATAGGCCCCTGCGGCCTTCATCGCGGGCGCAAAGCTGCGGTGGTCGTGTTTCATGCGGCCATACTTTCGGTTTCAGGTGTGGTGTGGGTGGATGGAGCGGCCAGCGCGGGCTGGGCCGGGGGTGGGCCGCCGATCACGGCCAGAACCTCGATCGGTTGCGACACCGGCAGTTCGGAAATCGACAGCACCAGGCAGGCCGGCGCGCGCATCCTGAGCAGCGCGGCCAGCGCCCGGCGCGCGCGCGGCTGAACGATCAGCGCAACCGGCGCGCCATGGGCGCCGCGTTCGGCCACCAGCTGGGCGATGTGTTCGCCGATATTGCGGGCGAGATCCGGTTCGATCACCGGCTGGCCCGAGACCGGATCGGTCAGGCCCGAGACAATCGCCCCTTCGAGCTGCGCATCGAGCGTCAGCACCGGCAGCCGTTCCCCCGGGGCGCAGATCCGCCCGACGATCAGCCCGCCCAGATCCGCGCGGACCAGATCAACCAGCTTGTCGTGATCGGTGGTTTGCTGGACCCCGCCGGCCAGGCTGGACAGAATCGGCAGCGGATGGCCGATCGGGATCCCGTCTTCCAGCAAGGCACGCAGCAGGCGGGTCAGCGCGGCGAGCGAGAGCGGCTGGGGATGGACCGCTTCGACCAGCCCGGCGGCGTGTTCCTTGATACTCTCCAGGATCGCGCGGACCTCGTCCGGGCCCAGCAGCGCCCCAGGGCGGTCGCCCAGCAGCTGGTTGAGCTGGGTCGCGATCACCGTGCTGGCATCCACGGTCAGGAACCCTTCGGCGATGGCATGATCGCGCGCGGCGGGGTCGATCCACAGCGCCGGGCAGCCAAAGCTGGGATCGACAGTCGCCTCCCCGCTCAGCTTGTGATCGTCACGCACTTCGCCCGCGTCGATTGCCAGCACCTTGTCCGCGCGCAGCGTTCCGCCGCCCAGCGGCACCCCGCCCAGCATGATGCGGTAATCGTTGGGCGACAGGTCCAGGCTGTCACGCACGCGGAACTGCGGCACGACGAAGCCGAAGCTTTGGCTGAGCTGCTTGCGCACGCCGGTAATCCGCGCGACCAGCGGCGAACCGCGCCGGTCATCGACCAGATGGACCAGGCCGTAACCAAGCTCCACGGTAACCAGCGTGTGGTCCGAAACTTCTTCCAGCGTGATCCGCCCCGGATCGGCCGTGGGTGCCACTTCCACCACCGGCTCGGGCCGCGCGGCGCGTTTGCCCAGGGCGTGCCAAAGCCAGAACGCGAGGCCCGCGGCGGGCAGAAAGACCGTCTGCGGCATGGCCGGGATCACCCCGATCGCGCTGAGGATGATCGCCACCGGCAGCCAGGTGCTGGGCGTGGCGAGCTGGCCGCCGATCTGCCCTGCAAGGTCGCGGTTGTCGGACACGCGGGTGACAATCACCGCCGCCGCGATCGACAGCAGCAAGGACGGCACCTGCGCCACTAGCGCATCGCCGACTGCCAGCGTGATGTATTTCTCCGCCGCTTCGCCCGCGCTCAGCCCGTGGGAGATCATGCCCAGCGCGAACCCGGCGATGATATTGACCCCCAGGATCAGCAGCGCGGCGATCGCGTCGCCCTTCACGAACTTGCTGGCGCCGTCCATCGAGCCATAGAAATCGGCTTCGGTCGCCACCTCGCGGCGGCGGGCCTTGGCTTCGTCGGCGCTGAGCAGACCGGCGGCCAGATCGGCGTCGATCGCCATCTGCTTGCCCGGCAAGGCATCGAGCGTGAAGCGCGCCGACACTTCGGACACGCGCCCCGCGCCTTTGGTCACGACCACCATGTTGATGATCATCAGGATCATGAACACGAACAGCCCGACCGCGAAGTTGCCCCCGACCAGGAACGCGCCGAAGGCTTCGATCACATGCCCTGCCGCGGCTCCGCCCTGATGCCCGTTGACCAGCACCACGCGGGTCGAGGCGACGTTGAGCGCCAGGCGCAGCAGCGTGGCGAACAGCAGGACCGAAGGGAACGAGCTGAAATCTAGCGGTTTTTCCGCATTCATCGCCGCCATCAGGATCGCCACCGACAGCGCGATGTTGAGCACGAAGAACACGTCGAGCAGCACCGCCGGGGTCGGCACCACCATCAGGCAGATCAGCGTCAGGATCCCGGCGGGCAGCGCAAAGGCGCTGATGCTGAAGCGGCTGAGCATCCCGTTCACAGCCCCAGCGCCTGCAATTTGCCATAGGCCGCGCGGACATGGCCGGGCACACCCGATCCCCCGCTGCCGACCAGGCCAAAGGTGGAAGCCAGCGTATCGGCCATCGACGCGCGCGGCGCGGGGGCAGCGGCCCCGGCATCAAACGCGGCGGTATGAAATTCCTGCGCCACCGGGCCCATGGCCGGGCCCGCGGCAATCTGCCCGGCCATGGCCCATTCGCCCGCGCCGCCCACCGGCAGCGCCGCGCCATCCATCGCCGCAGCCACTTTGCCGCGCATCAGCTCCATCACCCCGCCCAGCGAACGCGGTGCGCCGTTGTCATAGAATATCCCCCGGTTGGCCGCCGCCGCATCGGGCAGCAGCGCGGCCGCGCTCTGGGTGGGATCGGCGGCCAATGCTGACAGGAACCGCCCGGCCCCTTCCGCGCCCAGGAAATGCGCCATGTAGAGTTCCGCCGGATCGGGTTCGCGCCCCAGCCGGGCCGAAAGCGCCGCGCGGTTGTCATTCGCCAGTTCGGCCGCCATCAGGGCTGAACTGTCTGGATCGAACCTGAGGGCCAGCACTTGCGCGCGCAGGCCCGGATCGGTCACTTTGCCGCCATCAATCGCCTGCGCCGCCCAGCCGAGGCCGTGTTCGTCCCCGTGGCGGTCAAGCATCGACAGCCAGGTGCCTTTGGTGAACTGATAGAGCCCCGCCGCGCTGGACGTGCCGGCGCGGGCGGTGGGGTTCAGGCTGGATTCGATCTTGGCCTGGGCCAGCAGATAGGAAAAATCGACCCCGGTCGCTTGCGCAGCGCGGGCGATTGCGGCCTGCACGTCCTGACGGACCGGGCTGGCGGCGCTGGTAGTGGCGGCAATAGGTAGTGTCTGGCTCAAGCCTAATTCCCGATGCGGTTGGCAATCGGGAACCGTTCAGCAAGCACCGTGCCAAATCAGCCGCGCACTCCGGCATAGGCATAGGCAGCGCGCGGGGCGGCGCCGGTCTTGTACAGCGCGGGGCTGCCGGTCAGGGCATCAAGCCGCGCCGCGACATTGGCGGCAATCAGGTTGCGAACCTGGCGGTTTACCTCGTTCAGCCGCCGCGCGGCGTCGAGCAGCCCGCGGCATTCCTCGTCCAGTGCGAAGTCTTGCGAGAACGGGCCATGGGCATCGATCGTGCCGCACAGCGCGATCTTGTCCTGCGATGCGCCGATGATGGCATCAAGGTCCAGCCCGGCAAGCGCCTGCCGTTCGGCCTGCAGCACGGCAATCATCTGCCGCAGATTTTCGCGCAGGTCGCTTGCTCCACTCATTGTCCGCTCCTCAGCAGCATTCCGGCTGCAATCATGGCATCGGCTACCCGCATCGGGATGACCGGATATTCGCCCTGTTCGATCGCCTTGCGGATTTCGGCGACGCGTGCGCTGTCGACCGGGGGTGCGCCGGGATCGAGCGCATCGCTGCGTTCGACGGTGACCGTTTCGCTGGCGACGGGGGCCGCCTGACTATCTTTCGCTCCGGCTGCGCTGCGAATGCTCCGCGCATCCACCGCGCCGACGGCGCGGGCCGCTGGAAGACCTGTGGGTCCAAGTTCGATGGGAGGCATGGTGCCGCTCCTGGGTTTGACTACGCACCCTAAGACGGCGGCGGCCCGGAACCTTTAAGGGGGGGCGGCAGAAAAATGCCGCCCTACGGCAAATCGATTCCGGTCATGCCGGGGCGCAGCACTTTCGCGCGCATCGGCTGGGCGTTGCTGCCCAGCGTGCGGACCTTGATCCAGGCCCCGACAGGGCCGCTTTCGAGCGCCTCGCCCGGCTGGGCCACGGCAAAGCCATCGCCGCTGACATTGATCGAGATCGCATCGCCCTTGGCGATCGCGGCCGGGGCCGGCGTGGCCGCGCCCCGGCTGGCAATCGGCACATAGAGCCGCCAGCCGCCAGCCACCGGGCAATCGACCTGCACGCTGTCATTGCGGCTGCCATACCAGCTCAGCGCCAGCGGCACGGCGCAGCTGCCCAGCCGCAGCCGCCGGTCAACCGGAGCGGCCGCGCCGCCGGGGCTGCCCAGCGGCAGGCCGGTGAAATTGGCCACGGCCTGATCGATTGCGGCGAGATCGGCCTGGCCGGGCTGGGCCATGGCCGGGGCAGCGATCAGGGACAGGGTCAGGGCAACAGGGCGCAGCATGATCAGGGTTCCTTCGCAGCGAAAGCTTTCCCTTCGGGCTGCAAGGGCCGTGCCATGTCGGCGCTCTGATCATAGGTCAGGGTGGCAAACGGCACGCCTTCGCCATCGGCTTCCAGCACAACCCGCGCCGGACGGCCCGCATTGGCGGCCAGTTGCAGGGCGGCGGCGGGTTCGCGCGCCGAACCGATCACGGTCAGCCGCTGGCGGGGATCTGCCGCCTGCGCGGCAAGCCATTGCCGCAGATCGGGCGCGCCAGGGCCGCTGCGCCACACCGCGATCGGCTCACCCAGCGCGGGCGGCGCAGTGGGGGCCTTTACCGGCATGGCCGGACGGGCCGGGGCCTCATTCACCGCCGCTGCGGTGATCATGAACAGGATCATCGACAGGTCGGTCATCACATATTGCCAGCCGGACCCGGCGCGCGCCTTCATACCAGTTCGGCCTCACGCAGGGCCGGGCGCTGACCCGGCGGGCGGCGCGGCGGGACAGCGCCCGCGACTTGCGCGGCCAGCCAGTCAATCACCCCCTGCCGCGCCTCTTCCTCGGCCTGGGCCGTGCGATCGACCATCCGGGCGAGCGGGGCGAGCAGCAGGTTGGCGCAGAGCAGGCCGTACAGCGTGGTCACCACCGCCATCGAGATTGCCCCGGTAAACGATCCCCGCGCGAGGCCATCGGCGGGCAGCTGGCTGAGCGAGATCAGCGTTCCGGCGAGCCCAAACACCGGGGCCAGTTCCGCCGCCTGAGCCAGCGTGCGGACCGCGCGGTCGCTTTGCGCCACGCGCTGGGCGCGGTGCGCTTCGTGCCGATCCACCAGGGCCGCGACTGAGCGGGTGCCGATCAGCGCGTCGGTCGCTTCGTCGAACTCACGGTCGCCCAGATGGCGCGGCACGGCGCGCAGGATTCCGTCCTGACGGATCCCCTGAACCTGCACCGCCAGCTCTGCGCGGGTCTGATCGGCATCGAACTGGCGCTGGCCCAGCTGCATCAGCTTGGTCAGCGTGATGCCGCAATCGGCCAGGCCGCAGCGCATCACCGTGGCCAGCGCGGTGCCGCCGAACACGATCAGCGCCGAGCCGCCGTCGATCAGATTTGCGAGGTTCATGGGGGGTGACGCTCCTTCACGCCCCAGAACGGCAGCAGGCGGCAAATTTCTCCCCCGGCGGACGAAATTTGCCGCGCCCCGGCAGTATTTTGCCGCCCGCCGTGGCTGCCGCGCGGCCCGGATGGCCGTTTGCCGCACTTGGCACGCTGCTTGCTGATTACGGCGCGACGCAATGCAACTGGAGCCAAACCCATGGCAGGCAGCCTGTTCGGAATTCACGGAATGGCGCTCGAACTTCGGTCCGAGCGGCTCGGCCTTATCACCTCGAACATCGCCAATGCCGGCACCCCCGGCTACAAGGCGCGCGATTTCGATTTCGCCGCCGCGCTGAAGGCGCGCAGCGAAGGACTGGGCAAGGATCAGGCGGTCAGCCAGGCCACCACCTACCGCGTGCCGGTGATGCCCAGTCTGGATGGCAACACGGTTGAAATGGCGACCGAACAGACCGCCTTTGCGGAGAACGCGGTCGGCTATCAGGCGACGCTCAGCTTCATTCGCGGCCGGGTCGATACGATCACCCGCGCGCTGAAGGGGGATTGAGCATGGCTGGCCCGCTCACCCTGTTCGACGTCGCCCAGCGCGCCATGTCATCGCAGCTCGTGCGGATGAACGCGGCAAGCTCCAACCTCGCCAATGCCGGGTCGGTCAGCAGCAGCGAAGCCGATGCCTATCGCCCGATCCGCGCGGTGTTTGCCGAACAAATGGACAAGGCCAGCGGGCTTTCGACCGTCCGGGTCGGCGGGGTCGTGCGCAGCAGCGCCGCGCCGGTCAAGGAACACCAGCCCGATCACCCCCTGGCCGACGCCAACGGGGATGTCTGGTCCGCCCCGGTCGATGAGAACGCCGAGATGGTCGAGATGCTCGACGCCTCGCGCCAGTACCAGAACATGATCGAGGCCCTGTCCACCGCCAAGCAATTGATGCTCGATACGATGAGGATGAAATGACCACTATTTCAGCTAGTTCAGCAGTTCAGACTGCCGCCGCGACCAGTGCCAAGAAGACCACTCTGGGTCAGGCCGATTTCATCAAGCTGATGACCACGCAGATGAAGCTGCAGGACCCGCTTGAGCCGGTCGATAACAAGGAAATGATCGCCCAGATGGCGCAGTTTTCATCGCTGTCCGGGATCAACGACATCAATTCGACGCTGAAGGCGATTTCCGTCCAGCTCGACCGGGTCATGGCCGCGCAGGCCGCCGCCCAGACCACCCCGACCACCGCCTAAGGAGACGTACCATGTCGTTCTACACCTCGCTCAACGGCCTCAGGAATGCGCAGACCGAACTGTCGGTGATTTCCAACAACCTGGCCAATGCCGAAACCACCGGCTTCAAGAAAAGCCGCGTCAACTTTGCCGATATCGTCGCCGGATCGGCCTCGGCCAATCCCAAGCTGGTCAAGGGTATCGGTTCGACCGTCCAGGCGGTTGACCAGAACTTTTCGCTCGGCCCGATCCAGCAGACCGGCTCGTCGCTCGACATGGCGATCAATGGCGAAGGCTTCTTTGCCAAGGTCAACCCGGTCACCGGCAAGACCTTTTACACCCGCAACGGCAACTTCGGCATGGACGGGGCCGGGTACATCACCGACACCAGCGGCAGCCGGTTGCAAGTGCTGCCGGTCGATGCCACCGGCACCGTCACTTCGACCACGCCGATGGACGCCCAGGCCCCGATCACCAATGCCGCCGGGTCAGATTTTGTTGCGGTGCAGATCAAGCAGGACGGCTCGGTCATCGCCTCTTACGCCGACGGCTCGACCAGCAATGTCGGCAAGGTCGCGCTGGCGAACTTCGTTTCGCCGGGCGGCCTCTTGCAGACCGGCGGGCAGGACTGGCAGGCGACCGGGATTTCGGGCGTGGCCAATTACAACCAGCCCGGCGCAGGCCGGTTCGGCACGATCCTGTCGGGCAGCCTGGAACAGTCGAACGTCGACATTGCCGAGGAAATGGTCGGGCTGATCACTGCCCAGCGCTATTTCCAGGCCAATGCCAAGGCGATCGATACGGCCACCCAGCTGTCGCAGACCATCGTCAACCTGCGCACCTAAGGGCTGAGCCATGGACCGCCTGATCTGGACCGCCGTAACCGGCATGAATGCCTCGATGGCGCGGCAGCGGATGATTGCCAGCAACATGGCCAACGCCCAGACCATCGGCTTTCGCGCCGAAGTGATGCGGGTCACCCCGATCACGCTGCAAGGGCCCAGCCTGGAAGCCCGGGCGATGACCGATGCCGAAGTCCACGGCGCGATCATGAGCCCTGGTTCGATCACCCAGACCGGACGCCCGCTCGACGTGGCGATGCAGGGCGATGCCATGCTGACCGTGCAGGCGATGGGCACAGGTGCGGATGGGAGCGAGGAAGAAGCCTATACCCGGCGCGGCGACCTGTCGATTTCGCCCAACGGCCTGCTGGTCAATGGCGAGGGTTATCCGCTGGTCGGCGAGAACGGTCCGATCAGCCTGCCGCTGGGCAGCGACGTATCGATCGGCCCGGACGGCGCAGTGCTGGTGCGGGACAAGGCCAACCCCGACGCACCGCCGCAGCAGGTCGAAAAGCTCAAGCTTGCCAACTGGCGCGGCACCGCCGTGCTCAAGGGGCTCGACGGGCTGTTCCGGGTCGAACAGGGCGGCGTCCTGCCGCGCGATGAAAGCGCCCGCGTGCTGTCCGGCGCGCTGGAACAGAGCAACGTCAAACCCAGCGAAGTGATGGTCGAAATGGTCGAGGCCCAGCGCCTCTACGACATGCGTACCAAGCTGATCGCCACCGCCAAGGAACTGGACGAAGGCGGCGCCAGCCTGATGCGGATGTCGTGACCCCTGCCCTCCCCCGAAAGGAATTTCTGAATGCCCTCTTCCGCTCTCCACGTCGCCCGCACGGGCCTCGAAGCCCAGGACACCCGGATGCGGGTGATCGCCAACAACCTGGCGAACATCGCCACCACCGGGTTCAAGCGCGACCGCGCCAACTTTGCCACGCTGGCCTATCAGGACGCCCGGATCGCCGGGCAGCAGAGCAGCAGCGAAACCGCCTATGCCACCGGGCTTAACCTGGGCACCGGGGTGGGGGTGCAATCGACCACCTCGATCACCACCCAGGGCACGCTTTCCACCACCGGCAACTCGCTCGACATGGCGCTCGATGGCGAGGGCTACTTTCAAGTCCAGCTGCCCGGCGGCAAGCTCGGCTATACCCGCGCGGGCATTTTCAGCCGCTCGGCGGAAGGCCAGCTGGTTACCGCGCAGGGCTATCCGGTGATCCCCGCGATCACCATTCCCGAAGGCGCAAGCGCGATCACGATCGGCGCGGATGGCAGCGTTTCGGCCAATATTGCCGGATCGAGCGCCCCGACCGAACTGGGCCAGCTGACCATCGCCGCCTTTGCCAACCCGGCGGGGATGCAATCGCTGGGCGACAACTATCTGTCCGAAACTGCCGCCAGCGGCCCGGCCCAGATCGGCGTCGCAGGCGATGGCGGGCGCGGTTCGATCCGGCAGGGCATGCTGGAATCGAGCAACGTCAACGTGGTCGAGGAACTGGTCGACATGATCGAGACCCAGCGCGCCTACGAGATCAATTCGAAGATGATCTCTGCGGTCGATGAAATGCTCAGAAACGCGAACCAGACGCTGTGATGAAGGTGATGAAACTCCCCTCCCCCCACTTCGTCATTGCGAGCGGAGCGACGCAATCCAGAGCCGCGCGGAGCCGCCCTGGATTGCCGCGGAGCCTTTGGCTCCTCGCAATGACGAGCCTCTGGGTTGCACAACCCGCTCACGCCGGTTCCAAACCCAAGCCCGGCTTCGAACCCGCCCTGCCCCCGGTGGCCGCCCCCGCGCCGCAGGCCAATGGGGCGATTTTCAATGCCAGTGCGGGCTATGCCCCGCTGTTCAACGGCACCCGCGCCAGCCGCGTTGGCGATCCGCTGACGATTACGCTGGTCGAGCAGACCACCACCACCAAGAGCGCAGGATCGAAAACCCAGCGCGACGGGGGGGCTTCGATCACCCCGCCCACCACCGGCCCGCTCGGCTTCCTCAACCCCAATGCCCTTAAAGCCTCGAGCCAATCGTCGTTCAACGGTCAGGGAAATGCCTCGCAGACCAGCACGCTGGCCGGCGAGGTTTCCGTCACAATCGCCGAAGTGCGCCCCAACGGGACCGCGCTGGTGCGCGGAGAAAAGCGCTTGTTGCTAAGCCAGGGCCAGGAATGGATCCAGTTCGCCGGGATCGTGCGGCTGAGTGACATCGATGCGGACAACCGCATCGCATCCAGCCGCGTGGCCGATGCGCGGATCGAATATGCCGGCAACGGCAGCGTCGCGCGGGCCGGCAAGGAAGGCTGGCTGAGCAAGTTCTTCAACATGATCAGTCCGTTCTGAGGGGGTGGAGATGAAGCTTCGCCCCATCACTCTGATCGCCCTGGTGATCGCCCTGCTGCTGCCACACGCGGTCATGGCCGAACGCATCCGCGACCTCGGCGCATACCAGGGCGTGCGGTCCAACCAGCTGACCGGCTACGGCGTGGTCGTGGGGCTGGTCGGCACCGGCGATGACAGTCTGGAATATGTGACGCAGGCAATGCGCGGCGTATCCGGGCGGGTCGGGGTGCAGCTGCCCGCGGGGATCAACCCCAGCCTGAAGAACGCTGCCGCGGTGATGATCACGGCCGATCTGCCCGCCTTCGCCAAACCCGGCCAGCGGATCGACGTGACGGTAAGCGCGCTGGGCAAGGCCAAAAGCCTGCGCGGCGGGGCCTTGATCATGTCGCCGCTCTATGGGGCGGACGGGCAGATCTATGCCATGGCGCAGGGCAACCTGGCGGTCGGCGGGCTCGGCATTTCGGGCGCGGACGGATCGAAGCTGACGGTCAATATCCCCACCGTGGGCCGGATTGCCGACGGGGCGAGCGTGGAACGCACAGTCGAAACCGGGTTCAACAGCGCCGACAGCCTGCGCTGGAACCTGTTCCAGTCCGATTTCCTGACCGCCGCGCGGGTCCGCGATGCGGTCAACCGCGCGTTCCCCGGCACTGCCAGCGTGGAGGACGGCGTCACTTTGGCGCTGCGTCTGCCGTCGCAGGCCGATGCCCGCGCCAGCATGATGGCCGCGATCGAGATGCTGGACGTGACCCCGGCGGAAACCCCGGCGCGGGTGATCGTCAACAGCCGCACCGGCACGGTAGTGATCAACAGCGCGGTGCGGCTTGCCCCGGCGGCGATCAGCCACGGCAAGCTGACCGTGCGGATCGATGAAAAGCCGACCATTTCCCAGCCAAATGCCTTCAGCCGGGGGCAGACCGCCGTGCAGCAAAGCTCCACCCTGTCGGCCGAGGAAGAAGGCCGCAAGGTTGCCCTGTTCAAGCCCGGCGCGTCGCTGGCCAAACTGGTCGATGCGCTCAACCTGCTGGGCGTCAGCCCCAGCGATCTGGTCGCGATCCTCGAGGCCCTGAAACAGGCCGGGGCGCTGAAAGCCGAAATGGTGGTGATATGACCGCAGTTTCATCCCCGATGCTGGCGGCCGGCAGCCTGGTCAGCAGCCACGGCAGCGACCGTGAAAAGCTGGCCGGCGTGGCCAAGCAGTTCGAAGCGATGTTCGTGCGCCAGATGCTGGCCGCCGCGCGCAAGGCGGACTTTGGCGAACCGCTGCTGGGCGGGCAGGCGCTGGAAACCTTTCGCACCATGCAGGACGAACACTTTGCCGATGCGGCGGCGCAGGCGGGATCGTTCGGGCTGGCCAGAATGATCGAAGTCCAACTGGCCCGGCAAGCCGGGCTGGATGCCCCCGCGTCTGCGGCGGGAAGGACCTGATCCATGGCCTCTGACCTTTTCAACATCGGTTCATCCGGGCTCAAGGCCGCGCGTGCGGCGCTGGAAGTGACCACCCAGAACATCGCCAACGCCGCGACCGAAGGGTACGTGCGGCGCAGCGTGAGCCTGTCTGAAATGGCCGCCGCGGGCGGCTATTCGCGGATCGGGGATCTTTCGCTGTCGGGCGTGCGGGTGGCGGGCATTCAGCGCAACGCCGATCTGTTCCGGCAAAGCGAACTGCGCCGCACCGGATCGGACGCGGCCCGCGCATCGAACGAGCTGAAAGGGTTCGAAAACATCGAATCCGCGATCGACCAGTCCAATGTCTATCCGGCAATGACCGCGTTCGAAGGGTCCTTGCAGCGGCTGGTGGCCGATCCGGTTGACCTGTCGCTGCGCGCCGCGACGCTGGAGGATGCCCGCACTCTGGCGCGGACCTTCAACATCGCTGCCGAAGCGCTCGACAATGTTGGCGCGGGGCTGCGGTTCGAAGCGACTGACGCCGCCGCGCAGGTCAACACGCTGTCGGCCGAACTGGCCCGGGTCAACCTGCAGCTCAACCGCACCGCCGCGGGAACCAGCGACCAGACCCTGCTGCTCGACCAGCGCGATCAGCTGATGCAGCAGCTGTCCGGCTTTACCAATATCAGCTCCACGATCGGCGTGGACCAGACGGTCGAAGTGCGGATCGGCGGCGCGCCGCTGGTTCAGGGCGGCACGGCCAAGCCCTTTGCCATGGTCACCGGCGGCGACGGGACAATCTCTTTCACGCTGGATGGCGCGCCGGTTACGGTTGCGGGCGGATCGCTGGCTGGCAAGGCCCAGGCGCTGATCGCGGTGCGCGACAACAAGAATGCGCTGGATGTGATCGCGAGCAACCTGATGACCGCCGCCAATGCTGCGCAAGCCAGCGGGGTAGCGCTGGATGGCAGTGCGGGCGCGGCGTTGTTCGCCGGCAGCGGTGCCGCCGGGATCTCCCTGAACCTGACCAGCGGCAGCCAGATTGCCACGGCACCTTCCACCGCAGGCCCCGGCAGCCGCGATCCCGCCAACCTTGAAGCCCTGCGCACCGCGCTCAGCTCTGGCGGGGTCGCCAAAGACCTCGACGGGATGCTGTTTGCCGTGTCGAGCGGGGTGGCCGGGCGCAAGACCACATCGCAGGCGCTCGACAGCATCGCCAGCGCGGCCAAGCTGGCCTTTGAACAGCAGAGCGGGGTCGATCTGGATCAGGAAGCGGCCAACCTGGTGCGGTTCCAGCAGGCGTTCCAGGCCAATGGCAAGGCAATCCAGATCGCCGCCGACCTGTTCGACACCTTGCTTGCCCTGAAGTGATAGCGGAGCCCAGCCGATGACCCTTGTCAGCACCAGCGCCTTTTACGACCGGTCGGGCCTTGACCTGTCGAGCCTGCGGATCCGGGCCGAGGCCTTGCAGACCTCGCTCAGCACCGGGCAGCGGCTGACCAAGGCGTCGGACGATCCGGTCGGCGCGGCGCAATTGCGCAGCTTGCAGCGTTCTGACCAGTTTTCGGCGATCGACCAGACCACCGCCGCGCGCGCCACCACCGATCTGACGCTGACCGACAGCGCGCTGTCGAATTTCTCCGCCTATGTGATCCGCGCGCAGGAACTGGCGACCCAGGCCGCCAATGGCACCATGACCGCCGCCCAGCGCAGCGGGATCGCGACCGAGCTGGAGCAGATGTCGGACGAACTGGTCCGCCTGGCCAATTCGCGCGACAGCACCGGCCATGCGCTGTTCGGCGGGCAGACCGCGGGCAATGCCTATTCGCTCACCGCTGGCGGTGCGCTGCAATATGATGGCTCGCCCACCGCGACCGAGCTGCCGCTGGGTGACGGGCAGACCGTGACCAAGGGGCTGACCGGGCCGGAATTCCTGAATTTCTCGGGCACCAATCTCTACGCCGTGGTCAAGGGCCTGGCCGATGCGCTGAACGGCGCGGCGGCCGATCCGGCCCAGGCCGCGCGCGATGCGCTGGGCCAGCTCGACACCGGCCTCGAAAGCATCACCACTGCGCAGACCGTGGTGGGCGCGCGGCTCAACTGGATTGATCTGGTCGGTGAACGCCGCCTGCAACTGGGCGAACTGCGCGCCAATGAAGAGGCCGAAGTCGGCGGGGCGGAACTCGCCTCGACCATCACCCAGTTGCAGCAGGTGATGACCGTGCTGGAAGCCAGCCAGGCCAGCTTTGCCAAGCTGGCCAGCCTGTCCTTGTTCGACCTGATCCGCTGAAGGGCGTCAGGCCGGTTGTAAGTTCGTTTGGGGGTTTTGAGTTATGTACGCTGGGATAGGGATCGTCATCCTGATCGTCATGGTGTTTGGCGGGTTCGCCATTACCGGCGGGGCGCTGGGCCCGGTGCTGCACGCGATTCCGCACGAAATGCTGATCATCCTGGGCGCGGCCGCAGGCGCGATCGTTACCGGCAACAACATGCACGGGATCAAGGCGCTGGCCGGCGGCTTTGGCAAGGTGTTCAAGGGCCCGCGCCACACCAAGCAGGATCACATCGACGTCATCATCCTGACCACCAAGCTGATGAAGATGCTGCGCAGCGAAGGCCCGGTGGCACTGGAAAGCCATGTCACCGATCCGTCCACCTCGGCTATTTTCGCGGAATTCCCGCGAATTCTGGCCAACAAGGAACTGGTCGCGCTGATCGCCGATACGCTGACGCTGATCGTCGTCTCCTCGGGCACGCTGGAAGTCCATGCGGTGGAAGAGGTGATGGACAATGCGATGAAGCAGCATTTCCACGAAATGCACGAACCCCAGCACGCGCTGCAGAACCTGGCCGACGCCCTGCCCGCGCTGGGGATCGTCGCGGCGGTGCTGGGCGTGGTCAAGACCATGGGTTCGATCGACGAACCGCCCAGCGTGCTGGGGGGCATGATCGGTTCGGCGCTGGTCGGCACGTTCATGGGGGTGCTGCTCGCCTATGGCATGGTCGCGCCAATGGCCGGGCGGCTCAAGCAGGTGATCGAGGCGGACGAGCAGATCTTTCACGCGGTCAAGCAGGTGATGATCGCTTCGCTGCACGGCTGGCCCCAGCCGCTGGTGGTGGAAAGCGCGCGCAGTGGGCTGGGCCACGATTTCCGTCCCGGCCTGTCCGAACTGCTCGACAGCCTGCGCGGTCGTTAAGCCATGGCTGCCAAGTCCCCCGCGCGCGGCAAGAACGAGCCGCTGCCGCCGCCGATCATCGTCAAGAAGATCACGGTGGTCGCGGGCGGCCACCATGGCGGCGCGTGGAAAGTGGCCTATGCCGACTTCGTGACCGCGATGATGGCGTTCTTTCTGCTGCTGTGGCTGCTGGGCGCGACAACCGAAAAGCAGCGCAAGGGGATTGCCGACTATTTCACCCCCACGCTGGTCAAGCTGAAGCAGGAAAGCGCCGGGTCCAACGGCATGCTGGGCGGTTCGTCGATCACCGATGTCGATAACTATCCCAACCGCGCCGGGCAGACCGGCACCAAATCGATGACCATCCCGCGCGATACCACCGGCGGCCCCAAGGAGGGCGGCGACAAGAGCAAGCAGGTGGTCAAGATGCAGGAAAAGCTCGCCGCCAAGCTGCAGGAAAGCGCGCGTCTGGCGCGGCTCGCAAAGCAGGTGCGGATGGTCGACACCAGCGAAGGCGTGCGGATCGACCTGGTCGACGATGCCGATTTCTCGATGTTCCAGCTGGGCACCACGGTGCTGACCGGCGAGGCGAGCGACCTGCTCCACGCCATTGGCCAGACGGTCGCCCCCGAAGCGGGCTCGCTGTCGATCCGCGGCCACACCGATTCGCTGCCCTGGAAAAGCGGCGGGGCGAACAACTGGTCGCTGTCCGCCGGGCGCGCCGAAGCCACCCGCCAGGCCTTGCTGCGCGATGGCATCGCTGAACCGCGGTTCCGCAAGATCGAAGGCGTGGCCGACCGCGAGCCACTGGTCCGCGACAAGCCCGAAGACCCGCGCAATCGCCGGATCTCGATCTTGCTGATGCGCTGATCGGTGGAATTGCGGCTGTGGATATTAAGCGAAACGAAAGGGCAAAACTTACCGCTTGGTGAACAGCGCGGCGGTTAGGGCCGCGGCAGAACCACAAGGATTGCCCGTGCCCGGATCGCCCGCCCTCGTCCCGCAGCCCAGCGATGCCCCCGCATCGACCGCGCTGCTGCGCCAGATCGAAGGGGCCCAGTTCGCGCTGGTCACCCAGCAGGTCCGGTCGGGTACCTATGCCGGGGCGGCGGTGATCCTGCTGGCCTTGCTGCTGGCCCCGCAGGTCGCCAATACCCATATGCTGGCGGGCATCGCCCTGCTGCGCATGGCCCTGTTCGTCGAAGCCAACATGCTGGCGCGGACCCTGCAGCAGGAAATCGCAAGCGGATCCCCCAGCACCGCGTTCCAGCGGCGGCTGATCGGCAATGTCGGGCTGTCGAACCTGGTCTGGGGGGCGCTGACCTGGCCGCTGGTGATCGGTACGTCGGTCAGCTTCATGGCCTTCCTGCTGGCGATCATCGCGCTGTTTTCGATCTGCCTGTCGATCGTTTCGGCCAGTTTCCATCCCAAAACTCTGGTCGCCAGCACGCTCGGCGGCTGCCTGGGTCTGGCGCCCAAGATCTATGCCCTGACCGCCACGGTCGGCCTGCTGCTGCCGCTGGGCTTTCTGATCTATTGCGTGACGATCTTCTATTTCGCGCGGGTAGTGGGCCGCCAGGCGCGCGGCGGGATCGTGCTCGACATCCGCCGCCGCCGGATCGCGGCCCAGCTCAACCAGACCAACCTGGCGCTGGAACGCGCGCTGACCGTGGCCAACCGGCTGGCCGATCAGGATACCCTGACCCGGCTGCGCAACCGCCGCGCGTTCGAACAGGCGCTGCACCGTTTTGCGCAGAACTGGGCCGATCGCGATTGCTTTGTCATGCTGATCGACGTCGATCATTTCAAACGGATCAACGACCGCTATGGCCATGCCATGGGCGATGGCGTGCTGGTGGCGCTGGGCACCACGCTGGCGCAGTGGGAAGTCGAAGAGGACGGGCGCATGACCGGGCGCTGGGGCGGTGAGGAATTCATCGTGCTGGCCGCGCTGGACCGCACCGAACGGCCCGGCGAAGTGGCCGACGATCTGCGCGCCCGGATCGAGGAGCTGGCCGACGGACTGCACTGGCCCGGCCAGATCGATCTGTCCGCATCGATCGGCTGTGCCCCGCTGCACGAACCCGCGCAGTTCGACGAAGCCCTGCGCCGGGCCGATGCCGCGCTCTATTCCGCCAAAAAGGCAGGCCGCAATTGCTGGAAGCTCGCCGCCTGACCTGTTAGCGTGGGCACCATGCATATCGCCTTCCTGCTGTTTCCCGGCGTTACCCAGCTGGACCTGACCGGCCCTGCCCAGTTTCTGTCGCGCCTGCCCGATGCGCGGGTCGATCTGGTCTGGGACAGCCTTGATCCGGTGCCGACCGACGCCGGATTTTCGATCCTGCCCACCGCGACCTTTGCCGATGTGCCCCGCGCCGATCTGCTGTGCGTGCCGGGCGGGATGGGGATCACCGCTGCGATCAATCACCCCCGGGCGCTCGATTGGGTGCGGCAGGTGGGCACAGAAGCGCAGTGGGTCACCAGCGTCTGCACCGGATCACTGATCCTGGGTGCGGCGAGGCTGCTGAAAGGGTACAAGGCAACCACGCACTGGGCCTGGCACGAACACCTCGCCCGGTTCGGGGCAGAGCCGGTGCAGGCCCGCCACGTGATTGACCGCAACCGCGCCACCGGCGGCGGGGTGACCGCAGGGATCGACTTTGCGCTGGCGCTGATGGCGCGGATCGCGGGGGATGACTATGCCCGCGCGGTGCAACTGGCGCTGGAATACGATCCCGCCCCGCCATTCGATGCGGGCAGCCCGGCCAAGGCGGGGGAGGCGCTGGTCGATGTTTACACCCGCCGCGCCGACCGGATCGCCCCCAACCGCCGGACGGACTTGATCGCGGCGGCGGAGCGTTTAGGGTTCATACCCTAAAATACTCCGGGAGGATGATTTTGCCATGGCCATGGGCCGCTATACCCTGTGGGGCACGCCTCATTCGCTCTATTCCGGCAAGGCCCGGTCCTACCTGATCAAGAAGCAGGTGCCGTTCGACGAAGTGATGGCGAGCGACGCGCATTTCATGGGGGAGGTCGTGCCGCAAGTTGGGCACATGGTGATCCCGGTGGTGCGCACGCCGCAAGGCGAATTGATCCAGGATACCACCGCAATCATCGATCGTGTCGAAGCACAAGGCGAAGGCGTGGTGCTGGCCCCGCCGGGCGCGGTGCAGCGGGTGGTGGCGGAAGTGATCGACGCGTTCGGTTCGAACTACCTGCTCCCGCTCGCCATGCATTACCGCTGGTCCTACCGCGATCGGCAGGAAGCGTTCCTGCAGGCCGAATTCGCCCGCGCGATCCCCACCGCGATGCCTTATGAAAACCGGCTGGCCACGGCGCAGATGCTGATGGGCAAGTTCGCGGGCTTCCTGCCCAACCTGGGGGTCACGCCCGAAGTGATCCCGGCGATGGAGGACAGCTACGCCGAGCTGCTCGCCGTGCTGGAGGCGCATTTCCGCCTGCACCCCTATCTGCTCGGCGGGCGGCCCAGCGTGGCGGACTTTGGCATGATGGCCCCGCTCTATGCCCACCTTGCGCGCGATCCGGTCCCAGCGTTCCTGATGCGCACCACCGCGCCCAATGTCGCGCGCTGGACCGAGCGGATGAACGTGGCGGAAATCCCGGACAGCGACTATCCCGATCCGGGCGGAGCCTATCCGGCGGAAGACGCGATCCCCGAAACACTCGAAGCGGTGCTGAAAGTGGTGTTCGCCCATTGGGGACCGGGGCTGGCCGAAGATGCCGCGCAATTTGACCGCTGGCTGGCGGGTCTCAGCGATCCCGCCCCCGGCACGCTGGTATCGCAAAGCGGTGAGCGGCGGGTCCACCCCAATGTCGGGCGGATCAGCTATCCCTGGCGCGGGATCACGATGCAGCGCGGCAGCCAGCCGCATTCGCTGTGGCACTTCGCCCGCGCGCAGGCGCTGGCCGATGGGCTGACCGGCGCGGCCAGAGACCGTCTGACCGCGCTGCTCACCCGCACCGGCGGCACCGAAACCATGGCCCTGCGCACCGCGCGCCCGATCCTGCGGCAAAACAACGTACTGGTGCTGGGATAAGTTTTCAGAGGGAACAACGATGCAATACGATGACGTCATCATGGGCCGCCGCTCGATCCGGGGCTATCTGGACAAGCCCGTCCCGCGCGAACTGATCGCGGAAGTGCTGACGCTCGCCATGCGCGCGCCCAGTTCGATGAACACCCAGCCGTGGAATTTCCACGTCATCACCGGTGAACCGCTTGCCCGGATCCGCGCGGGCAATACCGAACGCACTTTGGCCGGCGAACCGGACAGCCGCGAATTCCGCAAGGGCGTGCCCTTTGCCGGGGTCCACCGCGAACGCCAGGTCGATGTGGCCAAGCAGCTGTTTGGCGCGATGGGGATCGAACGCGACGACAAGGCGGCGCGGCAGGACTGGGTGCTGCGGGGCTTCCGCCAGTTCGACGCGCCGGTCTGCGTGATCATCAGCTATGACCGCGTGCTCGACGGCAGCGACGATACCCCGTTCGATTGCGGCGCGGTTACCACCGCGCTGGTCAACGCCGCCTGGTCGCGCGGGCTGGGCTGCGTGATCAACAGCCAGGGGATCATGCAAAGCCCGGTGGTGCGCGAACATGCCGGCATTCCGGACGATCAGGTGATCATGAAAGCCGTCGCGCTCGGCTGGCCGGATGACAGCTTTCCGGCCAACGCCGTGGTCCCGCCGCGCAAGAGCGTGGAGGAAGCGGCGCGGTTCGTGGGGTTTGATTGAGGGGGTTAGCCCAACCCAACAAAGCTTCGTCACCCCGGGCTTGACCCGGGGCCAGGCTGCCTTGCGGCGGCGCGTCCTGACACCGCCGCGGCCGGAAGCCACCGCATCTCTCGATTCAGGCACTTCGGACATGCGGCCCGAAGAACAGCCTGACCCCGGGTCAAGCCCGGGGCGACGGAATTGGGTGTACGGGGTCGGCGGCTCGGGATTGACGCACAGTCACGCAATCGCACTTCCCCGCCCCCGCAAAACCCGTTTTCCTACACGCCCCGAATCTGTCATAAACCGGGCCGCTCTTTGACATTGTCGGTCTTCGTTTTCCTGCATTCGCGCGGATTTTTTCGAAATCGGGCGATGTGTCACTTTATTTCGCTTAAAGCGTTGAAATATAGAATTTAACCACCCGGACACAGTGTCACCTTGTTGTCACCTTGTCCGCCCGGGCGGAACCCAAAAAGGCCCGGCGGTCAGGGGAGGACCGCCGGGCCGTGCCTGGAAGGGACAGGCAATGGGTAGGTTCGGCTCTCCTGCTCTCTCCCCTTCAGGGGAGAGATACGCAGGCTTGGCAGCTTGCTGCCTAGCCGG
>CAZKAX010000030.1:0-33998 GCA_964550775.1 uncultured Novosphingobium sp. | reverse complement strand
TGGGTGGGCTCCAACTTGGTGGGGTTGTATCCCAAACACCCCCCCCCCCGGGGGGGGTGGGCCCCCCGGCGGGGCGGGGGCGGGGGCCTGACAAACAACGCCGCGTCAGCGGCTGCGCGCTGCCGCGCGCATTCCTGTTCGCCCCCTTCCACCATCCTGCGGATGGTCCCCCTCCCCCGGTGGGGGAGGATCTGGATCGTTTCAGCCCCTTACCCAGCCGCCCCGGCCAGCACGTTGATCGAAAAGGCCAGCACGCCGATGTTGAACACGAAGCTGAGCAAGCTGTGCGCCACCACCACGCGGCGGACTTCGCTGCGGGTGACGTTGACGTCGCTGGCGGCAAAGCTCATCCCGGCGGTGAAGCTGAAGTACAGGAAATCCCAGTAATCGGGCTCCGCCGTGCCGGGAAATTCGAACCCGCCGCAGTCCTGCCCGTCAGGCGCGCGGGCATAATGCATGTGGGCGTAGTGGAGCATGAACACCACGTTGGTGAACACCCACGACAGCGCCAGAGTGCCGATCAGCTTGACGATCGCAGGCAGGTTCCCGTCCTTGGCGGGGTGCAGTTCGGCGGTGATCGCGGCTAGCACGGCGAGCGTGGTCGCCGCCGTGATCAGCAGCACCAGCCCCCGGCTGGCGTCATTCTGGGCGGAATGGCGGCGCATGCTGGCGGCGCTGCGGTCGCGCATCAAGGGGGCGAGCGAGAGGATGAAGGCGGTGGCTGCCACATCAAACCCGATTACCAAGGCATCGCCCGGCGGGCTGAGGTGGACCAGCCGCCAGCCCAGCGCCACCAAGGCCATCAGGGCGACGAACAGCACAAAGCGCGGCGGCGCGATCCGGGTGCCCAGCGCCGAGCGCAGCCCGGCCAGCGCGCCGCGCCGCGTGGTCACTTGCCCTTGGCCATGGACAGACGGCGCGGATAGAGCAGGGCCTCCAGCCCGGTCATCCCCGCCCCCGGCACGGCGCGTTCCAGCCAGGGCCAGCGCAGCCCGCCCCTGTAATCCAGCCGCACGGTCTGGAACCGGTCGCCGCGCTGCATCAGCAGATCCAGCACGCCGCTGTCCCTGGCCCGGGTGATCGCCTGTTTCAGTTCGTCCGCGCTATAGGTGATCCCGTTCACTGCCAGGATCCGCGCGCCATTGACCAGCCCGGCGTTGAAGGCCGGACTGTCCCACTGGGTCGCGGTGATCCGCCCGTCCTTGTCAAGCGAGACCCCGATCGAGAACGTCAGGTTGAGCACCTTGCTCTCGCTCATCCGCTGCTTGTCGAACGGGTTGGGTTCGTCCTTCCAGGCCAGCCGGTACCCCCCCGCCTCGATCCCGCCGAGCGGAGCGGGCTGGCCGGGGGTGTCCAGCCGGGTCTTGAAAAAGCCCGCCCAGTCATAGGGATAGACCCCGTTCAACGTATTCGCGACATCGGCCTGTTCGAACGTCAGCTGGCCCCAATCGCCATCGCGCATCCCGAAAAACGCTTTCGCGAAATCGTCGATGCTCTTCTTGCCGCCGGTGCCCTCGCGGATGATCTGGTCGGCTTCCAGCCAGACCAGCGCGCCTTCGGTGTAATAGTCTTCGCTGCGGGCGAGCGAGGGGAAGGGTTTGGGTTTGCGCGCGGCGAACACCGGGTCCATCCCGGTATCCGCCACCGAACGCCAGCGCCGCCCCGGCTGTTCGGCAAAGTTCCCGGCCCAGGCGGCGAGCTGGCCCAGCACCATGTCCTTGCCCTGCAGGCCGGATCGCGCGGCCAGGACCAGTCCCCAGAACTGGTCCTGCCCTTCATAGGCCCACAGCAGGTCACCCTGCATCGGCTGGCGATAGTCCGGCGTCCACAGCCGCGCAGGACGGCGGAACTTGCCCGACCACGAATGCGAATATTCGTGCGGCAACAGCCCGCGATCGTATTCGTTCTTGTCCCATTCGATGAACGCGCCGGGTTCCAGCTGGTTCTCGCTCGACCGGTGATGCTCCAGCCCGATCGATCCGATCTTGTCGCTGACCGCCAGCAGGAATTCATAGTGATCGAAATGGTTCGCGCCGAACGCCAGCCGGGCTTCGGTGACCAGGTTCTTGTGCAGATCGATCTGCGCCGGGGTGGCATTCAGCTGTTCGGGCTTGTCGGCCACCACATTCAGCGTGACCTTCTGGCCCAGATCCCACTTGCGGAAATGGCGCCCGGCAAAGATCGGCGAATCGACCAGCGTTTCGTAACTGGTTTCACCCCAGGACCAGGTGCTGTTCAGCTGCATGGCCCCGTCCAGCGCGGTTGCCGGGGTCCAGCCGCTGGGAAAGGTCACCCGCGGCCTGACCCGGATCTGGCGGACATAGTGCCCGGCGGGATAGAGGCTCATCTTCTCCCACTGCAGGTTGAGCATGTCGGGCGTCATGGAAATCCGCCCCTCGCTGCTTTGCAGGGGCGACGTGTGGGCGAATTTCGCCACGACTTGCGTGGTGCCGACGGGCAGCTCGACGTGAAAGGCATAGACCTCCACCGGGTCGCGCTTCCACGCCAGCGGCTGGCCGTTAGCGGTAAAGTTCAGGTCCACCAGCTCGGCCAGCGGCCCGCGCGGACCGTGGTTGCCGGGCAGCCACTGCGGGTAAAGCAGGGTCAGGCGACGGGTGCCGGGGGCGACAGGCACGGTCTGCGTCACCCGGTAAATCGCGCGCACCGTATCGCTGGCATCAATGTCCAGCTGGATCGGCCCGCCCGGATAGGGCGTGTCCGCCGCATCGGGCACGGTCTGCACGATCGGCACGGCCTGCGGAGCGGATAGCCCGGCGGCAAACAGAGGGGAAGCGGCGCACAGCGCCACGGCGGCGATCAGGGACCCGGATATTGTCTTCATGACAGTTTCATGGCGAAGGTTCGCGGGAACGGCAATCCCCCCATCTCGGACGTGGCCTGGGATTGGTTCACGCAAAGGCGCAGAGAAAAAGTAGGGGCGCAAAGACCTCGTGCTGGTGGCGAAGCCAGCCTTGACTCCCCGCGTTCCGCCAAACGAAAAGTTGCGTAGTGATGCAAGGGCCTTCGGCTCGGCACTACCCCTTCGCGCCTCCCTTTCTTCTCTGCGCCTTTGCGTGAACCCTTTCAGCCTCTCCGCCCGGGGGCTTCACCTTGAGGCAATAGGCGGCTAAGCGCGCGGACCATGAGCACTCCACAAGCCATTCGCGGAACCCAGGACATTTTCGGCGCCGATGCCGAGGCTTTTGCCCACGTCGTCGAGACGTTCGAGCGCGTTCGCAAGCTCTATCGGTTCCGCCGGGTCGAAATGCCGGTGTTCGAAAAGACCGAGGTGTTCAGCCGGAGCATCGGCGAGACCACCGATGTGGTGTCCAAGGAAATGTATTCGTTCGAGGATCGCGGCGGAGATTCGCTGACCCTGCGGCCCGAATTCACCGCCGGCATCTGCCGCGCGTTCCTGTCCAACGGCTGGCAGCAGCACGCGCCGCTGAAGGTCGCCACCCACGGCCCGCTGTTCCGCTATGAACGCCCGCAAAAGGGGCGGTATCGCCAGTTCCACCAGCTTGACGCCGAGATCCTTGGCGCGGGTGAGCCGCAGGCGGACGTTGAACTGCTGGTGATGGCCGATCAGCTCTTGAGGGAACTGGGAATCGCGGACGGCGTCACGCTGATGCTCAACACGCTGGGCGACGGGGCCAGCCGCGAAGCCTGGCGCGCCGCGCTGGTGGACTATTTCCGCGCGGTGCAGGGCGAGCTGAGCGAGGATTCGCAGGAACGGCTTGAGAAGAACCCGCTGCGGATTCTGGACAGCAAGGACCCGCGCGACAAGCTCTTCGTCGGCGACGCGCCGAAGATCGACGACTTCCTCTCGGACGAGGCGCAGGCCTTCTTCGCCAAGGTCACCGGCGGGTTGGACGCGGCGGGCGTTTCGTGGACCCGCGCGCCGTCGCTGGTGCGCGGGCTCGATTACTATCGCCACACCGCGTTCGAATTCGTCACCGACCGGCTGGGTGCGCAAGGCACCGTGCTGGGCGGGGGGCGCTATGACGGGCTGATGGAAAGCCTTGGCGGCGCGCAAACTCCGGCGGTGGGCTGGGCTGCGGGGATCGAGCGGTTGGCGATGCTGGTGGGGGAGATGAAAGAGCTCCCGTTGGACGCGATCGTCGTTGTTGAAGACGATAGCCGTCTCGGCGATGCATTTGCTTTGGTCCGAAAGCTTCGCGATGCACGATTTGTCACCGATATTTTGGCGACCGGCTCTCCTCGGAAACGTTATGACAAAGCGGCAAGAATACCGTCCCATACACTGATATCTTTTGCCGTAACTGATGGCGGACCATCGCGCCGTGTGCGTGGTGATGGGGGTGTGGTGGCGACCGCCGTCGAAAACTTGGTGTTGCAGCAGGGATGAGCGTCTCCGACGCCCGTCTTGCCCAAATCGCAGCCCGTTTCTCGGAAATCGAGGCGCGGCTGGCTTCGGGCCAGTTGGAGGGGAAGGACTTCATCGCTGCCAGCCGCGACTATGCCGAGCTGGAGCCGGTGGCCAAAGCGGCCGAACAGGTCAGCACCATGCGCGGCGAGATTGCGGGGCTGAAGGCGATGCTTGACGATCCCGAAATGCGCGCGATTGCGCAAGAGGAGCTGGCCGAGCTGAGTGCTCAGCTGCCCGATGCCGAACACCGCCTCGCCATCGCCATGCTGCCGCGCGATTCGGCGGACAGCCGCTCGGCCATGCTGGAAATCCGGGCCGGGACCGGCGGCGATGAAGCCGCGCTGTTCGCGGCCGATCTGCTGCGGATGTACGAACGCTATGCCGCCGAACAAGGCTGGCGGGTTGAAGTTGTCAGCGCCAATTCCAGCGAAATCGGCGGCTTCAAGGAAGTGGTGGCCGAAGTGAACGGCAACGGCGTCTTCGCCAAGCTGAAGTTCGAAAGCGGCGTTCACCGCGTCCAGCGCGTGCCGGTGACCGAAAGCGGCGGGCGGATCCACACCTCTGCCGCGACCGTCGCGGTCCTGCCCGAACCCGACGAGGTGGATGTGCAGATCGAGGACAAGGACCTCAAGATCGACGTCTACCGCGCTTCGGGCGCGGGCGGGCAGCACGTCAACACCACCGATTCGGCAGTGCGGATCACCCACCTGCCCACCGGCACCGTGGTGACCTGCCAGGACGGGCGCAGCCAGCACAAGAACAAGGCGCAGGCGATGCAGGTGCTGCGCGCGCGGATCTATGAAAAGATGCGCGAAGAAGCCCACGGCGAGGAAGCTGCCGCGCGCAAGGCGATGGTCGGTTCGGGCGATCGCAGTGAACGCATCCGCACCTATAACTTCCCGCAAGGCCGGGTGACTGACCACCGCATCAACCTGACCCTGCACCGGCTGACTGAAGTGCTGGAAGGCACGGGGCTGGGCGAACTGGTCGATGCGCTGCTGGCCGAAGATCAGGCCAAGCGGCTGGCGGTGCTGGGCGAGTGAGCCTGGACACGGCCCGCACCGTTGGCGCGGCAATCCGCGCCGCGACCGAGCTGCTGGGCGCCCGCACCGACACGGCGCGGTTCGATGCCGAAGTGCTGATGGCCCACGCGCTGGGGGTCAGCCGCAGCGAACTGTTCCTGCGCCGGATGGGCGATCCGCCGCCGCCGCGCTTTGCGCAGCTGGTCACGCGCCGGGCCGGGCATGAACCGGTGGCCCATATCGTCGGCAGCGTAGGGTTCTGGGGGCTGGACTTTGTCGTCACCCCCGATGTGCTGATCCCGCGCGGGGATAGCGAGACGCTGATCGAAGCGGCGGTGCAGGCCTTCGCTGGCAGGCCGCCGCGCCGGATCCTCGATCTTGGCACCGGATCGGGTTGCCTGCTGCTGGCGGCGCTGCACGAATGGCCGGATGCGGAAGCGGTCGGGATTGATCGTTCGGACGCGGCGCTGGCCGTGGCGACCGACAACGCCCGCCGCCTGCCCGGCAGGAACGGCCCGGCGCGGCTGCTCCGGCGCGACTGGACGCAAGGCGGATGGTCGCAGGATCTGGGCCGGTTCGATCTGGTGCTGGCCAACCCGCCCTATGTCGAGGACGCGGCCCCGCTTGAGCCGTCGGTGCGCGATCATGAGCCCGGCGGGGCGCTGTTTGCCGGGCCAGAGGGGTTGGACGATTACCGGTTGCTGGTGCCGCAGCTGCCCGGGCTGCTCACCCCCGGCGGGATCGCAATGGTCGAGATCGGCTGGACCCAGGCCGATGCGGTTAGCGCGATTGCCAGGGCGGCGGGGTTTCAGGCCGCGCTCCACCTTGATCTTGCCGATCGCCCGCGTGCGCTGGAACTCAAGATTCCGCTTGGCAAGGCCGGGGACAGCGCGTAAGCGCACAGGCAGACCAGCGCCGGACCGAATGCGTGTCCCGTCGGTCAATTCCAACATTTGCAACCGGAACGGCAAACTGCCGTCACTGCTCGCAAGTGTCGGGGCCCCGGCAGGCAAGGCGCAGCCAGGGCACAATGTCATGCGGCCAATCGGCGATGAAGCTGAACCGGGCTGCTGGAGTAGGGAATTGTCACCCTTGAATAACAACAATCGCGGGAACAATAACAACAATCGGCGTCGCGGCCGGGGTAATCGTCAGCAGGGCGGAAACGGGGGGCAACAGCTCAACCGGATTGACAGCCGGGCACGCGGCAATGCGCCGCAGGTGCTGGAAAAGTATCGCAAGCTCGCCCAGGACGCGCACCTCAATGGTGACCGGGTGACGGCGGAATACTATCTGCAGTTCGCCGACCACTATTTCCGCGTCATCGCCGATGGCCGTCAGCGCGTGGAAGAACAGCGCCTGCGCCGCGAAGACCGCTGGGAAGGCGGCGATGAACCGACCGACGATGCCGGCGATTTCTCGGTCGACAACAACGATTTCCCGACCTTTGACCAGCCCAGCTACAACCGCGCCCCGCAGCGCGAGGAACGCCCCCGCCGCGACCGCGACGAGGAACCGCGCGGCGAAGACCAGCGCGGCTATGCGGAAGAGGGCAGTGAAGGCGGAGAGGGTGAGGCTTCGGCCAACCCTTACGAGCCGCCTGAAAACCCCTTTGTGCGCGGCGACAACCCGGGCTCGGGCCGAGGCCTGCGCCCGCGCCGCGATGACCGGCGTCCGCGCCGCGATGATCAGCCGCAGGGTGAACGCGACAGCCGTCCGCGCCGCGACGATGCCGCCCCGCAGGGCGAGCGTGACAGCCGCCCGCGTCGCAACCCGCGCAGCGCCGACGACGATGCCCCCGCCGGGCTCAACCCCAGCCTGCTTCCCCCCGCGATCGGTGCCTCGCGCAGTGCTCCGGCAGAGGAAGACACCGCTGCCGATGCCAAGCCCAAGCGTGGCCGCCCGCGCAAGCGCCCGGCCGCCGATGAAAGCGGCGAAGCGCTGGAAACGGTTGGCTAATCCGCTCCAGACCGGTTAGTCCCGCCCCATGGACAGACTGACCGGCTGGTTGAACCGCGCCCTGGCCCACCCGCGCTGGGCCGCCTTGTTGCTGGGGGCGATCAGCGCTTGCGGGTTCCAGCCGCTGGGGCTGTGGGTGCTGGCTTTGCTGGCGCTGGCCGGGCTGATCGAACTGATCGGCCGGGCGGCCAGCTGGCAACAGGCCGCGCTGCTGGGCTGGCTGTTCGGGCTGGGCCATTTCACCATTGGCAACAACTGGATCGCCACGGCCTTTACCTATCAGGCGGCCATGCCGGCCTGGCTGGGCTGGTGCGCGGTGGTGCTGCTGGCGGGCTATCTGGCGGTCTATCCCTTGCTTGCCGCGCTGGGCACCTGGCAGCTGGGCCGCGCGAACTATGCGGCGCTGGTGCTGAGCTTTGCCGCCATGTGGATTGTCACCGAATGGCTGCGCAGCTGGGTCTTCACCGGCTTTGCCTGGAACCCGCTGGGGATGCTGCTGCTGGGCCCGTTCGACCGGACCGGCGCGGCCCTGCTGGCGCGGGTGTTTGGCACTTACGGGCTGTCCGGGCTGGCGGTGATGCTGGCCGGGTCCTGGCTGATCGCGATCAAGCGCGCACGGCTGGATTGGCGCGGGGCGATGCTGGTGCTGCTGCCGGTTGCACTGTGGTTCCTGCCGCAACCCACCGTAGCGGACACGCGGAGCGGGGCGGATTTCACGCTGGTCCAGCCGATGATCCCGCAGGAACAGCTTAACGATACGGCGATGTATCCGGCGAATTATCGCCGTCTGGCCGCACTTTCCGCCCCACTGCCGGGCAGGGCGGCGCGGCCCCGGCTGCTGCTGTGGCCCGAAAGCGGCGTGCCCGATTACCTGCGCGAAGGCTATCCCGAGGTCTATTACCTAGACAATTACGGTGCCGATCCGGTGCTGGCGCGTCGCCGGCTGGCAAATCTGGCCGGGCCGGGAACCGTGCTGCTGACCGGCACCACCGATCTGGAAGTGGACCGCCGCCGGGTGATCGGCGCGCGCAATTCGGTCACCGCGCTGGACGGGCAGGGCGCGATCCGGGGATCCTATGCCAAGGCACATCTGGTGCCTTACGGCGAATACCTGCCGATGCGCGCCCTGCTGACCCCGCTGGGGCTGGCGCGGCTGGTGCCGGGGGACATCGATTTCTGGCCCGGCCCGGGGCCGCGCTCGATCGATCTGGGCCTGCACGGCAAGGCCGGGGTGCAGATCTGCTATGAGATCATCTTTTCCGGGCAAGTGGTAGACCGCAACAACCGCCCCGCTTTCCTGTTCAACCCCAGCAACGATGGCTGGTTCGGTGCCTGGGGCCCGCCCCAGCACCTGGCCCAGGCGCGGCTGCGCGCGGTGGAGGAAGGACTGCCGGTGCTGCGCGCCACCACCACCGGGATCAGCGCGGTGATCGATGCCGAAGGGGCCGTGCAGCACTATGTCCCGCATGGGCAGGCAGGACGGATCGACGGCGTGCTGCCCGGAGCCCGCGCGCCCACCCTGTTCGCGCGGCTGGGCAACATGCTTCCGCTTGGCCTGGCCGCACTTCTTCTTGGCCTGTCGCTGGTTGCCAGACGTCGCCGCCACGGGTAGAGCCAAGGCAGACTTAAAGCCTGCTTTATATCGAGAGCCTGATGCGCAACGACTACCTGTTTACCTCCGAATCCGTCTCCGAAGGCCATCCCGACAAGGTCGCGGACCAGATCAGCGACGCAATCGTCGATCTGTTCCTGTCGAAGGACGCCGAAGCGCGCATCGCCTGCGAAACGCTGACCACCACCCAGCTGGTGGTGCTGGCCGGTGAAATCCGCTGCAAGGGCGTGTTCGAAGATGGCGAATGGGCCCCCGGCGCGCAGGACGAGATCGAGGCCACGGTGCGCCGCACGGTCCGCGAGATCGGGTATGAGCAGAACGGCTTCCACTGGGAAAAGTTCGAATTCATCAACCGCCTGCACGGCCAGTCGGCCCATATCGCGCAGGGCGTCGATGCCAGCGATAACAAGGATGAAGGCGCGGGCGACCAGGGCATCATGTTCGGCTACGCAACCGACGAAACGCCCGACCTGATGCCCGCCACGCTGTATTACAGCCACAAGATCCTCGAACGCATGGCCGCCGACCGCCATTCGGGCGTGGCGCCGTTCCTGGAACCCGATGCCAAGAGCCAGGTCACGCTGCGCTATGAAGGCAGCCTGCCGGTCGCCGCGACCGCTGTGGTGGTCAGCACCCAGCACGCGCCGGGCTATGACGAGGGCGACAAGGAAGCCGAGCTTCACGCCTATGTGAAGCGGGTAGTGGCCGAAGTGATCCCGCCGGTGCTGCTGCGCGAGACCGAATACTTTATCAACCCCACCGGCAGCTTCGAAATCGGCGGGCCGGACGGCGACGCGGGGCTGACCGGCCGCAAGATCATCGTCGATACCTATGGCGGCGCGGCCCCGCATGGCGGCGGTGCCTTTTCGGGCAAGGACCCGACCAAGGTTGACCGCAGCGCGGCCTATATCAGCCGCTATCTGGCCAAGAACGTCGTCGCCGCGGGCCTTGCCACCCGCTGCACGATCCAGCTGGCCTATGCCATTGGCGTGTCGAAGCCGCTGTCGCTGTACGTCGATACGCATGAAACCGGCACGGTCGGCGATGACAAGATCGAAGCTGCGCTGCTCGCCATGCCCAAGCTCGGCGGCCTGACCCCGCGCGCGATCCGCACGCACCTTGGCCTCAACAAGCCGATCTACAAGCCGACCGCCGCCTATGGCCACTTCGGCCGCAAGGCGGAAGGCGATATGTTCCCGTGGGAACGGGTCGATCTCGTTGAGGATCTGAAAGCGGCGCTGGGCTGAGCCGCAATGTGGCCGCGGCGGCGCGTGCGGGTTCTGCGGCTGTCCTGGCCGGTTGAACCGCAGACGCTCGCCGCGCTGCAAGCGGGACGGACTGCCGCGCTGGATGAGGATCCCTCGTTCGCTGCGCTGCTGTCCGCGTTGCGGGCCGACAATCCGCTGGGCGATTTCGGGATATACCAGGCAGTAGCCGAAATCACGCCCTGCTGGGAACTGTTCCAGCCTCAGGCCCAGGCCCAGCCGACTCTGGGCGTGGCAGGTCAGGCGCAGGTTTCAACCAACCTGATGGTCACGATCCACGTTGATGCGGCCACCCCTGAAGCTGAATTCGCGGCCGTGCTGGACTGGCTGGTCGCGCTGCATCCGTGGGAAGTGCCTGTAATCGAAATCAGCGAAGCCGAACTGGCGCTGCGCCCGCAATAAGCCGCGCCCACCACGGCAGAGTTCAGGACAGCAGATCCTCTCCATTTGTCCCTGCGGGAAAAATGGGAAGGACCTGATTACCGCCGATAATCCGCCGTAACCACGCCGGTTGCCGCCAGTTCCTCCTCATGGGTGATTTCGCGCCACTCCTCGGCCAGCGCGGCCTCCTCCCATTCGAGCATCGCCGGGTGGGCCAGCATCTGATCGACCCAGGCCTGACCTGCACCCACATCCAGCCCATAGGTGCGGATGCGGAAAGCGACCGGGGCGAAAAAGGCATCGGCGGCGCTGAACTCTGGCCCGGCCAGCCAGGGCCCGCCGAACCGGGCGAGGCCGGTTTCGAAGATTTCCCGCACCCGCGTGACATTGCGTTTCAGCCCCTCGCTCATCGGTTTGGGCTGCACCCGCACGCCGACATTCATGGTGCAATCATTGCGCAGGTGCCCAAACCCGCCATGCATTTCCGCGACCGCGCCTTGTGCAAAGATCCGCGCTTCCTCGTCCTGCGGCCAGATGCCGTCATGTCGCTGGGCCAGATAGAGCGTGATCCCCAGCGAATCCGGCACCACGCGCGCGCCGTCGATCAGCACGGGAACCTGCCCGGTGGGGCTGAACTTGCGGAAATCATCGTAATTGTCAGGCTTGGCGAAGGGTTCAAGCCGGTCTTCGAAGGCAATGCCCAGTGTTTTCATCAGCACCCAAGGGCGCAGGCTCCAGCTGGAATAGTTCCGGTTGGCGGTGATCAGGGTATAGGTCATGCGGGCCAGCCTAGCGAACAAACCGCGCGTAGCAAGCCTGCCCGGTCAGGCCGGTGCCTCATCCGGCCAGCGCTCCAATCGCGGCGCGCCAGCATCGAGGAACAGGCCCGGCAGGCTGGCCAGCATCAGGACCTTGTGAATACACCAGTCCGCCGCGCGTTCGTTCCACCGCGCAGTGGCCCGGCCCTGGCGTTCCAGCCAGCGCTGATAGGGCAGGAAGTGCTCGGATTCGTCCTTGTGGACGATTCGGAAGATCCGCGTCAGCACAGGATCGGCGCGCACGTGGCGGTTGCGCAGCAAGACCTGCACCTGTGCATAGCCGCGCTGCTCGGTCAGCATGATTACCCTGCACAGCTGTTCGAACTCCGCCGGATCGGCCACGATATTGCCGGTATCGAGCTGGTCGATCGAGCAGCCGAACACCCATTGGATGAACCGGTCGATGTGCCCGAACCGGGTGTCGAGCCGCAGCGGCATCCGCCCCTGCAGTTCGAACCAGCGTTTGAACATGACGTAGTGTTTGCGCTCATCGGCGCGGTGGCGGACAACTTCGGCGGTGAACAGCGGTTCGTCTGGGCAGCGCTGGCGCACGGCCTGAATCACCCGGTCCAGTGCAGTATAGCCGCGGTATTCGTTGTAGAGATAGATCGATGCCAGGACATCAAGATAGCGCGCCCGAAAGGCCGATGTCGGCATATGCTATTACTCCAGCTTGGCGGTTTTGCCCGGAACCGCTGCGGTGCACTCCGTTCGGAATACCGTGCAACCGGGCGAACGCCGCAGTGGCTTTCGATCAGCCGTGCGCCGGGTCAGACAGAGTAACGTCTCAAGCGCGCAAAAGTTCCCTTGTCATGGAGAGGGATTGGTCTGCTGCAATTTCAGCTTTCCTACATGCCCCGCTTTTGTCATGATTCCCCGGTTGAATGGCCGTGGAGGCTGGAAAAGATCGGAATTGTCCCAAAGGTCACTCGTTCATCAAACAGCGTTTTCGCGTGACCTTTGTAACCTTTGTAACCTTCGCCGCGTTCAGCCCAGCGCGGCGTTGAGATCGCTGACCGCTTCGATGAATTCCTCGCGGAAATCCTGCACCACGCCCTTGGCGCTGCGGACCTGTTCGACCAGGCCGACACCCTGGCCAACGAAGTAGCTGACCAGATCGCGGGCCGCCTCGTTGCCATTGACCACGGCCTTTTCGATCTTCTGGAAGCTGGGTTCGCTGACCATGCCCATCAGCGGCATGGGTAGAGTGCCGGGGCTGCCCTGGCCGTCCCAGGCCTCGTGCCAGGCGGTGCGGAGCTGGCGGGCGGGTTTGCCGGTGCGGCTGCGGCTGCGCACGGTATCGCGGCTGCGCGCGGCGACCATCTTGTCGCGGAAGGCCTCGCTGGTCTCGGCCTCGGTGGTGGCGAGCCAGACCGATCCGGTCCAGGCGCCCTGCGCGCCCGCCGCCATCATCGCGGCCATCTGTGCCCCGGTCATGATCCCGCCGGCGGCGAGTACCGGGATGTCCTGCCCGGCGGCCTTGAGCGCGCGGACCACTTCGGGGATCAGCACCAGCGTAGAAACCTCGCCGCAGTGGCCGCCCGCTTCGCCGCCCTGAGCGACGATGATGTCCACCCCGGCAGCGGCCTGGCGCAGCGCATGTTCTTTGGCCCCGACCAGCGCCGCGACCGCAATGCCGCGCGCCTTGCCTTCCGCGATCATCCGGGGCGGGGCGATGCCCAGCGCGTTGGCGATCAGCTTGATCGGGTGGCGGAACGCGACTTCCATCTGGGCATAGCCGTTTTCGGGCGTGATCCCGGCGCGGCCTTCGTAATGGACCACGCTGTCGGCGCTGGCCTCGATCCCGTACTGGCCGAGCAGGCCTGCGGTGAAGCGCTTGTGCTCGTCCGATATGGCAGCGGCGCGGCTGGCATTGTCGGCAAATTCGGCCACGCGCGGGTCGATCGTTTCCGGTACCAGCACGTCCACGCCATAGGGCGCGCCATCGATATGGGCGTCGATCCAGGCCAGTTCTTCCTCAAGCTGGTCAGGGGTAAAGCGGGTCGCCCCCAACACCCCGAACCCGCCCGCCTTGCTGACCGCCACCACCACATCGCGGCAGTGGCTGAAGGCAAACAGCGGAAACTCGCAGCCGGTCAGACGGCAGACCTTGTTGTCCATGATTCTCTCCTTACGCAGAGAGGATCATCGCGCGCCGCCGGGTCTGCTGCAAGCTCGATTTAATCGCGTGATTAAGAGACGTAGTGCGCAGTCGTCTTGGCCGCCAGTTCCTCGGCCGTGACGCCGGGAGCCAGTTCCAGCAGCTTGAACGGGCTGGAATGGTCCGGACGGCGGAACACCGCGAGGTCGGTGATCAGCATGTCGACCACGTTGCGGCCCGTCAGCGGCAGGGTGCAGCTGGGGATGAATTTGGGGCTGCCGTCCTTGGCGCAGTGTTCCATCACGACGATGATCTTCTTCACCCCCGCGACCAGATCCATCGCCCCGCCCATGCCCTTGATCATCTTGCCGGGGACCATCCAGTTGGCGATGTCGCCCTGTTCGGACACTTCCATGCCGCCCAGCACGGTCAGGTCGATCTTGCCGCCCCGGATCATGGCGAAGGACTGGGCACTGTCGAAATAGGCTGAATGCGGCAGCTCGCTGATCGTCTGCTTGCCCGCATTGATCAGATCGGCATCGACCTGGTCATCGGTGGGGAAGGGGCCGATGCCCAACATGCCGTTCTCGCTCTGCAGCGTCACGGTCATGCCCGAGGGCACATGGTTCGCCACCAGCGTCGGAATGCCGATCCCCAGGTTGACGTAATAGCCATCCTGCAGTTCCTGCGCGGCGCGGGCGGCCATCTGGTCGCGGCTCCAACCCTTGGTCAGTCCGTCGTGCTTGGTCATTGAACGGTATCCTTCAGCGAAAGTGCGGGCCAGGCAAGCCGGGTGCCTGCCGCAAAGCAGGCAGCCACAGCCAGCACGGCCACTGACGACCACAATTTGAAACTGTAACTCAGATCAGGGCGCCACAGGTCAGGCACCAGAATCGCCAGGCCGCGCACGGTCAGTCCCAGGGTAATCAGGACGAGCGCCGCGCGGCGCAAGGGCAAGGCAGGCAGGTAGCCCGCCGCAGACAAGGCATAGGCCGCCCAGATTGCCAGAATGGCCGCGATCCCGCTGGTTACCACCGCCGGGAAGCGTTTGCCGTTTGCCGCCGCGCTGGCAAATTCCTCGCCCGCCCCCAGCGCGCGGTACCAATCCGGCCCGCCCACAATGCACGCCAGATGCAGCAGGGCGGCGGCCAGGCACAGCACACCGGCTGCCAGCAACCAGAGCCTGCCGTCGGCCATCAGCCCATATCCGTGGTGCGTGTGGTGCGGAATTCGATCTTCTTGTCGTACGGCGCACCGCAGATCAGGCGCTGGACGTAAACGCCGGGCAAGTGAATGCCGTCGGGGTCAAGCTCGCCCGGCTGGACGATCTCTTCCACTTCGACCACGCAGACCTTGCCGCAGGTCGCGGCGGGCTGGTTGAAGTTGCGGGCGGTCTTGCGGAACACAACGTTGCCGGTGGTGTCGGCCTTCCACGCCTTGACCAGCGCGAGATCGGCAAAGATGCCTTCCTCCAGCACATATTCCTCGCCGCGGAACACCTTGGTTTCCTTGCCCTCGGCCACCAGAGTGCCGACGCCGGTCTTGGTGTAGAACCCCGGAATGCCCGCGCCGCCCGCGCGCATCCGTTCGGCCAGAGTGCCTTGCGGACAGAACTCAACCTCCAGTTCGCCCGACAGGTACTGGCGCTCGAACTCCTTGTTTTCACCCACATAGCTGGCGATCATCTTCTTGACCTGCCGGGTGCGCAGCAGCTTGCCGATCCCTTCGTTGTCGATCCCGGCATTGTTGCTGGCAAAGGTCAGGTCCTTGACCCCGCTGTCCCGCACTGCATCGAGCAGGCGTTCGGGAATGCCGCACAGGCCAAAGCCTCCGCAAGCGATCAGCAGGCCGTCGCGCAGCAAGCCATCAAGCGCGCTGGCGGCATCGGGGTAGATCTTGTTGGCCATGGGTTCTCCGGGCAAGCGAATCAGGCGGCGCTAGGGAAGCGCAGGACGCGGTGCAATTGCAACAATTGCGGACAGGGTTGCATGGCGTGCAACTGCCAATCAGCCAAGCGGCAATTCCACCAATGCCGAAAGATCCGCCAGCGCCTGCTCCCCGCCGGTTACCTTGATCGCGGTCATGCCCAGCTGCGCGGCGGGTTTGCAGTTGATGCCCAGGTCATCAAGGTAGATGCACTGCGCCGGTTCCAGCCCCAGCTTCTCGCACATCATCAGGTAGATTCGCGGGTCGGGCTTGCGCACCCCGGCCTTGCTGCTTTCGATAACGTGTTCGAACCGGGCGAAGACCAGTTCATAGGCGTCGCGCGAATCGCCGCTGCGAGCCATGCCGGCGCCGTGCCCGGCGGGGACGTTGTTGGTGATGCAGGCAAGGCGGTATCCGGCCGCCTTCAACTGATCGAGCGCGGTGACCATCGCCGGGCGGATCGATCCAGACAGCACGGCCAGCACCGATGCGCCGTCCAGTTCGTGCCCCAGCGCGGCGGCTTCGGCAGCAAACAGGGCGTCGAACCGGGCGGGGTCGATCTCGGCGCGTTCGAACAGGGCCCAGGCGTTGCTGTCAGGATTGGCGGCGTTGACCCGGCGGACAAAGTCCTGCGGCAGGCCGCGCTCGGCCTCAAGCCGGTTGAAGGCTTCGAACGGGGAGGCGGTGATCACTCCGCCGAAATCGAAAATGACGGCTTCGAAACGGCGGGTCATCGGCAGGTCCTTATCGTGGGGCTTTACGGCGCAGTGGCGCATGGCGCGAATTGACGCAAGTCATGGTGCGCGGTCTGCTATGAGGGCAGGATGGAGGTCTGAAAGGAGCCCGTTCATGCGTTCAATCCTCGTCCAGGCCGGCCGCGACCCCGGCATGACCGCCCGTCTTGATACCGCCATGGATCTGGCGCGTGCGAATGAAGGGCACATCACCCTGCTGATCGACACCCCGGTTGATCGCTACGTCACCACGGATCCCTACGGCGGCACTTATGTTGCGCGCGAAGCGCTGGATGCCGCGCTGAAGGATGATGACGAACTGGCCAAGGCCTTCGCCGGACGGCTGGAGCGCGATGACGTGCCGTTTGACGTGGCCCAGTATGAACTCGCTCCGATCGACGCTCTCGCCAGCGCCGCGCGGCTGGCGGACGTGGTCGTGGTATCGCGCAGCAGCGGGATCGCGGGCGATCTGGCGCTGGTCTCGCGCTCGCCGGTGCTGGCCCTGCCGGACCATGCCCCGCTGCGCCTGCCGGTCGGCACGGCCTGCATCGCCTGGGACGGGGGTGATGAAGCCGCCCACGCCCTGCGCGCCGCCGCCCCGCTGCTCAGCGGCTGCAAGGAAGTCCATGTGCTTACGGTTGAGAACGACAAGGCGCAGGGCTTTCCGCCCACCGACGCGCTGCGCTATCTCTCGCGCCACGGGATCAAGGCCGAACTGCACGAACTGGTGCGCGGCGATTCGGTGGAAGAAACGCTGGCCGCCCGCTGCGCCCAGCTGGGGGCGCAACTGGTGGTCATGGGGGCCTACAGCCACAGCCGGGTGCGCGAATTCCTGTTTGGCGGGGTGACGCGGTTCTTCCTGGATGAACAGGCCGCTCCGCCGCTGTTGCTGGTGCACTGATCGCGGGTGGAACCCCGATTTCAATTATGCTGCAGTGCGGCGCATTCGTATGCGGGACATACGGAATTGCCTCTGTTGCGCGCGGTGCGTCCCACGCAATTCCGCCAAAAAATCGTTAAACTTGCGGGGAACTGAACGACGATTGCGTAAAACGCAACACGATTTGACCTTTTCGCACTTGCACAAAAACCGAGTCGAAGGCATTTAGATCGTGCCTTTCAGGCATCCTCTCCCAAAACTTCCATGGCCCGGTCGGAAACGACCGGGTCTTTTTTTGGTGCGTTTCCGGCGGGGCTGCCGGAGGCCATTTGCAAAGCGCGCGGCGAATACCTAGCTTCGTCTCGACCGGTCTGCCCAGGGCCGCAGCAGGACAAAGCGCATGGCCGAAGCAGGCACCGTAACCGATACCAAGGCAGTCAAGCTCCAGGTCGCTGCCGCGCGGCAGGAAGAAAGCGGGCAGGGCATCGCCCGTCTGCCCAAAAGCGCGATGGGCGCGCTGGGCATCACCGAAGGCGACGTGGTCGAGATCGAGGGCAAGCGCGTCACCGCTGCCCGCGCCGTGCTGGCTTATGCCGAGGACGAAGGGCTCGACGTGATCCGGCTCGACGGGTTGCAGCGCGCCAATGCCGAAGTCGGCGGCGGCGATCACGTGCAGGTCCGGAAAGGCGAAAGTCGCCCCGCTCAGCGCGTGGTCTTTGCTCCGGCCCAGCGCGAAATGAAGCTGCAAGGGCCGGGTGAGGCGCTTAAGCGCAATTTCTTTGGCCGTCCCTTGCTGGCCGGTGATCTGGTCGCCACCACCGGGCAGACCCCGGTGCGCGACATGCCGCCGCAGGTCGCGCGGATGCTCAACGCCCCGGCCTTTGCGCTGACCCAGATCCGGCTCAATGTGGTGTCGACCGTGCCCAAAGGCATTGTCCATATCGACGAGAACACCGAAGTCGAACTGCGCGAGGAATTCGAGGAAGCCCGCGCGGGCCGCGGCGAGGTCAACTATGACGACGTCGGCGGGATGGGCGACACGATCCGCCAGCTGCGCGAGATGGTTGAATTGCCGCTGCGCTATCCCGAGCTGTTCACGCGGCTGGGGGTCGATCCGCCCAAGGGCGTGCTGCTGCACGGCCCGCCGGGGACCGGCAAGACCCGCCTGGCCAAGGCCGTGGCGAACGAAAGCGATGCCAGCTTCTTCACCATCAACGGCCCGGAAATCATGGGCTCGGCTTATGGTGAAAGCGAACGGCGCCTGCGCGAAGTGTTCGAGGAAGCCGCCAAGGCCGCGCCGTCGATCGTGTTCATCGACGAGATCGATTCGATCGCGCCCAAACGCTCGGGCACACCCGGCGAGGCGGAGAAGCGGCTGGTTGCGCAGTTGCTGACCCTGATGGACGGGCTGCACACCCGCTCCAACATCGTGGTCATCGCCGCGACGAACCGTCCCGACGCGATCGACGAGGCGCTGCGCCGCCCCGGCCGGTTTGACCGCGAGATCGTGGTCGGCGTGCCCGATGAGAAGGGCCGCCGCGAGATCCTCGGGATCCACACCCGCGGCATGCCGCTCAGCGCTGATGTCGATCTGGATGAACTGGCGCGCACCACCCACGGCTTCGTCGGCGCGGACCTCGGCGCCCTGGCGCGTGAGGCCGCGATCGAGGCGGTGCGGCGGATTATGCCGCAACTCGACCTTGAAGCGCAAACCGTGCCGCCTGCGGTGCTGGAAAGCCTCAATGTCACCCGCGACGATTTCCTAGCCGCCCTCAAGCGCGTGCAGCCTTCCGCGATGCGTGAAGTGATGGTGCAGGTGCCGAACATCGGCTGGGCCGACATCGGCGGCGCGGACGAGGCACAGGAAAAGCTGCAGGAAGGGATCGAACTGCCGCTGAAGAACCCCGACGCTTTCCGGCGGCTGGGGATCCGCCCGGCCAAGGGCTTCCTGCTCTATGGCCCACCCGGCACCGGCAAGACCCTGCTGGCCAAGGCCGTGGCCAAGGAGAGCGAGGCGAACTTCATCTCGATCAAGTCGAGCGACCTGCTATCCAAATGGTACGGCGAGAGCGAACAGCAGATCAGCCGGCTGTTTGCGCGCGCGCGGCAGGTTGCGCCGTGCGTGATCTTCATCGACGAGATCGACAGTCTGGTCCCGGCCCGCGGGAGCGGCGCGAATGAGCCGCAGGTTACCGCGCGGGTGGTCAACACCCTGCTCGCCGAAATGGACGGGATGGAGGAATTGTCGAGCGTGGTCCTGATCGGCGCGACCAACCGCCCCGGGCTGGTCGATCCGGCCTTGCTGAGGCCCGGTAGGCTGGACGAGCTAGTCTATGTCGGCACGCCCGATGCCAGGGGGCGCGAGCACATCCTCAAGATCCACACGTCAAAGATGCCACTCGCCAAGGACGTCGATCTGGCCGCAATCGCGGCGCAGGCGGATCGCTTTACCGGCGCGGATCTGGAAGACGTGACCCGCCGCGCCGGGCTCAACGCGATCCGGCGGTTGGGTGCGAAGGCCAACAAGGTCAACGCCGCCGATTTCGCCGAAGCCCTCGCGGATTCGCGGGCGACTGTCAGCGAGGAGATGGAGAACGAATACCTCAAGATGAAAGGCGAGCTCAAAAAGCGCGCCGCCCAGGTCACCACCACCCAGATCGGCTTCCTGGCCCCCGGCATGGTCGCGCCGATTCGGGACAAGAAGCACGGGTGAACGCCTTAAATCCTATTTCCGTGGGGGAGGATATGGGGTTCACCCTTCGGTGCACAGCGCTTCGGGGCAATGCTCGCGCAGCCAGTCGAGCATGGTCTCGCGCATGGCGAGGCGCAGGCGGGCGAGTTCGGTGGGGCCTTTGGCGCTCATCACCAGCTTGAGTTCGACCGAGCCGACCCGCGCCTCGCTGACTTGCAGCTGGCCAGTGCGCTGGTCCCAGTCCGCGTGGGCAGCGAGCTCGGCGAGGTAGGCTTCGCGGATCGGGACAAGGGCGTGGCCGGGGCGGACCGGCAGGACCACCGAACCAGTGATCCCGCCGCCGACCTTGGTCCAGTTCTGGAAGCTGCCGTCGAGGAACTTGGCGGTGGGCACGATCACCCGCCGCTCATCCCCGGTGCGGATCACAACGTAGGACAGGCGGATATCCTCCACCCGCCCGCTTTCGCCGTCGATCACCACGAAGTCGCCCAGCCGGATCGGCTCGGTCAGCGCAATCTGCATCCCCGCGATCAGGCTTTTCAGCGCAGGCTGGGCCGCCGCGCCGACCGCCAGGGTGGCAAACCCCGCCGAAGCCATCAGCGTCACCCCGACATTGCGTACGCCGGGGATGCCGAACAGCATCAGCGCGATGGTAACGAAGACGATTCCGAAACCCAGCGTGCGCGAGAAGATCGCGACGCGGGTGCGGCGGCTGCGCGCGGCCATCACATCGTCGCTCTTGTCGGCATGGGCATCGAGCACTTCTGCGAAGGCCTTGACCAAGGCAAACAGCGTCCAGCCCAGCAGCGCCGGTTCGATGAACCGCGCGGCCAGATCCCAGCCGCGCGCGATCAGGGTATCCCCCTCGGCAGCAAGCGATACACCGACCGCGACCATCGCCCAGCGCAAGGGCTGGCGCAGGCGGGCGAACACCAGCTCGTCAGAGGTTGAGACCGAAAGCCGCGCCGCCCGGTCCAGCACGGCAAACAGCGCCAGATGCAGCGCCAGCGCAATGCCCACTGCGATCCCGCCATGAATGGCCGAGCGGGTCAGGGCTTCGGACCAGTCCAGTACCTGGGTGACCGAAAGCGAAGAGGTGATCAATGCGCCGCCCCCCAGCTCGCCCCGGTGCCGACTTCGACGCCCAATGGTACACTGAGCTCGACCAGTGGCTGCGCCGCCCCGGCCATTACCGCGCGGATCACTTCGGTCGCCGCCGCGACGTCTGCTTCGGGCAGTTCGAATACCAATTCGTCGTGGACCTGCAGCAGCATCCGGACATGGCCGAGCCTCGCCGCTTCCAGTGCTGGCATCATCCGCGCCATTGCGCGCTTGATGATGTCGGCGCTGGTGCCCTGGATCGGGGCATTGATCGCGGCGCGCTCGCTGCCCATGCGCTCGTTGGGGTTGTTCGACGATATGCGCGGGAACCAGCACTTCCGGCCGAACAGGGTCTCCGAATAGCCTTGGGTGCGCACGCTTTCCAAGGTGGCGTGGATGTAGCCGCGAATGCCGGGGAAGCGTTCGAAATAGCGGTCGATCATCGCCTGCGCTTCGTCGGACGACACCCCCAGCCGTCCGGCCAGACCCCAGCGGCTGATGCCATAGAGGATCGCGAAGTTGATCGTCTTGGCCCGTCCGCGGGTATCGCGGTTGACCTCTCCGAACATTTCCAGCGCGGTGCGGGCGTGAATGTCCTCACCTTTGGCGAAAGCGTCCTTGAGCTCCGGCACGTCGGCCATGTGCGCGGCAAGGCGCAGTTCGATCTGGCTGTAGTCGGCGGCGAGGATCACGTTGCCCGGCTCTGCCACAAAGGCATCGCGGATCTGGCGGCCAAGTTCGGTGCGGATCGGGATGTTCTGCAGGTTGGGCTCGGTCGAGGACAGCCGCCCGGTCTGTGCGCCGACCAGCGAGTAACTGGTGTGGACCCGGCCCGTATCGGGATTGATCGCCGCCTGCAGCGCCTCGGTATAGGTGCTGCGCAACTTGGACAGCTGGCGCCATTCCAGCACCTTGTCGGCGATGGGCGCGCCTTCTCCCGACAGGCGTTCCAGCACGGACTGATCGGTGGAATACTGCCCGGTCTTGCCCTTCTTGCCGCCCTTGAAACCCAGCTTGTCGAACAGGATTTCGCCCAGCTGTTTGGGGCTGCCGATGGTGAAAGGCTGCCCGGCGATCGCGTGAATCTCGCCCTCCAAGGCGGCGATAGCCTCGGCAAAGGTGCTCGACAGGCCGGCCAGTTTCTCCCGGTCAACCTTGATCCCGTGGCGCTCCATTTGCGCCACCACCGGCACCAATGGCCGGTCGACGCGTTCATAGACCCGGGTGCCACCCTCCAGCGAAAGGCGTGGTTTGAACAGTTGATGCAGCCGCCAGGTAACGTCGGCGTCTTCGGCGGCATACTCGGTCGCGCGGTCCAGCGGAACTTCGCCGAACGGGATCGCTTTCTTGCCGGTGCCGCACAGGTCCTTGAAAGCTAGCGTGGTGTGGCCAAGGTGGCGGGTGGCCAGCTCGTCCATTCCGTGTCCGCCGCCGATTCCGTCTTCGCCGCGCCCGGCGTCGAGGTCGAAGCTCATCACCATGGTATCGTCGATCGGCGCAACCTGAATGCCGTGGCGGGACAGCACGTTGAGATCGTATTTGGCGTTCTGCCCGATCTTGAGCACCGCATCGCTTTCCAACAGTGGTTTAAGCGCCGCAAGCGCTTCGGCCTTGCCCACTTGCTGCGGCTTCTCTGCAAACATGTCGCTGCCGCCGTGGCCCAGCGGGACATAGCAGGCCTGGTTCGGTCCCAGCGCCAGGCTGATCCCGGCCAGATCGGCGCGCATTGCATCGAGCGCGCTGGTTTCGGTATCGAAAGCCACCACGCGGGCGGCAAAGGCGCGCTCGATCCAATGGTCAAGCTGCTCGCGCGTCTGGACGCAGGCATAGCTGCTGCGGTCAATCGCAGGCCAATCGGGCATGGGCTGGCGGTTGCCTGCCGGAGCAGCTGCCGCGCCGGCCGTGACGGGCTTGGCCGGATTGAGCTGGGTCCGGCGTTCCGGGCTGCCACGCCCGCCATCCAGCCGCTTGAGCAGGCTGAAAAAGCCATGCTCCTCCAGAAACTGGGTCAGCGGCCCCGGCGGGATCTCCGCCAGCTTGAAGTCGTCAAGCGGCATGGGGAGGTCGCAATCCTCCTTCAGGGCCACCAGCACGCGCGACAGGCGGGCCATGTCGGCATGCTCGATCAGGTTGTCGCGCAGCTTCGATGCCTTCATCTCGCTCGCGGCGGCCAGCGCAGCCTCGAGGTTGCCGTAATCCTGGATCAGCTTGGTCGCGGTCTTGGGGCCGATCCCGCGGATGCCGGGGACATTGTCCACGCTGTCGCCCATCAAGGCCAGCACATCGCCGACCAAATCGGGGGCCACGCCGAACTTTTCCGCGACTTCCGGAATGTCGATCCGCTGGTTCTTCATCGTATCGAGCATGTCGATCCGGCCTTCGCCGCATGGACCGATCAGCTGCATCAGATCCTTGTCGGACGATACGATCGTCACGTCCCACCCGCGCGCGGCGGCGGCGCGAGCGTAGGAGGCGATCAGGTCATCGGCTTCGAGGCCTTGTTCCTCGATACACGGCAAGCTGAAAGCACGGGTGGCATCGCGGATCAGCGGGAACTGCGGCTTCAAGTCTTCGGGCGGGGGCGGGCGATTCGCCTTGTATTCGGGGTAGATGTCGTTGCGGAACGACTTGCCCGAAGCGTCGAGAATCACCGCCAGATGGGTCGGCCCGTCCGCCTTGTTGAGGTCATCGGCCAGCCGCCACAGCATGGTGGTATAGCCATAGACCGCCCCCACCGGCACGCCCTGCGGGTTCGTCAACGGCGGCAGGCGGTGATAGGCGCGGAAGATATAGGCCGATCCATCGACCAGATAGAGATGCTGCTTGGGCTCCATCGGCAGAGCCTAGCAGGGCGGGACGGGCAGCGTAAACCGGCTGGCGCGCGAATCGCACGAATCGATTTCGCCAGGCGGTCATGACCTTGCCACAATTGCCTGCGAATGATCGCAAACCAGTGGAAAACTGGGTGTATTTCGCGCGTCTTGCAGCAACCTCTTGCATCGCGCCGCGAAGGCGACTATTTGAGGCGAGAAGTCTACCGATAAGGTAGGCTTTCCGTTCGGTCGCCCAAGCTTTCCAGCAGAAACGGCCGCGCGTGGTCCACTCGCTGTTCAAGGAATACATTCATGCGCAAGATCGTTCTCGCCGCCGTCGCTGCCAGCGCCGCTCTCGCTCTGTCGGCCTGCTCGGCTGAAAAGGCTGTTGACGCCGCTGCTGCCGCTTCGGACGCCGCCACTGAAGCTGCTTCGGACGCTGCTGCTGCTGCCACCGACGCTGCCGGTGCTGCTGCTGACGCCGCGACCACCGCTTCGGGCGCTGCTGCTGACGCCGCGACCACCGCTTCGGGCGCTGCTGCTGACGCTGCTGCCGCTGCTGCGGACGCTGCCAAGAAGATGTAATCTTCGCCATTTGGCACAAGATCGGGGGCGCGAAGGGTTAACCTTCGCGCCCCTTTTCGTTTGCGTACTGCAGGCGTGCTTGATCTATTTTAATCGCCCGATTAAACCCTCTCCGAACCCAGCCGAAGGAGAGCGGCGACCTTGTCCAGCAGTGCGGCCCCCAGCGATGCAGTGACCCGACTGGCCGAAGGTCTGACCCTGGCCATGGCGCGCATTGCAATGCCTGCGCCCGGCGCACTGGAACGCCTGTCGGGCGGGGCCAACATGGAAAGCTGGCGGTTCGTATCGGGGACCGAAACCTGCGTCCTGCGCCGCGCGCCCAGCCTGGAAATCATGGCCGGACGGCCGATGGATCATGCTGCAGAAGCCGCCCTGATCCGCCGTGCCCGTGCTGGCGGGGTCATGGCCCCGGAAGTGCTGGTCGAATTGGACCCGGCGGATGGGATCGGTTCGGGCTATGTCATGCGCTCGATCTCGGGCTCCCCAGAGCCCAATGCGTTCCTGGCAGAGGCGGACCCGGCCACCGGGATCGCCGATATCGCCCGCGAACTCGCAGCGGTCCACCGTACCGATTGCACCGGGCTGGCCGTGCCGGTGATGGATCCGGCCGAGGCACTGGCCGAGCTGCGCGCGCGCTTCATCAGCTATGGCGGGGATCGGCCGATCCTGGCGCTGGCCTTGCGCTGGCTTGAGGCAAATCTGCCCGATCCGGTCCCGCCCCGGCTGGTCCATGGTGATTTCCGGCTGGGCAACCTGATGTTCGAGCATGGCCGAGTGACCGGGGTGCTCGATTGGGAACTGGCTCACCTGGGTGACTGGCATGAGGATCTGGCTTTTGGCTGCATGACCGTCTGGCGGTTCTCGCGCCCTGACCGGCCGGGCTATGGCCTGACCTCGGTCGAGGAACTGGCGCGGGCCTATGAGGCGGCGGGCGGCGAGACGTTTGATCCCCGGCGCTTTCGCTTCTGGACGATCTACCGCACCTTCTGGTGGGCGCTGGGCTGTCTGCAGATGGGCGGCTACTGGCGCGACGGGCATGACCGCTCGGTCGAGCGCGTGGTCGTCGCGCGGCGCACGGCGGAGCAGGAGCTCGACCTCTTGTTGCTGCTGGAAGAACTCGCGCCCGAAGAAGAACGCAATCGCCCGCTCCCACCCGCCACGCCGCCGCTCGTGCCGGGAACCGGCGAGCCCAGCGGGGTGGAAGTGCTGACCGCGATTTCCGAATGGCTGGGTTCTGATATCAAGCCGCTGGTCAGCGGGCGCGACAAGTTCAACCTGGCGGTGGCGCGCAATGCACTGGGGATCGTCGCGCGAGAGCTTGAGCAGCGCCCGCAGGCGATCGACGCGGCGCTGGCCGCCGATTTGATGTCGGGCAAGGCGGACCTCGCCACGCCCGGGCTATTGGCCCGATTGCGCCGCATGGCGCTGGGCAAGCTGACCGCAGACATGCCGAAATATCCCGCGCTGGCGCTGGCCCGGGCCAAATGGGAAGGAAGTTGAGATGGACTTTTCGCTGCCGCAGGATCTGGTCGATTACCTGGCCGAACTCGATGCTTTTATCGAGGCGGAAATCCGCCCGCTGGAGCAGCAGGATGACAACATTCGCTTCTTCGACCACCGGCGCGAATATGCCCGGACCGATTTCGAGAACCAGGGCCTGCCCCGCCACGAATGGGAAGCGCTGCTGCGCGAAGCCTCGCTGCGCGCGGACAAGGCCGGTCACTGGCGCTTTTCCGCGCCCAAGAAATACGGCGGCAAGGACGGCGCGAACCTGTGGATGGCGGTGATCCGCGATCACTTTACCCAAATGGGGCTGGGGCTGCACAATGATCTGCAGAACGAACACTCGATCGTCGGCAACTTTCCTTTCGTCAACATGTTCGAACACTTCGGCACGGAGGAACAGCAGAAGGAATTCATCCTCGGCGGGTTCGAACGGGAACGCCGGGTCGCCTTTGGCCTGACCGAGCCGCACCACGGCTCCGATGCGACCCATATGGAAACCGTGGCGGTGCGCGAAACCCGCGATGGGGTGCCGGGCTGGCGGATCGATGGTGAGAAAATGTGGATCACCGGCATGCACGTCGCGACCCACTGCGCCGCCTTCTGCCGCACATCGGGCAAGGCCGGTGATGCCAAGGGGATCACTTGCCTGCTCGTGCCGGCAGGCACCCCCGGCATGGTGGTCGATGAATACATGTGGACATTCAACATGCCCACCGATCACCCCCGGATGCATTTCGAGAATTGCTGGGTGCCGGAAAGCGCGGTGCTGGGCCCGGTCGATGGCGGGCTGTCAATCGCGCAGAGCTTCGTTCACCAGAACCGCATCCGCCAGGCCGCGAGCTCACTCGGCGCGGCAACCTATTGCGTCGAGGAATCGGTCAAGTACGCCCGCGAACGCAAGCCGTTCGGCGCGGAACTGGCGCGCAACCAGGGGATCCAGTTCCCGCTGGTCGAACTCGCCACCCAGTGCGAAATGCTGCGCACGCTGATCTACAAGACCGCCTGGGAAATGGACCAGATGGAGCACAAGGAGATCGAGCACCGCCTGTCGGACAAGATCAGCATGTGCAACTACTACGCCAACCGCTTGGTCTGCGAGGCGGCGGACCGGGCGATGCAGGTGCACGGCGGGATCGGCTATTCGCGGCACAAGCCGTTCGAACACATCTATCGCCACCACCGGCGCTATCGGATCACCGAAGGGGCAGAGGAAATCCAGATGCGCAAGGTAGGCGCCTATCTGTTCGGCTATCTCGGCCCGCGCAAGGCGAACTTCGCCAAATAAGACAACCGCGTTGCAGGCTTGCAACAGGCCGTCCGCAATCGTTGCGGGCGGCTTGTTTGCGCGCGCATGACATGCGTAAGTTCCCGTGGGAAATACGTCGCGCCCGGCCTGGGGAGGAAAGGGTGCGGCGATACTGGTAAGGGAACCAACCATGCATTCTTCGATCCGCCTCTCCTTGCTCGCATCGCTGTCCAGCCTTGCGCTGACCGCACCGGCTCTGGCCCAGGAAAGCGCCGCTGACGAAAGCGTCGATCAGCCCACCATCATCGTCACCGGCACCCGCTCTGCGTCCCGCACGGTGCAGGATTCACCGGTTCCGGTTGATGTGCTGTCCGGTGCCGCGATTACCGAAGGCGGTCAGGTCGAAACCAACAAGATCCTCAACAAGCTGGTGCCCAGCTTCAACTTCCCGCAGCCCGCGATTGCCGACGGGTCGGACGCGCTGCGCCCCGCCACCTTGCGCGGCCTGGGCCCGGACCAGACGCTGGTGCTGGTCAATGGCAAGCGCCGCCACGTCTCTGCGCTGCTCAACATCAACGGCACGGTCGGGCGCGGTTCGGCAGCGGTGGACATGAACGCGATCCCGGCACTCGCGATCGACCGGATCGAAGTGCTGCGTGACGGGGCTTCATCGCAATACGGTTCGGATGCGATCGACGGGGTGATCAACATCCGCCTCAAGAAAGCCAGCGAAGGCGGCCGTGCCGCGATCTCCTATGGCAAGTATGACACCACGATCAACGACGTGGCGAATGTGACCGGGCTGGTCACCTCGAACGGCGCGCCGGTGCTTGATGCAGCTGACAACCGCTATTTCCAGGCCACCACCGATGGTGAGCGCAAGGCACATGACGGCCAGAGCTATTCGGTAGCAACCAACATCGGCCTGCCGTTCTTTGGCAGCAGCGGCGGCTATCTGAACTTTACCGCCGAATACCGCCATCGCGGTTACACCAACCGCCAGGGCTATGACCTGCGGCCCAACTATATCCGCCCGACCACGACGACCTGGGATCCGCGCGAGCTGACCTTCAACCGGCTCGAATTCCGCTTCGGCGATCCCAAGGCTGACGATTTCATCCTGTTCGCCAATGCCGCCGTGCCAGTGGGCGAGGATCTGGAACTCTACGCCTTTGCCAGCTTCGATCAGCGCGATTCGGTCAGTGCGGCCAACTATCGCCAGCAGAACGCGGCGGCGAACCGCGATTTCTCGGTTCTGGCACCCAATACCACGCCGACCAATGCCAACTTCGTGGGCCTGACGCCGGATGGCTTCCTGCCGTTCATCACCTCTGACCTGACCGACCGCGCCGCAACCATGGGGCTGCGCACCACGTCTGGTTTGTGGAATGTCGATGGGTCGCTGGGCTGGGGGCAGAACAGCTTCGACTACCGGGTCGAAAATTCGCTGAACACCAGCTTCGGCCCGCAAAGCCAGCGCAGCTTTGATGCCGGCGGGCTTGGCTATCGCCAGTTGCTGGCCAACATGGACGTCAGCCGCGAATTCGAAGTGGGCTTTGCCAAGCCGCTGACTTTCGCGTTCGGGGCGGAATACCGCAACGAACAGTTCAAGATCCGTCCGGGCGAACCGCAGAGCTATGCGATCGGGCCCTATTTCAAGGCTTCGATCACCACTACGGCGGCGGGCTGCACGTTGCAGCAGGGCGTTTACAACGCGGGGACCAGCGTGTGCAGCTTCCCGGGCCGTGCGGCCGCAGCGGGCGCGCAGGGCTTCCCCGGCATTCCGCTCGCCAGTTCGACCGAGGTGCGCCGTCATTCGATGGCCGGCTATGTCGAACTTGATACCGAAATCGTTCCGGGGCTGACCACCACGGCGGCCGGGCGGTTCGAACACTTCTCGGACTTTGGCAATACGCTGACCGGCAAGTTCGCGGCGCGGTATGAATTCGTCCCCGGCTTTGCGCTGCGCGGTTCGGTTTCGAACGGGTTCCGTGCGCCGTCGCTGCACCAGCAGTACTTCACCACCACCTCGACCAACTTCATCGGCGGTCTGCCGGTGGATATTTCGACCGTGGCGGTCAGCAGTCCGGTGGCGCGGGCGCTGGGATCCAAGGATCTCAAGCCTGAAAAGTCGGTCAACTTCTCGGGCGGCTTCACCGCCAACCCGCTCAGCGGGCTGACGTTGACGGTCGATTACTACAACATCAAGATCAATGACCGGATCGTCCTCACCGAAAACCTCGGTGCGGCGGGTAGCGGCTCGGCGGCGGTCAACTCCGCAGTCAAGGCGGTGCTTGATGCCAACGGGTTCAACTCGGTCGGTGCGGCGCGGTTCTTCATCAACGGGCTCAACACCCGTACCGAAGGTGTGGATGCGGTGCTCAACTGGCGTTTGCCGCTGGAAGGGTTCGGCAAGTGGAACCTGACCGCTGCCTATAACTACAACAAGCAGAAGATCCTGGCCCGCAAGAACGATCTGGGGCCGCTCGCGACGATCCCCGGGCTGATCCTGTTTGGCCGTGTTGAAGGGCTGCGCTTCACCGAAGGCCAGCCGCGCGACAAGGTGGTGCTGAGCCTGGATGGCGATTTGGGCATGGTCGGGCTGACCGCACGGTCAACCCGTTATGGCAAGGTCACTTCGCCCGGTTCGGCCAATCCCATCGCCACGCCGACCAGCCTGACCGCCTATGGCCCGGATGACATCTTCCTGCGGGCCAAGTGGATCACTGATCTGGAACTGCGGTTCAAGCCGATGGACCGGCTGAGCCTGGCGATCGGCGCGGACAACGTGTTCGATGTCTATCCGGATCGTTCGCCCTTCGGGCCGCGTCCGGCGGCGATTGGCGGGGTCTATCCGGCCAACCAGCAATATATCCCGTTCTCGATCTTCTCGCCCTTCGGCTTCAACGGCCGCTACCTCTATGCCCGGGCGAGCATCGAATTCTAAAGAGCTTCAGAGCTGGAGAGGGGGAGAGCGCGTCGGGTCAACCGGCGCGCTCTTTTCCGTTGGGGCAGGCGGATGGATCAGCGCGAAGCGGTGCGGCGGTAGCCCGAGCTTTCGTACTGATAACCGTCATAGATCGCGCGGGCGATGCTGGCGATGCGCGCATCGCGCCCCGCCTTGCTGCCCTGGCCGGTGACATAGATTGCCACGGCGATGGAGCGTCCGTCAGGCGTGGTGATGATCCCGACATCGCTGGCGGTGTTGGAAAGGGTGCCGGTCTTGTGCGCAATCCCGGCCTCTTCCGGCAGCAGCGCGCGCATCCGGCGTTTGCCGGTAACGGTGCGGGACATCGTGCCCAGCAAAAGGTTGCGGCTGGAGGCGGACAGCCACTGCCCGCGATAGAGTCCGCCCAGCAGTTCGACCATGGTCAACGGCGTCGCACTGTCGCGCGGGTCGATCGTGGTGGCGGGATTGAATTCGCCGTCGTCGCGCACCAGCGTGGCGATGTCGCGGTCCATCCGCATGCCCGAAAGGCCTGCGCTTTGCAGCCAGCGATTGACTGCCTGCGGCCCGCCCACGGCGGCCAGCAGGGCATCGGCGGCGGGATTGTCGCTGCGGGTGATGGCCAGTTCGATCAGGCCCTGCGCGCTCATCGTCGCGCCGGCGCGGACGGGGGCCACTTCGGTTGAATACTTGGCCGAACGGACCGGGACCATCAGCGGGTACTGATCAGACAGGCGGAAGCGGCCCTGATCGACCCCGGCCAGGAACGTGGCGGCAATGGCAACCTTGCTGGTGCTGGCCAGTGGGAAGGGCTGGTTGCCCAGCACCGAAACCGCGCGCCCGGTAGAAAGATCGAGCGCGGCAACGCCGATCCGGCCCTGCGCAGGTGCGGCGAGCGAGGCGATCTGCGCCTCAAGCCCGCTGCCATAGCTGCTGACCGAGGGTGCGATGAACTGGGCGACGGCAACCGGCTTGCGCGGTTGGACCAATGGAACGGCAGGAGCTTCGGGCGGAGTGCGAACCTGGGTGCCGAGCGTGCGATCAAACGCCAGCTCAAGGTCATCGCCGCGCGCCTGCGCCGCTCCCGGCACGGCAAGCGCACCTGCAAAGGCCACAGCGGCCAGCAATCGTGAAATGTGTCCCGTCTTCACGCGAACAGCGATAGCCCATTCATGCTTTCAGTTTGGCTAACGACCCTGCGCCGCTCAAACCGCCTGCGACGAACCGGGGCCTGCTTGCGGGAAAGTGCGTAATTCGCGCGGATCAGTGGCATTCCAGATGCAGCTCGGCCGCGTCGAAGCGTCCGGCCTTGAGATCGTCCGTGCGAATGAAGGCATAGACCGCGCCGCAATCGCCCCAGCAGAACTGCATCGGATAGTCGGTGGCCATTTGCAGCAAGAGCAGCTTTTCCTGCGGCCCTTCCACCGCGTCGCTTTGCACCCCGTCATGATAGCCGCCGATTCGGTGCGGGCGGTTTTCGAAGAGTGCGCGCCACCAGGCCTCGTAGGCGGGCAGGTGTTCCGCCGGAAGCAGGTGGCGACGCTGCGGGTCAAGGTAGAACTCCACTGCCAGGTCGTGCGCGGCGTAGTTGCACTGCTCGGCCAGGGCCGCGAAGGCAGAGCTTTCGACCTTGCGCGGGCCGACGTAGTGCGGTTCGTCGGAATATCCGCCCTGGCGGTCAATCACCCAATAAACATGCGGCGGTGCCTTTTCGAGCATGGCCATCCGCTCGCGATCGTCCGCTGTCAGCGGCAGATCGAGCGTCGCCGCGTCGATCCCGGTTAGCCATTCTTCCAGCCAGTCGGCCACTTCGCCGCGCCAGGCCAGCCATTCCGCCCGCCCGGCCTCGCACCGTGCGATCAGGGCTTCGGGGCTGGGGCATTCGCCGATGAGCGCACGCAGCGTATCCAGTTCGGCTGCCGCACGGACGCGGTTGGGCTGGCTTGCCAGATAGGCCTGCTGCTCTGCATCGCTCAGCGCTTCAACCCCGCGCCGTTCGGCTACCTCCGCGAGCCAGCGCGTATTGGCACGTGCCTGGCGTTCGGTCGGCACAGTCAGGATCAGGGGCCAGTTCGTGGGGCTGGCCAGCTGCGTGCGATTGACATCGCTCAGCGGATATTCGCGCACCGGCTGGCGCATTTGTGCGATCGTTTCGCGCAGGGCCGTCTGCAGCACGCTCCGCGCGAACGGGGGCAGCTTGGGCAGCTTGTTCCGGTCCCGTTCAACGTGTTCACCCAGGTAAAGCTCGGTCTCGAACTCGTCCGGGGTCGGCCAGGATCGCTGGCCTTCGTGGCGCAAGGTGTTGCTGACCTTGACCAGATCGACCGGCCAGCGTGGATAGGTCTTGCGGCTCTGCGTCCAGGCCGAACCCCCTGTATAGGTGCCGTCGTGGATCACCTGCAGGTCATCCGGCGGCTGGCACTCGCTGCCCAGTTCCGCGCTGTGGATCAGGCGCCACAGGCCGCGATCCTCGTTGTCGCAGCTGTTGCCATTCAGGAACAATCGCAGCCATCCGGTGCGCGGGCCCAGTCCGCCCCACAGTTCGGGCGGCAGATCGGCGCAGGCGATCTGGGCGATGAAGTGCAGCGGCACCGCGCCCTGATCCTTGCGTTCAGGGTTCACCCCGCGCGGCCATTCGATCCCTTCCGGCAGCATCGGCAAGCCGCCCAGCCATGATCGCGGAGCTTCGTTGCGCGGCGGGATCTGACGGCGCAGCACCACCGACACGCTCTCGCTGACCTTGGATGCGGGCGGCGGCGGTGCGGGGCGCGGAGGGCGCGGGGCGGGACGCTCGGGTTGCAGGAAATCGCTTTCCAGCGCCTCTGCTTCGAAATTGGTCCTGAAATCCCGGTTGCGGGGTGCTGTACCAGCCGGCTCTGGCCGCGCCCCAGCCCGGCGGCGCGCCCGTGCGCGTTCGATCAGCACGATCAAGCCCAACAGCAGCAGGAAATACCACTTCAATGCCCATCCCTCCCGAATTTGGGGAATGCCCTAGCATCAGAGGGTTAAGGAGTTGGTCAGTGGCCTCCCGCGCTTGCAGCGCTGGCGGGCAAGCACGTGAAAAAGGGGCCGGAAGATTGCTCTTCCGGCCCCGATTTGTTTGGCTGACTGGCAGTCGGACTTAGAAGTCCATCCCGCCCATGCCGCCCATGCCGCCGCCGGGCATGCCGCCCATGGCCGGCTTGTCTTCGGGCTTTTCCGAAATCGCGGCTTCGGTGGTGATCAGCAGGCCGGCGACCGAGGCCGCGTCCTGCAGTGCAGTGCGCACCACCTTGGTCGGATCGATAACGCCAGCCGCCACCAGGTTTTCATAGGTGTCGGTCGAAGCGTTGAAGCCCTGGGTTTCGTCGTCTTCGCGCAGCAGGTTGCCCGAGACCACAGCGCCATCGTGACCGGCGTTGGTCGCGATCTGCTTGACTGGGGCAGTGATCGCGCGGCGCACGATGTCAATGCCCTTGGTCTGGTCGTCGTTGGCGCCCTTCATGCCGGCCAGAGCCTTGGTGGCATAGAGCAGCGCCGTGCCGCCGCCGGGGACGATGCCTTCTTCCACCGCAGCGCGGGTGGCGTGCAGCGCATCGTCAACGCGGTCCTTGCGTTCCTTCACTTCGACTTCCGAAGCGCCGCCAACCTTGATCACGGCAACCCCGCCGGCCAGCTTGGCCAGGCGTTCCTGCAGCTTTTCACGGTCATAGTCGCTGGTGGTGACTTCGATCTGGGCGCGGATCTGTTCGACCCGGTTCTTGATTTCGTCAGCCGAACCGGCGCCATCGACGATGGTGGTGTTGTCCTTGTCGATCGAAACGCGCTTGGCCTGGCCGAGCATGCCCAGCGTGACCGATTCAAGCTTGATGCCCAGATCTTCGCTGATCATTTCGCCCTGGGTCAGGATCGCGATGTCCTGCAGCATCGCCTTGCGGCGATCACCAAAGCCAGGGGCCTTGACTGCAGCAATCTTCAGCCCGCCACGCAGCTTGTTGACCACCAGGGTGGCCAGCGCTTCGCCTTCGATGTCTTCGGCGA
>CAZKAX010000029.1:0-34159 GCA_964550775.1 uncultured Novosphingobium sp. | reverse complement strand
ACCAGGTCGCGATCGGCTTCGTCACCGCGCTCGATTACAAGAACCCCTACGTCTATCCGTTCGAGGAATTCCAGCGCTGGAAGCAGCACCCGCAGATCCGCGCGATCCTGGAGGGCGGCCGCCGCGTGTCCTATGGCGCGCGGGCGATCAACGAAGGTGGCTGGCAATCGGTGCCCAAGCTCGATTTCCCGGGCGGCGCGCTGATCGGCTGCTCGGCCGGGTTCGTCAACGTGCCCCGGATCAAGGGCAGCCACACCGCGATGAAGAGCGGGATGCTGGCCGCCGAAGCTGCCGCCGCAGCGATCGCCGCTGGCCGCGAAGGCGATTCGATGAGCGAATATGACGCCGCCGTGCGCGAAAGCTGGATCGCCAAGGAACTCAAGCTGGTCCAGAACGCCGAACCGATGGTCGCCAAGTGGGGCGGCGGGCTTGGCACGATCCTGGCCGGCGCGGACATGTGGCTGCGCACCCTGTTCGGGTTCGGCCTGTGGAAGCCGATGAAGCACCACCGCGACTGCGAAGACACGCAGCGCGCCGACCTGTACCAGCCAATCAACTATCCCAAACCCGACGGCGTGATCAGCTTTGACCGCCTGTCCAGCGTGGCGCTGTCCTTCACCAACCATGAAGAAGACCAGCCGTGCCACCTGCAGCTGAAGGATCCGGCGGTGCCGGTGGAGGTCAACCTCAAGCTCTATGCCGGGCCGGAAGCGCGCTATTGCCCGGCGGGGGTGTACGAATTCCTCGGCGTCGAGGAAGGCCAGCCGCGCCTCCAGATCAACGCCCAGAACTGCGTCCACTGCAAGACCTGCGACATCAAGGACGCCACCCAGAACATCACCTGGGTGACCCCGGAGGGCGGCGGCGGGCCGAACTATCCGAATATGTAGCAAGGCGTTGTGGCGGGCGTGACGGAGGAAGTTTTGCAAATGCCCGAAACAGTGATTGGCAGAGCGGCTCACCCGGATGAGCTGGGCCTTACCCGGCGCGGCTTGTTGTCGACCGGGTTCGCCGCTTTCACCATGTTCGCGCTGCTGTCCGAAGTCTCTTGTGCAAAGCCGGCCCGGCGGATGGCCGCGCGCGATTGGATCGAGCGGCAGGGCGAACTTGCCCGGGCATTGCGGCTGGGATCGGTCAAGCCTGCTGCCTGGATGACCGAGATTGAGCGGTTGGCCGCAGAGGTTGATCTGGCGGAATTGATGGCAGAAGTGGACCGGGCCCGGGTTACCGCCAATGCGCTGCCATCGACCAACGATCCGCGCAAACGCAGCGTGCGGTTTATCGATGATCGGGGCGAACCGCGCCGGTTGGGCTTTGCTGCGGCACTGTTCGATTTCGCGCCGAACAACGTGATCACCCCGCACGGTCACCGCAATATGGTTTCATCGCATCTCGTTGTCCAAGGCGCGTTCCGCGTTCGCAATTTTGACCGGCTTGGGGACGATGAGGGCGCGATGATCATCAGGCCCAGCAAGGACTATGTCGCAAAGACGGGCATGATCTCGGCCATGTCATCGGCGCGCGACAACATTCACTGGTTCGTTCCGCAGGACGGGCCCGCACGCACCTTTGACGTGATCGTGAGCGGGATTGATCCGGCCCAGCCTGACTATGAAATCCACGCGATTGATCCGCTGGGCGGCAGGCCAACGCGCAATGGCGCAATCCGTGCTCCGATCATGAGTTTCGAAGCCTCATCTGACAAATATGTCGCAGCGCTATAGCCGCTTCGCCCGATGATGCGCGAAACCGCCTATGCCAAGATCAACCTTGCCCTCCATGTCCGGCGGCGGCGGGAGGATGGGTATCATGAGCTGGAAACGCTGTTCGCCTTCGTCGATGCGGGGGATCAGCTGAGCGTCAGCCCCGCCGCGCAGGACGAACTCAGGACCTGCGGGGAATTCGGCGGCGAACTGGCTGATCCGTTCGGCAATATCGTCGCCAAGGCGCTGGGCAAATTGCCCCGGCCACAGGGCTGGGCGGTGACGCTGGAAAAGAACCTGCCGGTCGCGGCGGGGCTGGGCGGCGGCTCGGCCGATGCGGGGGCCTTGTTCCGGCTGGTCGAGCGTGAATATGGCCTGCCCGCCGACTGGCACGCCCGCGCGGCGGCTCTCGGCGCAGATGTGCCCGCCTGCGTGCGCAGCGAAACCTGCATCGGGCGCGGCACCGGGACCGAGCTGGAGCCGGTGGAAAGCGATCTGGCGGGAACGCCCGTCCTCCTCGTCAACCCGCGCATGCCGCTGGCGACCGGGCCGGTGTTCAAGGGCTGGGACGGCGTGGATCGCGGGCCGATGCCGGACGGACCGGTCAGCCGGATCGCCGAGGCCGGGCGCAATGATCTGGAAGCGCCCGCGATTGCGCTCTGCCCGGCGATTTCCGATGTGCTGGCCCTGCTGCGCGAAAACGGCGCGGAGCTGGTGCGGATGAGCGGTTCGGGCGCGACCTGTTTCGCGCTCTATGGCGATGATGCGCAGCTGACAGCAGCCGCTGCCATGGTGCAGGAGCGCCAGCCGGACTGGTGGCAACTCGCGGGGCATCTGCGGTGAGCGAACACGAAGCCTGGCGCCTGCTTGGCCAGCCCCGGTTCGGCGGCATTCTGGTGGTATCCGACCACGCCAGCAACCGCGTGCCCGCCGACATTGCGCTGGGCATCGCGCCGGAATTGCTCGGCCAGCACATCGCCGTGGACATCGGCGTGGCCGAAGTCGGCGCGATCATGGCGCAACGGCCCGGCGTCGCCGCGTTTCAGGGCAATGTCAGCCGCCTGGTCTGCGATTTCAACCGCGAGGAGCATGGCCCGGCCGTATTCCCGATCGCCAGCGACGGGCACGCCATTCCCGGCAACATGCTCGATCACGCCGCACATCTCGCCCGGCTGGAGCGGTTCTATCACCCCTACCACACCGCGCTGTCGGCCCTGCTCGACGAGGCACCGCCCGCGCTGATCGTGTCGCTGCACAGCTTCACCCCGCAGCTCGCCAGCCATCCGGAACAGGCACGCCCGTGGCAGGTCGGCGTGCTCTACAACCATGACGAGCGCGCCGCGCGGATCGCGATCCCCCTGCTGGAGACCGAAGGGCTGGTGGTGGGCGATCAGCAACCGTACTCAGGCCACCTCCTCAACGAAACCATGAACCGCCACGCCGAGGCCGAAGGGCGGCCCTATCTGGGCATCGAGATCCGGCAGGACCAGATTGGCGATGCAGCGGGGCAGGCGGTGTGGGCGGAGCGGCTCTGGCGGATCTGCAACGAAGTGGCGTTGAAGCTGGGGGATTAGCGGTGTAGGGCCGCTGCGAAACCACCCTTTTGAAAGATCATTCCATGCCCGTCTATCGTTCCCGCACTTCCACCCACGGCCGCAATATGGCCGGCGCGCGGGGGCTTTGGCGGGCTACGGGGATGAAGGACGGTGATTTTGGCAAGCCGATCATCGCCGTGGTCAACAGCTTTACCCAGTTCGTGCCGGGCCATGTGCACCTGAAGGACCTGGGCCAGATGGTCGCGCGCGAGATTGAGGCGGCCGGGGGCGTGGCCAAGGAATTCAACACCATCGCGGTCGATGATGGCATCGCGATGGGCCACGATGGCATGCTTTATTCGCTGCCCAGCCGTGATCTGATTGCCGACAGTGTCGAATACATGGTCAATGCCCACTGCGCCGATGCGATGGTGTGCATTTCCAACTGCGACAAGATCACGCCGGGCATGCTGATGGCGGCGATGCGGATCAACATTCCGGTGGTGTTCGTTTCGGGCGGGCCGATGGAAGCGGGCAAGGTGGTGCTGAAAGGCAAGGAGGTCGCGCTCGATCTGATCGACGCGATGATCGCCGCCGGGGACGACAGTTATAGCGACGAAGAAGTCGAAACGATTGAAAAGGCGGCCTGCCCGACCTGCGGTTCGTGCAGCGGCATGTTCACCGCCAATTCGATGAACTGCCTGACCGAGGCACTGGGCCTGTCGCTGCCCGGCAACGGATCGCAACTCGCCACCCATGCCGACCGCAAGGAGCTGTTCCTGCAGGCCGGGCGTGTCGCGGTGGAGCTGTGCAAGCGGTATTACGAACAGGACGATGCCAGCGTGCTGCCGCGCAATATCGCCAGCTTCAAGGCGTTCGAAAACGCCATGTCGCTCGACATCGCGATGGGCGGATCGACCAACACCGTGCTCCACCTGCTCGCCGCCGCGCAGGAAGCCGGGATCGATTTCACCATGAAGGACATTGACCGGCTGAGCCGTCAGGTGCCCTGCCTGTCCAAGGTCGCGCCGGCCAAAAGCGACGTCCACATGGAAGATGTTCACCGCGCCGGCGGGATCATGGCGATCCTGGGCGAGCTAGATCGCGCCGGGCTGCTCCACACCGAACTGCCCACGGTCCACGCGCCCACGCTGGGCCATGCGCTCAACCAGTGGGACATCAAGCGCACCAACGATCCGGCGGTGCAGCATTTCTTCAAGGCCGCGCCGGGCGGCGTGCCGACCCAGACCGCGTTCAGCCAGAACCGCCGCTGGGCGGAGCTTGATCTGGACCGTGAAAACGGTGTGATCCGCAGCAAGGACCACGCCTTCAGCCAGGATGGCGGGCTGGCGGTGCTCTATGGCAATATCGCGCTGGAAGGCTGCATCGTGAAGACCGCCGGGGTCGATGATTCGATCCTGAAATTCAGCGGCCCGGCCAAGGTTTATGAAAGCCAGGACGCCGCCGTCACTGCAATCCTGACCGGGCAGGTCGAAGCCGGGGACGTGGTGGTTATCCGCTATGAAGGGCCCAAGGGCGGTCCCGGCATGCAGGAAATGCTCTATCCCACCAGCTACCTCAAATCGAAGGGGCTGGGGAAGGCTTGCGCGCTGCTGACCGACGGGCGCTTTTCGGGCGGCACATCGGGTCTGTCGATCGGCCATGCCTCCCCCGAAGCGGCGGAAGGCGGGGCGATCGGGCTGGTCGAGATGGGTGACCGGATCGAAATCGATATTCCTGGCCGGACGATCCATCTGGCGGTCAGCGATGAAGTGCTGGCCCAGCGCCGCGCCGCGCAGGATGCCGCCGGGTGGCAGCCCAAGGCCGAACGCAAGCGCGTGGTCAGCCAGGCGCTGCAGGCCTATGCCGCCATGACCACCAGCGCCGCGCGCGGTGCGGTGCGGGACATTTCGCAGCTGAAGAAGGGTTAGGGTACAATGCGCAAGGCCAGTGTCGCAATTGCGGCTCCGCTTCTCCTCGCCGCCTGCCAGCAACCCGGCGGGGCCGAGGCGCAGGATGGCGAGCCGATCTTTTGCGCGCTGGCGGGGGCGAAGGAATTCAAGCAGGATTGCCGGCTGGAACGCACCCAGATCGATGGCAAGCAGACCTTCGTGATCCGTCACCCTGATGGTGGGTTCCGCCGCCTGCTGGTCAGCGACGATGGCCAGAACCTGCTCGCTGCCGATGGCGCCGATGTGACGCAATCGGCCCGCAAGGGGGACCGGTATGAAGTGATCCTGGTGCAGGATCGCTATGTTGTGCCGGTGCAGGCGCCCGCCGGTGCCAAGCCGCAGTAACCAGATCCTGACCGTGGCGCAGATGCGCGCCGCGGAACAGCGCCTGATTGCGGGCGGGATCAGCGTGGACCAATTGATGCAGACCGCTGGCCGAGGCGCGGCGGAGTGGGTGTGGCGCGTGGCTGGCGGCCGCGCGGTGACCGTTCTGTGCGGCCCGGGCAACAACGGCGGCGATGGCTATGTGATTGCCGAGGCGCTGCGCGAGCAGGGCGGGCAGGCAACGGTTGTCGCCACCTGCGATCCCCACACCGATGCGGCGCAGAGGGCCCGCGCGCTCTATCAGGGCGAAGTGCTGGGCGCGGACGCGAACCCGCATGGGGAAGTGCTGGTGGACTGCCTGTTCGGCAGCGGCCTGACGCGCGGCTTGAGCGATGTCGACGCCGCGCTGCTGCGCCGTCTGGCGGGCGGCCATGACAAACTGGTCGCGGTGGACCTGCCCAGCGGGATCGACAGCGACAGTGGCCAGCCGCTCACCCCGGACCTGCCCTCTGCAGACCTGACCGTTGCGCTGGGGGCGTGGAAATTCGCCCATTTCCTGATGCCCGCCTGCGCCGCGATGGGCGCGCTGCGGCTGGTCGGGATCGGGGTGGAGGGCGTGGTCGGCGCGGCGCAAGTGATCGCCCGACCGCAACTGAGCGCACCTGCCGCCGATGCGCACAAGTACCGGCGCGGGTTGCTGGGGGTTGTCGGTGGGGCGATGCCGGGGGCGGCGATCTTGGCGGCGCGGGCGGCGCAGCATGGCGGGGCGGGCTATGTGAAGCTGATCGCGGCGGAGGCGGCTGCCGTGCCGCCCGATCTGGTCTGCGATGGTTCCGCGCTGGGCGATGCCCGCCTGTCCGCGCTGCTGGTTGGCCCGGGGCTGGGGCGGGATGCGCTCGCGCTGGAGCGGTTGGTTGAGGGGTTGGCGCGGCAAGTGCCCGCGGTACTCGATGCCGATGGGCTGATGCTGCTCGCCCCGCGCCTGCTGTCCGCGCGCGCCGCGTCGTTGATCGTTACCCCGCATGAGGGCGAGCTGGCCGCGCTGGAGCGGAACTTTGACTGCGAAACCGGCGGCCCCAAGCCCGAACGCGCCGCCCGCCTTGCAGCCGCAACCGGCGCGGTGGTGGTGGCCAAGGGGCCGGACACCGTGGTCGCTGCGCCCGATGGACGGCTGGCGCTGGCTGTGCGGGGGTCAAGCTGGCTATCGACGGCGGGAACCGGCGATGTGCTGGCGGGAACCATGGCCAGCCGCCTCGCCACCGGGCTCGATCCGTATGACGCGGCGTGTCAGGGCGTCTGGCTCCACAGCGAGGCGGCGCGGCTGTGCGCTCCGGCCTTCACCGCCGGGCAGCTTGCCGAAGCGGTGCAGAGCGCCTACGCGGCCTGTCTGTAGTTCCGGGTCACGCCGCTGCGTGAACCCCAATCTGGCGCAACACCCCATGACCACCGAACCCATCATCCGCATCGCTGCCAAAGGCGACGGTCTGACCGCATCGGGCCGCTATGCCTGGGGCGTGGCGCCGGGGGATTTGCTGCACGAAGACGGGACGATCGAGCCCGGCCCGCACCACGTCACCCCGCCGTGCCGCCACTTTGGCCGCTGCGGCGGGTGCCAGTTGCAGCAGCTGGATGAGGAAAGCCTGACCCAGTTCGTCGAAGCGCGGGTCAGCAATGCCTCGACCGCGCAGGAACTGGGCGCGGAACGAATCGCGCCGCCGCACCTGTCGCCGCCGGGCGCGAGGCGGCGGGCTTCGCTGCGGGCGGAAAGTTCGCAGGGGCGGGTGGTGATCGGGTTTCGTGAGGCCAAGTCGCACCGGGTGGTGGAACTGGCCGAATGCCCGGTGATGCTGCCGGAAATGGCCGCAATTTTGGCTCCGCTGCGCAAGCTGCTGATCCGGTTGGGGCAGGATCAGGCCAAGCCGAAGGGCAAAGCCAAGGGCAAGCCCGGCAAGCACGCCCATGCCAAACTGGCCGCCGATGTCGATCTGACAATGCTGGATCAGGGGCTCGATCTGGGCATCAAGGGCCTCAGCGCCGATGGCCTGACTGCAACCCAGGCACTGCTCGATTTCGCGGGCGAACACCGCCTCGCGCGGCTGACGATCGATGGCGGATACGGCCACGAAGTGGTGTGGGAACCCGAACCCGCGACCGTCACGCTCGCCGGGGTGGCCGTGCCGTTCCCGCCGGGATCGTTCCTGCAGGCGACGCTGGATGGAGAGGCCGCGCTGGTCGCTGCCGCACGTGAGTGGCTGCAGGGCTGTGCCAGTGTGGCGGACCTGTTCTCAGGCCTCGGCACTTTCGCTTTCGCGCTGGCCGGGCCGGAAACCAAAGTGCTGGCGGTAGAGGCCGCGCGCGATGCACATCAGGCCTGCAGTGCCGCCGCCGGGCGTTCCGGCCTGCCGATCCACGCGCTGCACCGCGACCTGTTCCGCAATCCGCTGCTGCCGGATGAGCTGAACCGCTTTGCCGCCGTCCTGCTCGATCCCCCCCGCGCCGGCGCGCGCGATCAGATCGAGCGGATCGCGGGCAGCACGGTCGAGCGGGTGGTCTATATCAGCTGCAACCCATCGAGCTGGGCCCGCGACGCCCGGCTGCTGGTGCAGGCAGGTTACCGGCTGGCGGAGCTGCGCCCGGTCGGCCAGTTTCGCTGGTCAACACATGTGGAACTGGCAAGTCTGTTTGTGCGGTGAGGATCGATCTTGCCTGATATCGTTAACGGCATCCTGATTGCAGACGGGCAAATCTTGCTCGCCCTCCGAAGCGTGCATCGCCAAGCTTATCCAGGCACTTGGAGTTTCCCGGGTGGTCATGTCGAGAACGGCGAAACGCTCGCAGAAGCGCTTGCACGCGAGCTGGGTGAAGAGCTTGGCATTGTTCCAACCTCATTGGAGCACTTGGCGGTTCTTGAGGTCGCTTCGCCGTCTGACGGTCGAATCAACAGGTTCCACATTTTTGTTGTCAGGGATTGGGTCGGTCAGCCCCAGCTAATCGGGGATGAGCATAGCGCGTTGCGCTGGCTGACGCCATTGGACGCGTCACGTCTGCCTAACCTGTCGCTACAATCGTATCAGTCCTTGTTTTCCGCACTCACGTTATGAGATTGCGGCACCCGTCGCCATCTTTGCGTCACTGCGTGAACCCCTTCTTAAACCGAAACCTCCCGCCATTCCCCCAGCCCAAGCCCGTCCAGCGCCCAGTCTCCGACCTGCCAGCGAACCAGCCGCAGCGTAGGATGGCCGACCGCGGCGGTCATGCGGCGGACCTGGCGGTTGCGCCCCTCGCGGATGGTCAGGCGGAGCCATGTGTCGGGCACGGTCTTGCGAAACCGGACCGGCGGATTGCGCGGCCACAGGGCCGGGGCGGGGATCAGTTCGGCCTCGGCGGGGCGGGTCAGGCCGTCTTTTAGCCGCACGCCGCCGCGCAGCGCGGCCAGTGCGTCTGCACCGGGTTCGCCCTCAACCTGCACCAGATAGGTCTTGGGCAGCTTGAACCTGGGATCGGCGATCCGTGCCTGCAGGCGGCCATCATCGGTCAGCAGCAGCAGCCCCTCGCTGTCGGTATCGAGCCGCCCGGCGGGATAGACCCCCGGAACCGGCACATAGCGCGCCAGGGTGGGCTTGTCCGAGCCGTCCGGACTGAACTGGCACAGCACGCCATAGGGTTTGTTCAGCAGGATCAGGCGGGCCATGCGGCGTGATTAGGCGGGGCGGGGGGCAATAGCAAATGGGGCCGACGTTTCCGCCAGCCCCACGCTACGCCATCGCTGCTTCCGACCGATTTGGGCGATCGCTGTTCCGGCGTTCCATCTGCCTGCCGCTGTGACGCTACCTGAGCACCTCGCGTGCCATCGCACCGTGAGTGCTACCGCATCGTGATGCTCATCGCATCGGGCGGGCCGATTTCCGTCCGGGGTTCCCGAAAGAACCGGCTTTCATCGTCCGGATGCCGTTTCCGGCGTCCGGTCCCGTCAGGTGTTGGTCCGGACCTTGCGGCCTTTCCCAGCACCTGGCGGTTCCGTGACCACGCCACTGCTGCTGTCTGCGAACTTTCGTTCCGCTGCGCCGAAACGCGGCTTTCCCATCGTTCGCTTCTGCCACTGTGCCGTGACCAACCTGCTGCGCGCCTATCACTGCATCTGCGGTTCGCCAGATTCCGTCCGGGGACTTCCTGAGGCGTGTTTTCCGATACTGCTGCGGGCATCGCTGCCGGTATCTCGACGCCTCGGTTTTCCCTATCTGTTTCAGTGGTTTCCCACATCAACTTCAAGTTCGGTATCAGCGTCTCGATGACTTGAAGCTGCGCCCCGAAACCGAGTCTGGCAAGCAGGCAAAGGCCGACTTATCCACAGATCGCCGAGTTCGCGGTGGATAAGTCAGCCCTAGCGGTGGACAGAATCGCAAACCGCCGTCAAACGGCGCGGTTTCGCGTCAGATCCGGGTCAGAAATTGCGCCGGTCGCGCGTGGCCAGCAGGCGCAGCCGCAGCGCGTTGAGCTTGATGAAGCCCGCCGCGTCCTTCTGGTCATAGGCCCCCGCATCGTCCTCAAACGTCACGTGACGTTCGGAATAGAGCGAGTTGGGCGACTTGCGGCCCACGACCGAAGCCAGCCCCTTGTAGAGCTTGAGCCGCACCGTGCCCGAAACCTTGGCCTGGCTGTGATCGATCGCGGCCTGCAGCATCTCGCGCTCGGGCGCGAACCAGAAGCCGTTGTAGATCAGCTCGGCATATTTCGGCATCAGCTCGTCCTTGAGGTGCGCCGCGCCGCGATCAAGCGTGATCTGTTCGATCCCCCGGTGCGCGCGGGCATAGATCTCGCCGCCCGGGGTCTCGTACATCCCGCGGCTCTTCATCCCGACGAAGCGGTTCTCGACCAGATCGAGCCGGCCGATGCCGTGCTTCTTGCCCAGCGCGTTGAGCTCGGTCAGCAGGGTCGCCGGGCTCATCGCCGCGCCGTTCAGCGCAACGCCATCGCCCTTTTCGAAGTCGATGGTGATATATTCGGGCGTGTCCGGCGCGTTTTCCGGGTTGTCGGTGCGCGAATAGACGTAGTCCGGGGTTTCCTCCCACGGGTCTTCCAGCACCTTGCCCTCGCTGGAGGTGTGCAGCAGGTTGGCGTCGGTGGAGAAGGGGGCTTCGCCGCGCTTGTCGTTCGGCACCGGGATCTGGTGCTGTTCGGCCCAGGCGATCAGCGCGGTGCGGCTGGTCAGGTCCCATTCGCGCCACGGAGCGATCACCTTGATCTCCGGGGCGAGGGCATAGGCCGACAGTTCGAACCGGACCTGATCGTTGCCCTTGCCGGTCGCGCCATGGGCGATCGCATCGGCCCCGGTTTCGCGCGCGATCTCGATCAGGCGCTTGGAAATCAGCGGGCGGGCGATCGAGGTGCCCAGCAGATAGTCGCCTTCATAACGGGCATTGGCGCGCATCATCGGGAACACGAAATCGCGCACGAATTCCTCGCGCATGTCGTCGATATAGATGTGCTCATCCGGCACGCCCATCAGCTTGGCCTTGGCGCGGGCTGGTTCTAGCTCCTCGCCCTGGCCAAGGTCGGCGGTGAAGGTCACCACTTCGCAGCCATAAGTGACCTGCAGCCACTTGAGGATCACCGAGGTGTCGAGGCCGCCCGAATAGGCGAGGACCACTTTCTTGATATCCGACATGGGCTGGTTTTCCGCTGGTTTGACGTTAGGATTCGTGCCGCGCCCCTAAGCCATGGGCGCGCGGGAGGCAAGCGGATGGCCAAGGCAGAGCTCAAGACCACGGCGACCACGGCCAGCGTGGCCGATTTCCTGGCCGCCGTGCCCGATCCGCGCCGCCGCGATGAAGCCGCGACAATCGATGCCCTGCATCGCCGCGTGACGGGCCATGACCCGCAGCTGTGGGGGCCCAGCATCGTCGGCTATGGCAGCTATCACTACAAGTATGACAGCGGCCGCGAAGGGACGATGTGCCGCGCCGGGTTCTCCCCGCGCAAGGCGGCGCTGACGGTGTACCTGATGGGCAATTACTGTGACCGTCAGGCCGAGGTCGACGCCCTGTTCGCGCGGCTGGGCAAACACACCACCGGCAAGAGCTGCCTTTACATCAAGAAGCTGGCCGATGTGGATCTGGCGGTGCTGGAACGGCTGGTGGAAATCAGCTGGGAAGTGATGAACGCGAAGTATCCGGAATGACTGGCCCTAGATCAAATCGAGCCGATGCACTTCCGATCCGATTGCGAACAATCGCTGGCCGCCGCCGGGCAGGGGCAGCACGCGGATCTTGTTGACCAGACGGCCAAAATCGATGGTGCGCCAGGTGCGTCCACCGTCGCGGGTTTCAAAGCCGCCCAGATTGGTGCCAACCCAGCCCAGCTGTTCATTGGCGAAGCCGATCCCGAATTGCTGCAGCTTGTCTATCCGGGCCATCGGCAATTCGTGCCAGCTTTTGCCGCCATCGGTGGTCTTGATCACCACGCGGGTCCGGCCCGGCGTGTCGTCATAAGTCTGCACCGTGGCATAGCCGACCTTGCGGCTGGGCCAGTGCATTTTCCAGCAGTTCTCTTGCGCGCGGCCCGATCGCCAGATCGGTTGCCAGCTTTGCCCGCCGTCGCCGGTCGCCAGAATCAGGGCATCGCCTGCGCCGCTGGCTGATACGCCGGATGCGCAGGCAAAGCCGGTGCGGGCATCGTGGAATTTGACATCGAACAGCATCCCGGCCTGCGCCGACAGGTCGATCACCCGCCAGCTTGCGCCGTCGTCTTCGGAACGCAGTAACATGGCCGGGCCGCCAACCCTCCCGCCGGCGGTGATGATATGGCCGCCACCGGCAGACCGGCGCAGCGGCAGCACATCGATTCCGCAGATTCCGGCCACGGCCTCAATCCCCGGAGCCCGAACCGGTTCCCAGCTGATGCCGCCGTCGCGGGTGCGATAGAGCGGCTGCTGATCGGTGACGCCGGGGAAATATCCGATGCCGACATTGCCGAGATAGCCGGTCTGGCGGTCAACAAAGCCCAGCGCGCGGATGAAAGTGCCGGGCTGGTCCCACACCTTGGTCCAGCTCTCACCCCCGTCAGCTGTGCGGTAAAGCTTGCCTTTGCCGTTGCCGTACCAGCCGTGATCGGGATCGACGAAGGCGATGTCATCCTGTTTGCCCTTGTAGGGTTCGGTGGTCAGGCGGCGCCAGGCAGGGGGCGGGGCCGGGCCCCGGGCCTTGGCCAGGGCTGGCGCGGCCATGGCGCTGGTTTGCAAGGCCAGCAGCGCGGTGAATTCGCGCCGGGTGAACTCTTCGCTCATTTCACCCGCGACCATTCCATGTACCAGCCATACTCCCATGTCTTGCCGGCATCACGTGACAGGGCCTGATGCCAGCGGCAGGAATTGGCAGTGATCTGATCCCACACCGCGCGGATTTTGATCGGTTTGCCGTCTTCGGTATCGTCCAGCCAGAATATCCCGGCGCCGTCGATGAACTGGCCCAGCTGGGGGGGATTGACCACGCCGTCGGCGGCGCTGGTCCAGTGATCGGCCCATTTCTTTTCCTCCGGATGCCACACCCGCACCCCCATGCCCCACATGCTGCCATCGCCGTTGCGCAATTCCTCGATGCTGCCCATGCCGTTGAGCACGCGGTGGACCGTGGCGCTGGCCTTGCGTTCCTTTTTGCCATTGGGTCCGTTTGTGTCGAAACTGCGCAGGGTGATCGACCATTCGCCGGTCAGGAAATCGAAATCGCCGGGGCCTTTGCCGGTCAGCGTGCCGGGTCCGGTGGCGATCTGCGGGGCGGCGGCGAGTGCGCTGGCGGTGATCAGAGTGGTCATGGCGGCTCCTGCACTGATGGTGAGGAACTGGCGGCGGTCGAACGGGGTCATGGCGGCATTCCTCGGTTGGGACATATTTGCCTTGTGGTCGACTCATCCTGACATTCCGCGTCAGGATATTTTGGTTATGGTGAATTCATGCGAGCCAGCCGTCTCCTTGCGATCATGATCCTGCTGCAGAACCGCGGGCGGCTGACGGCCGAGACGCTGGCGCGTGAGTTTGAGGTGTCTGAGCGCACCATCTACCGCGACATCGACGCGCTGAGCGCCGCCGGGGTGCCGGTCTATGGCGATCGCGGGCCGGGCGGGGGCTTTGCCTTGCTCGATGGCTATCGCACCCGGCTGACCGGGATGGGCGGGGACGAGGCGGAGGCGATCGCCTTTGCCGGGATGCCCCATGCCGCCGAAAGCGCCGGGCTGGGGGCGGCGCTCGCCAGTGCCTTTGGCAAACTGCTGGCGGCCATGCCCGAAGAGGGCAGCCGGCGGGGGCAGCAGGCGGCGGCGCGGTTCCATGTCGATCCGGCGGACTGGTACCGCGCGGCAGAGCCGGTGCCGCACTTGCCGGCACTTGCCCGCGCAGTGCTGGACGCGCGTTCGGTCGCGATCCGCTATGTCAGCTGGAAGGGCGTGCGGGACTGGACGCTCGATCCGCTCGGCCTCGTGCTCAAGAGCGGGGAATGGTATCTTGCGGGGCGCGGGCAGGGCCGGATTGCGACCTTTCGGGTGGCCGCGATTGAGGCGCTGGATCTGCTGGAACAGGGTTTTGCGCCAGAGCCGGGGTTCGATCTGGCGGTGTGGTGGCAGGATGCGCAGCAGCGGTTTGAGCAGAGTCTGTTCGCCGCCACGGCCCGGTTGCGGGCGAGTGCGCTGGGCTGCGAACGGCTATCGCGCCTTTCGCCGCGCGGCTTGCAGGCGGTGCGCGGGGCGGGGGCGGCGGGGCCGGACGGGTGGCGGGCCCTGACCATGGCGGTTGAAAACAGCGATCACGGCGCGCGCGAACTGCTTGGCCTGGGGGCGGAAGTGGAAGTGCTGGAGCCGGCCGACTTGCGCGAGCGGATCGCGGCGCTGGCGGCGGGACTGTTCGAATTGCACCGAGGAGAGAGCAAATGACCCCATCCAGCTGGCATGTGCCACTGTCCGAAATCATGGCGGAACTCGCCCGGCAGCCGCCCGAAACCCGCTTTGTCGTGCCGCTGCGCCATGGGACCATGAGCGTGGAGGTCTATGCCCCGATCGGTGAAGACCGGCAAAGCCCGCACCGGCAGGACGAACTCTATATCGTGATCAGCGGCACGTCCGAATTTGTCAGGGGGGAAGAGCGCGTCGCGGTGGCCCCGCAGGACGTGCTGTTCGTCCCCGCTGGCGAAGTGCACCGGTTTGAGAACTTCACACCGGATTTCGCAACCTGGGTGGTGTTCTGGGGGCCGGACGGAGGCGAAGCGCGCTGAGGCTGGTTGCCCCAGATTTGAGGGATATCGCCCGCTGTGCTTGACACTCAACCGCGGTGGAATTGTTGTGACCTTCGTGGTCGGATTTCAGGCAAATGCCATTGAAATGGCGCAAAAATATCCACCGCCGGTTGCACTGCTGCGCGCAGCAATCTGTGCACTTCCAATGCCGCAGCGTCACGCTGCGTGCGGCGATCCGCACCGCCCTGCTTCCAGCCCTGGCAGGAGAGTGATTCCGGTATCGACAATGTCAAAGAAGCTGCGTGCATGACACTGCCAGCCGGGCACAGGATGACAGCTTGGGGGCGTGTAGGAAAATGGATTCCGGTGGGTGGCGGTGGGATTTAGGGGCCTGCTCAGCCGCCAATTCAATCCTCATTACCCCAGGCCGGCAGCCTCAGTTCCGCGGTGGGAAGACGTAGCTCGGAGGCACGTAAGGGGCGAGGTGGATGCTGACGGTGTGTCCGGGCACCATCTCACGTTTTCGGGCCTTGGCGAACTCTTCGCAGATATCGTCCGACAGCGGCGTGACGATCCGCTTGCCCGCAAGCGATGCCTGGCAGTGGACACCGCCCATGAAAGCATGGTCGAACGCCAGATCGATCCGGGGGCCGTCCCGATCAACCAGGGTGATCGGCATGCGAAACCAGTCACTGAATCGCCAGTGCACCGGCTGATAGAAGTGATGGGACGCAGCCCTGTCGCTTTTGTCCCGGGCCGCAACGAAAGTGCGGCGTTTGACCAGCCTGCAGGCAGCCCGGTCCAGTCGCTCATAGCCCGAAGTTCGAACCAGGGTGCAAGCGGCGAGCTTGCCTTGCGCTGTAATGTCCAGCCGCACGATGCTGGTGCCCGATTGCTTCGCGCGCACGGCAGAGGCGGGTATACCGGTCAGGATATCGGGCAGGCCAATCGGGCTGGCCAGACGTGGCAGGCTGGCAAAGCGTTCTTGCGCCGAAGGGGGCAGCGATGGTTTTGCGTGCCTGACCAGCGTAATCAGATTCTGACCGCGGCGTTCGCCGAATGATGCCATCTGGTTGCGGTACCAATAGATGTGCCCGGTGTGATTGCCGAGCAGCGCGCGCCCCAGCGCATCCTGCGGCGGGGCATAGCGGGCGCGACCGCGCAGCAGGTTGCAGGTCAGCCTGGCAAACCGGCTGGAGCCATCATCATCGAGCAGGAATTCGTCCGTCGCGTGACAACTGCGGATCGTGCCATCGCGTGCGGTGGTTAGCTGATAGAGCACATGGCCGCGCGCATCGGCTGGCGCATCGGCGGGGAAATCGGCGTCAGACACCCAGTCAGCCGGATCGGACAGCGGATTGGCGAACGGTTCCGGCAGTCCCAGCGCCGGACTGGCGATAAAGGCGCAGCTGCAAAACAGAAGGATCCGCTTCATCGGCTGGCTGATAGGCGATCTTGTTTAGCATTGGACTAACGGCGCAGATGCTTCAGAAAGGCGGCGCTGTAAGCGAAGATAACTTGGCGTTTGGGGCTCAACGCGGCTGTCACCGCAGCTCCAGAGTTTTGGATTAAGTTGACAGTTGGGGAGACCCCCAAACACCGGGGAAGCAACCTGCATCTAACCCCGCTTCCAAACCTGCACCAACATCAACCTCAAGCCGCCACTGCCAACCGAACTCCGAGCGCGCGTGTAACCTTGAGCAAGGTGTCCAGCGTTGGATTCCCGTTTTCCCCGAACGCCTTATAGAGCGCCTCGCGCGAGATGCCGGTTTCGCGAGACAATGCGGTCATGCCGCGCGCGCGGGCAACGGTGTTGAAGGCGTGGCGGATCAGGGCGGGGTCACCATCTTCGAACGCAGCTTCAAGATAGTGGCGAATGTCGGAATCAGAGCCGAGAAATTCAGCTGCATCCCAGACTTTGGTGGCAATGGTCATAGCTACTCCAGTTCTTCGGTCATGCGGATTGCAGCGGCGATGTCCGCGTTCTGGCTCTTCTTGTCGCCTCCGCACAACAGGATCACGATCTCTCCCGCGCGTTCGGTAAAATAGACTCGGTACCCGGGGCCGTAATCGACTTTCATTTCGCGCACCCCATTGGTCAGGTTGCGATGCTGGCCGGGATTGCCCAGTGCCAATCGGTCGATCCGAATGGCAATCCGTGCAACTGCCGCCCGATCCCGCAAGCCCTTGAGCCATGCAGCGAAAGTATCGGTACGAATGACGGTTTTCACATGGGGGTGTGTAATTCAGATTGCGCAATATGTCAACTTTAGATTACAAATGGACCGCGTATCCGGTCCGCCACCTATCCCCCCAAATGCCACTCCGGCGCCTGATCCAGCGCTGACAACCTTGCCGCCTCGGCGCTGATATAGTCCCGCGTCATTGGCACGGCGCTGCGGCGTTTGACGCTCTGAATGTGGAAGTTGACCATGCCGCCGTGGCGGAAGCTTTGCTCCGCACCCGCAAGGTAAAATTGCCACATCCGGAACAGGCGTGCGTCGTAGAGTGCGGTGATCTCGGCCTCGTGCAAGGTGGTGCGGCGGTACCATTCGGCCAGGGTGTAGGCGTAGTGATAGCGCAGCACTTCGATATCCGCCACTTCCCAGCGATTGCGTTCCAGCGCGCTGACCAGTTCGCTCATCGCCGGGATATAGCCGCCGGGGAAGATGTATTTGCGGGTCCACTTGTCGGTGGTGCCGGGCGGGCCGGTGCGGCCGATGGTGTGGGTCAGCATGATCCCGTCATCGGCGAGCAGTTCGTTGGTCTTTGCGAAATATTCGCCGAAATGCGGCGCGCCGACGTGTTCGATCATGCCGACGCTGGTTATCCGGTCAAACTGGCCAGTGACGTCGCGGTAGTCGATCAGCTGGAATTTGACCTTGTCCGCCACCCCAGCCGCCTCGGCACGTTCATTGGCGAAGCGGACTTGATCCGGGGCGAGGCTGACGCCCAGCACCTCGCAGCCGAAATGGCGGTTGAGGTACAGGCCAAGCCCGCCCCAGCCGCAGCCGATGTCGAGCAAGCGCAAACCCGGCCTCAGCCGCAACTTGGCCGCGATCAGCGCCTGTTTGTCGATCTGCGCGCGTTCCAGCGAGTTCGCCGGGTCCTTGAAATAGGCCATGGTGTATTGCCGGTCCTCATCGAGGAACAGCTCGTAGAACTGGCGGGTCAGGTCATAGTGGTGGACCACGTTCTTGCTGGCCTTGGCCCGCAGGTTGATCTGGTCGGCCTTGAACGCCAGCCAGTCCACAGCGCGTTTGGCCGAGCTGGGCGGCTTGACGCTGGCTCCGGCGCGGTTGGCACTGCGCATGACCAGCAGCACCATGTCGCGGATGTCATGCGGCGGTTCGACCACCAGCCGCCCGTCCATATAGGCCTCACCCGCGCCAACCCGGGGATCCCGCGCGATGTGCAGTGCGGCCCCTTTGTCGGTCAGGCGGATCCGGACCGGATCGGCGGCGGGATCGCCGAAGCTGTATTGCTTGCCGTCGTAGTCGGTCACCAGCAACTGGCCTTCACGGACCAGCGCCGAGAGCATCTTGGAAAGTAACCACATGGCGCGGAGACTAAGGCCGCGACCACTGCTGGCAAGGGCAAAGTCGCGCTGTCCGTCTTGCCAATCCCGCAGCCTGCCGCCAGTAACGGCACAGCGAACCCATTCGACCCTGTGGAGTGACCCCGATGACCCTGCGCCGCCTGCTGCTATCCAGCGCCCTTGTCGCCACGCCTCTGGCCATGCCGAGCGCGGCCTTTGCTGATGAAGGCATGTGGACTTTTGACGGATTTCCCGCGGCCCGGATGCAAAAGGATTATGGCTGGTCGCCCGATTCTGCCTGGCTCGACAAGGTCCGCGGTGCGGCGGTGCGGCTGACCGGCGGGTGCTCGGCCAGCTTCGTTTCGCCCGAAGGGCTGATCCTCACCAACCATCACTGCGTGGTCGATTGCGCCCAGAACCTGTCGACTGCCGACAAGGACCTGGTCGCCAATGGCTTTGTCGCCGATACCCGCAACAAGGAAACCAAGTGTCCCGGCCAGCAGGCCGAAGTGGTCACCGCGATCACTGACGTGACCGACAAGGTCAAGGGCGCGATCGGCAGTGAAACCGGGCAGGCGCTGGTCAAGGCTCGCGACGGGGCGATCGCCAACCTCGAAAGCCTGAACTGCCCCGATACCAAGCTGACCCGCTGCCAGGTGGTGACGCTGTTCGGCGGCGGACAGTACAAGCTGTATCAGTACCGCAAGTATTCCGACGTCCGGCTGGTCTGGGCTCCGGAATTCCAGGCCGCGTTCTTTGGCGGCGATCCGGACAATTTCAACTATCCGCGCTATGCCCTCGATGCCTCGTTCCTGCGCGCTTATGAGGATGGCAAGCCGGTCAAGGTCGCCAGATTCCTGAAATGGAACCCGCGCGCACCGCAGCCGGGCGAGGCGACCTTTGTGGTTGGCAACCCGGGCTCAACCCAGCGCCTGTTCACCAGCGATCAGCTGGCCTTTCAGCGCGAAGTTTCGCTGCCGATCACGCTGGCGGTCTATTCCGAACTGCGCGGCCGCGTGATCGCGGCGATGGAGCAGAGCGAGGCCAAGAAGCGTGAGGGCGCGGACACGCTGTTCGGGATCGAAAACAGCCTGAAGGTGTTCATCGGCCGCCAGCAAGCGCTCAACAGCCCGACCTTCACCGCCAAGCTGGCCGCTGCCGAAGCAGACCTTAAGGCCAAAAGCGCGGGCAACGCGTCGCTCGGCAATCCCTGGGCCGATGTGAAGCGGGCGGTTGGCGCCTATCGCGAGGTCTATCTGCCGTACCGCTTCGTCGTGCCGATGAGCGATCTGTACGACTATGCCGAAACCCTGGTTCGCGCGGCCGAGGAACGCGGCAAGCCCAATGCCGAACGCCTGCCCGGCTACACCGACTCCAGCCTGCCGCTGACCCAGAAGCAGCTGCTGGATGAACGTCCGATCTATCCCTGGCTGGAACAGCTCAAGCTGGGCTGGAGCTTTTCCAAGGCGCGCGAATACCTGGGGGCGGACGATGCCGATACCCGGTTGATCCTGGGCAAGGAATCGCCCGAAGGCCTTGCCGCGCGGCTGGTTGCGGGCAGCAAGCTGGCCGATCCGGCGGTGCGCAAGGCGCTGTGGGAAGGCGGCAAGGCGGCGATCGAGGCGTCGGACGATCCGTTGATCCAGTACGCCCGCCGGATTGATCCGCGTGAACGCGAGCTCAAGAAGCTGGTCGATGAACGCTACAACGGTCCGCTCGCCAGCGCCGGGGCAAAGCTTACCCAGGCGCGCTTTGCGGCCTATGGCGACACGCAATACCCCGATGCCACGTTCACCCTGCGGATCAGCTATGGCAAAGTGGCTGGCTGGAAGGAACGCGGCGCGGATGTGGCCCCGGTGACCACGATCGGCGGCGCATTCGATCGCGCCACTGGCAACGAGCCGTTCAACCTGCCCAAGAACTTTGCCGCGAACGAGGCGAAAATTGCCAAGGGCACGGCGTATGACTTCGTCACCACCAATGACATCATCGGCGGCAATTCCGGCTCACCGGTAGTGGCCAAAGATGGCTCGGTGATCGGCGCGGCGTTTGATGGCAACATCCACTCGCTTGGCGGCAACTATGGCTATGAGCCAGAGGTCAACCGCACCGTGGTGGTCAGCACCGCCGCCGTGCAGGAAGCGCTGCTGAACATCTATCCGGCGCCCGCGCTGGTCAAGGAACTGGCGGGGAAGGGCGGCAAGCCAGCCAAGGCGAAGTAAGCCAACCTGATGCCCCCTCCTCGTCAGAGGAGGGGGAAGGCTTTACCCCAGCCACCCCAGAATGCTCGCCAGCTGCCACAGCCCCAGCACCAGGAACAGCAACGCCGCCGCGATCCGGGTGGCGCCCAGTGACACGCGCTTGACCAGTTCCTCGCCCAGGAACACAGCCGGGCCGTTGGCCAGCATCATGCCCAGCGTGGTCCCGGCGGCGACAACCAGCACGTTGTGATATTGCGCGCCCAGCGCGATGGTCGCGATCTGGGTCTTGTCGCCCATTTCGACCAGGAAAAAGCTGACCAGCGTGGTCAGGAACGGCCCGCCGCGGTGCTTGAAGCCTTCTTCGTCATCGTCAAGCTTGTCCGGCACCAGGGTCCAGGCGGCCATGGCGATGAAGCCCAGCGCCACGGCCACACGGAACCACGGCGCGTCGAGCAGGCCGGCCACTTCCTGCCCGACCAGCGCGGCCAGCGCGTGGTTGGCAATCGTGGCGACAAGGATCCCGGCCAGGATCTGCCAGGGCGCGCGCAGCCGCGCGGCGAGGACGATGGCGAGCAGCATGGTCTTGTCGCCGATTTCGGCGAGAGCAACCACCAGGGTGGATGCGGAAAAGACGCTGAGGAGAGAAGGAATCATTGCCGCGCGAGGTAGAGCACGTCGCGGGGCTGGGCCAGCAGATGTTGGCCGGAATCGATATACAGCGTTTCCCCGCTGGCCAGCCAGCCTTCGGACAGCCACAGCGCCGCCGCGGCCAGTTCGTCCGGATCGGTCAGGCGCTGGAGCAGATTCATCCGCCCGCTGGCTTCATGCTCGTGCTCGGCTTGGTCAAAGCTCGGCAGCATTGCCCCGGGGGCAAGGCCATAGATCCGATCCTCGCCGTGTTCCTGCGCCATGGCCAGCATCTTCACCGTCGCTGCCAGCGCGTGCTTGGCCATGGTATAGCTGAAGAAATCGGGGTTGGGATTGCGCAGCTTCATGTCGAGGAACTGCACCACCCGGCGGCCGCCCGCTGTCTGCGCGCACTCTAGAAAACGCTGGCTCATCCTCGCCGGGGTTTCGGCGTTGACGGTCATCGCTTCGGCAAAGACGGCGGGATCGATCGCTTGCGCGGTATCCAGCTGGAACACTGCGGCGCAATTGATCAGCATCCGCCAATCATCCAGCCGTGCGGCCAGATCGTCGATCATCACCAGGGCCGCGTCACCGTCCAGCAGATCGCACAGCACCGTTTCGGCAGAGGGCAGTGTCGCGGCCAGTTCAGAAGCAGCCTCGGGCGAATGGCCGACATGGATTACCACGTGCCACCCGGCAGCGGCAAAGGTGCGCGATAGCTGGGCTCCGATGCGCTTGGCGCCGCCGGTAATGAGAACTGCGGGTCGGGACATCGCCTGGTCCATGCGGGCGATGTCCCGATTTCGTCAAGCGATTAGCGGCAGCGGGACGAACCCTTGCCCAGTTCATTGCCAATCAGCGCCCCGGCGGCGGCGCCCAGGATTGTGCCGGGCGCACGGTCACCGCGGGTGTCGATCGAGCGGCCGACCAGTGCACCGGCAACCCCGCCGATCAGCAGGCCAACCGTGCCATCGCCCCGGCGGCAGTAATTGCGGCCATCATCGCCGCGCCAGTAACGAATGCCGTTGTCGGTGCGGTAATAGCGGCGGTCATCGTCATGAAAGCGGTCATGGTGGCGATAGCCATGGGCCGGGGCCCAGCGCGGCGGATCGGCAGCAACGGGCATGGCGGGCAGAGCGGTGACCGCGATCAAGGCGGCCAGGACAGTCTTGTTCATGGCTGTCTCCTTTCAGCAATTCGGAACGGAAGACAGGTTCGCCGCCGGTCCCGCAACGCCAGATGAACGGCGCGGTGAACCGAGCCCGCGCGCGACAAGTTGCACTTTGCCCGCGACAAGTCGCCCATGCTTGCGCGATGAGCCGATCCGGTTAGCACTGCCGCCCAAGGAGATTCGCCATGCAGCTTGATCTGGTCGACGTATTCGGGGCGCGCGCCTTTGCCGGGAACCCGCTCGGCGTGGTCCACGGGGCCGAGGGATTGAGCGACGCGGCGATGCAGCAGCTGACCTGCTGGCTGGGTTTTTCGGAAACCACCTTTCTGTTGCCGCCGACCGATCCCGGTGCGGATTACCGGGTGCGGATATTCTATCCCGCTGGCGAACTGCCCTTTGCCGGGCATCCCACGCTGGGCACGGCCCATGCCTGGCTGCGCGCCGGCGGGGTGCCGCGCCAGTCCGGCGTGATCATCCAGCAATGCGGGGCCGGACTGGTCGAGGTGCGGCAGGAAGGTGAAGTGCTGGCCTTCAAGGCCCCGCCATTGCTGCGCACCGGCCCGCTGGACGATGCGGAATTGACCGAAGCCCTGCGGGTAAGCGGGGTGGCGCGCGATGCGGTGATCGAGGCAGTGCATGTCGCCAATGGCCCGCGCTGGCAATTGCTGCGGCTGCGCAGCCTGGCAGTCCTGCTGGCGGCAGAACCCGCCGCCAAGGCCCCGCTTGGCACCGACATCGGTCTGGTGGCTCCCGGTGAGAACGGAATCGATTGGGAACTGCGCGCGTTCTTTGCCAACGGGCTGGGATCGGTCTGCGAAGACCCGGTCACGGGCAGTCTCAACGCCGGGGCCGCATGCCACCTGTTTGCCAGCGGTCTGGCGAGCGGGGCCTATCTGGCCGGGCAAGGACAAAAGGTTGGCGCGGACGGGCGGGTCCACTGCCGGATCGATGCGGACGGCGCAGTCTGGATCGGCGGCCGGGTCGATACGATCGCGGCGGGAGCAATGCTGCCCGCGCTCTAGCTCGTTTACTTGGCCTTCTTCTTGCCCTTGGCGGCTTTCTCTGCCTCGGCAGCGGCGATAGCTTCGTCGCTTGACCAGGCGTTAAGCTTGGGCTTGTCCGAAGCCGTGGCTGCGGGGGCGGGTTTGGCCTTTTTCTTGCTCTTGGCCGCGGCTTCGGCCTCGGCGGCTTCGATTGCGGAATCCTTCGACCAGGGGTTGGGCTTGGTCGAAGCCGCAACTGCCTTTCCGCCTTCCTTCGCCGGGTCGGTAGCGGCTTTGCCCGAACAGCCCGTCAGGGCCAGGCTCACCAGTCCAAGTGCCAGCATTGAACGCTTCATGGGAATCGCACCTCCTGTTGGCCGAATCCCTAGGCGTCAAATGTCTAATAAGTGGTAATTCGCGGCTCCGTTCAGCCCAGCGCGGCCTGCTTTTCCTCGGCCAGCCGGTCCAATTCGGCGCGGCTGAGTTTCTGTGCAGTGGTCTTGAGCTGGCCGCAAGCTGCATCGATATCGCGCCCGCGCGGGGTCCGAACCGGGGCACTGATGCCCGCTTCGAACACGATTTCCGAAAAGCGCCGCACCCGTTCGGGTGTGGAGCATTCGTAAATCGCGCCGGGCCAGGGGTTGAACGGGATCAGGTTGACCTTGGCGGGCAGTTTGTACTGCTTGATCAGCCGCACCAGCTCGCGCGCGTCGGCGTCGCTGTCGTTCTTGTCCTTGAGCATGACATATTCGAACGTGATCCGCCGCGCGTTGCTGGCGCCGGGATAGTCGGCGCAGGCCTGAAGCAGTTCTTCCAGGCCATACTTGCGGTTGATCGGCACGATCTCGTCACGCACTTCCTTGCTGACCGCGTGGAGCGATACGGCAAGATTGACGCCGATTTCCTCGCCCGCGCGGGCCATCATCGGCACCACGCCGCTGGTGGACAGGGTGATGCGCCGCTTGGACAGCGCCAGCCCGTCACCATCCATCACCAGCTTGAGCGCATCGCGGACATTGTCGAAATTGTAGAGCGGTTCGCCCATGCCCATCATCACGATGTTGGTCAGCAGGCGTCCGTCGGCGGAATAGCCGCCATCATCGTCCACCAGATCATCGCCCAGCGCCGCCAGATCGGCCTGCCCCGCGCGCGGCCATTCGCCCAGCGCGTCGCGCGCCAGCATGACCTGGCCAACGATCTCGCCGGGGGTGAGGTTGCGCACCAGCCGCATCGTCCCGGTGTGGCAGAACCGGCAGTTGAGCGTGCAGCCGACCTGGCTGGACACGCACAGCGTGCCGCGGTCCGCATCGGGGATGAAGACCATCTCGTATTCTTGATCGTCCGCCGTTTTCAGCAGCCACTTGCGCGTGCCATCACTGGAATGCTGCGAGAGGACCACTTCGGGACGCCCGATCACGAACCGCTCGGCCAACCAGGGCCGCATGGTCTTGGCGATGTCGGTCATCGCTTCGAACTCGGTCACGCCGCGGTGGTAGAGCCAGTGGAACAACTGCTTGGCGCGCAGCTTGGCCGCCTTTGCGTCAAGCCCGGCCTCGGCCAGCAGTTCCGCGATCCGCTGGCGCGGCAGGCCCAGCAGGTCGATGCGCCCGTCGCTGCGCGGCGTGATGTCACGCGGGGTGGGGACCGGGTCGATATTGCCGGGGATCTGCATGATGGGGGTATGGGACATAGGGCGGCGCATATAGGCCGCTTGCCCCCGAAAAGCTAGCGCGCCCCCGCGCAGCCGACCATCGCGGCATCAATCGCGGTTGCGGCGCCTTTCAGGTCCCAGGTGTTGGAGAAGCCCCGGCCATCGGCCCCGCGGGCGCTAACGGTCATTTCGCTGGCCGAGCGCATCGCGGCGACGATCGCTGCGTCGCCGCGCTGATCCGGGGCCCAGGCATCGCCGCCGCCGCCAGTCAGGCCGATGCGCTGCCCGCCGATCTGCAAAGTGATCGCCGCGCCGGGCTGCAACTTGCGCGACAAGCGAAAGTGAACCTGCCCGCGCACGTTCTGCTTTGGCCAGAAGGAGACATCGGCATAGGGCTGGAAATCGCGGCTTAGGGTGCTGGGCGCGGCCATGGCCAGGGCATAGCAGCGCGGCACCTGCGCATCGCGGAATGCGCCCCACTGGCCAAACATGCCCAGGCTGTCGCGCGCGGCCAGCGGTACGGCCACGGCCAGCGCGCCTGCGCCCAGGGCAAACTTGATCCAGTTCAACGCAGTCATCCCGGCGCGGGCATATGGTGTTTGGCGTGTGGCGCGCAACATGGGCATCGCCGCCCTTTGCCGCAAAGCGCCCCGCATGGGAAGGGAGGGCAGGGTTTGGGCCAGGAGATTGCCGCAACCGGCTTTGCGCCGCAGGACTTGGCCTGCTTCGCCGAACGCCTCGTCGAAGAGACCGCGCTGGCCAGGCAGACCTTTGCCGACGGCGGCTTTTCCCGTGCCGGTCCGGTCGGCGGGTTTGAACTGGAAGCCTGGTTGATCGACCGCGCGATGGTGCCTGCGCCCCATAACCAGAGCTTTTTGGCGCATGTGGGTGATCCGCTGGTGGTGGCGGAACTTTCGCGCTTCAATATCGAGATCAACGGAACGCCGCAGCCGCTTGTCGGGCAGGGGCTGATCGCGATGGAGGAAGAACTGGCGCAAACCTGGGCGCGCTGCGTCAATGTGGCGCATCAGGATGTCGATACCGCGGTGGCAATCGGCACCCTGCCGACCTTGCGAGACCGGGATCTGTGCCTCGCCAACATGACCCCCAGCAACCGCTATGTCGCGCTCAACCAGCAGGTGATGCAGGCGCGCGGCGGACGGGCGGTGGAGATCGAGATCGACAGTGCCCAGCCGGGCGCTCCGCCGCTGCGGTCAAGCCACCGCGATGTCATGCTGGAGGCGGCAACCACCAGCTTTCAACTGCACTGGCAGGTTCCGGCAGATGAAATTTCCCGCGCGCTCAATGCCTCGATCATGCTCAGCGCGCCCTTGCTGGCGCTTTCGGCCAATTCGCCATTCCTGTTCGGCCGGGCGCTGTGGCACGAAACGCGGATTGCGGTGTTCGAACATGCCTTGGGCGAGACGGAAGGCGGCTTGCGCCGGGTGACATTCGGAAACGGCTATGCGGGGCAAGATCCGTCCGCTCTGTTTGCCGAAAACCTGGCGGAATATCCTGCGCTTCTGCCGCTGGTGCAGGATGATGCACCCTCGCGGTTTGCGCACTTGCGGCTGCACAATGGCACGATCTGGCGCTGGAACCGGCTGCTGGTGGGGTTTGACGCCGATGAAACGCCGCATTTGCGGCTTGAGCAGCGGGTGATGCCCGCCGGGCCGACGGTGCGCGACATGTTTGCCAATGCGGCGTTCTTTTACGGCGCGGCGCAGCAACTGGCGAAAGCGGCTCCGGAGCTTCCGTTCGCGGCGGCCCGCGCAAATTTCTATGCCGCAGCCCGGCTTGGGATGGGGGCCGAGATCGAATGGCCGCAAGGGGAGCGCAGACCGGCCCGGCAAGTGCTGGCCCGGCTGCTCCCGATCGCGCGGCGCGGGCTGGAGGAGCTGGGTGTCAGCGCCGAAGCGATCGACCGGTATCTTGACGTCATCGAACAGCGCTTGGCCAGTGGCCGCAACGGGGCCGCATGGCAACTGGCGCACCACGCCCGTCACGGAGACTTGCAGCGTCTGACCGCGGACTATCTGGAACACCAGCGCAGCGGCATGCCGGTGCACGAATGGACCTTGTGAGCGGGGCTATTCCCCGATCAGGTCGAGGTAGGCCACCACATCGTTGTCAGTGGCGATGAACAGGCCTTCCTGCACTTCCTGTGGCTGCTGTTCGGCCACGCGCAAGGCTTCCAGCAGGGGGCCGTACATCAGAGTGTTCGCGGCGCCGCCTTCGGGCCCGCCATCGAGGTGGTAGAGCCGGACGGTCGCGTGGTCATTGGTGGTGCGCATGATGCGCAGCCATAGCAGGAACCGGTGTTACCAGGAACTGGGCGCGCGGTAAAAAGCGAAGCGTTTGACCTTTTGCTTGATCAGAAAGCCCTTGAACTTGATCCGGGCTTCATCGGCGCCTTCGCTGGTCTTGCAGACCAGGTGGGTGCCTGCGCCGGGCAGGGGCTCAATCGCGCTGATCACGATTCCGGCCTTCTGGCAGCGTTCGGTAACGTCTTCCTGATCGAGCAGGATGTTCATGGCGCGGCTCATGGCTGGATCTCCGGCATGGGGGTGGGGACGCGGCCAAGCACGGCCCATTGCGGGGCTGCGCTGGCCCCCAGGGCGTTCTGCATTCCGGCAATGGTCCGAGCCATGCCCTGCGCCGTGGTCAGGTGAACCACACGCGCGTGGCGTCCACTGGCGCGCGCGGCGCGGATCAGCAGCAATTGGTGATCATGGTAAAGGGCGTTGAGATCCAAAGGGCAGCTCCGTTCATCAGGCGGGAGCACAAACCGGGTCTCTCAGCCGCGCGGATGCAAAGCGATTGCGCGCGGTGTTGCCAATATGGGGATGATTTGCGGGATTGTAAGCCCCGCCGGGCCTATTCGGGGTAGCTGATTTCCAGCACTTCCCATTCCTTTTCCCCGCCGGGCAGGTGAACCTTGCGCAGATCGCCCAGACCTGCTCCGCGCAGCGCCCGGGACATCGGGGCGCTCCAGCCGATCAGCCCGGCGGAGGCATCCTGCTCGTCATCGCCGACCAGAGTCACCACGCGGCGATTGTCATCCTCGTCCGCGATGGTCACGGTCGCGCCGAACCACACGCGGTTGCAGTCCTGCTGGCGGGCGGGATCGACCACCCGGCAGGCTTTCATCCGCCGCGCCAGATGGGCCAGCTCGCGGTCAATCTCGCGCATGCGCTTGCGGCCATAGAGGTAGTCGCCGTTCTCGCTGCGATCGCCATTGCCCGCCGCCCAGCTGACGATCTCCACGATTGCCGGGCGTTCGGTGCCCAGCAGGTGATCATAGCGCGCCCGCAGCGCCGCCATCCCGGCGGGCGTGATCGGCGGTCCTTCGGGCTTCATCCGGGGGTCCGCTTGCCCAATACCTGGCTGAGCGGATTGGGGCCGCGGAAACGGGCCTTGGCCGGGTTCATCGCTTCATAGACCACGACGTTTTCGGTCACGCGCTGCACATAGCCGCGGGTTTCGGACAGCGGGATCTTCTCGATCCAGTCAATCCAGTCGATCCCGCCGTTGCGTGGGTCACCATATGCGCGCAGCCACTTGTTCACATTGCCGGGCCCGGCATTGTAACCCGCGATGGCCAGCGGCCAGCTGCCGCCGTAATAGTCAAGCAGCCACTGGATATAGCTGTTGCCCAGCGTCAGGTTGTAACCCGCATCCTGGGTCAGCGCGCCGAGGTTCCATTCCATCCCCAGCTTGCCCGCTTCGGCCCGTGCGGTGCCCGGCATCAACTGCATCAACCCGCGCGCGCCGGCATGGCTGACTGCATTCATGGCGAACTGGCTTTCCTGGCGCGAAATCGCGTGGATCATGGTCCAGTTGCCGCCGGGCGGGATCGGGATCAGCGGAAAGCTGGTGCGGCGATAGGTGCCGTGCCCATCGACATGCGCGGCCTGACCCAGGATCACGCCCAGATCGCGCCGGCCCAGCTCCCGCGCCATATCGGTGACCATCACGTGATCCGCCTCGGTATCGGCCTGATCCGCGATCTCGCGGAAAAAGCGCACGGCGGTGGGCCAATCGCTTTCGCGTGCCACTTCGCGCACGGCCTGAGTCAGGGGCAGGGCGTTGAAGCCTTCGCGCTCGGCCCGGGTCGGGACGACGGCGGGGGCGCTGTCCAGCGCGGGCAGGGGGCGGTTCAGGCGTTCCAGCGCCAGCAAGCCATAGAACTGGTCGGGATAGGCTGCGGCCATTTCGAAAAAGCGATTGGCCTCTGCCATGTTGCCCGCGCGCACCATGGCGCGTCCGGCCCAGTAGAACCCCTTGGAGCGGGTCTGCGGTGTGCGCGCCGCCGCGCCATAGCGCCAGAACAGCGGCGCGGCCTGATCGCCCCGGCCCAGGCCGTTCAGCGCCATGTTCCCGCCGAGCCACATCAGCGAGGTATAGTCATCGCGGATCTGAAAGCTCTGCCGCGATACGTCAGTGCCGGGGGCAAAGGCATCGTCGACCATCGCCGCGATCCGCACCGCGCTGGCCGCATCGCTCTTGCGCGCGACGGTCAGCAGTTCCGCGATCCATTTGCGCACATCAAGCGGCGGCCTGGCCAGCTGGGGGCGGGTGGCGTGGAGATAGATCGCGCCGGGAGTCTGCCCGGAATTGCGCAGATAGCGTGAGCGTGAATAGACATAGCCCGCATCCCGGGCGGCATCGGCCGGGGTTACGATCCCCGCGCTCGCCGGATCGCTGCCATTGGCCATGCCCAGCCGCGCAAGGAAGCCCATGCGGGCGGCGGGAGAGACATAGGCGATCTGGCGCTCTGCCTGCGCGGTGGCCCCGGCCCACAGCAGCGCATCCATCCGCGCATCGTGATCAGCCAGGGTCAGCGTGGGGGCGAGCCGCGCAAACAGCGTGGCTTCGGACAGATCACTCATCGCGCCGCCGCGCCAGGCCTCAAGCGCCTTTTGCCCTGCTTGCGGGCGCCCGAGGGCATAGAGCGCGACCGCATATTGGGCGCGGGCGGCATTGGTGACCGGCGGATAGCGATCAAAGAACGCGGCCACGCGCGCCGGTTCTGCTGCTTCGCGCGCAAGGGAGGTTTCCGCCTTGATCCGCATTTTCGGTTCTTCCGGAAAGCCCGGATAGGTCAGCAAGAAGCTGGCGTAATCGGCAAAGTTCAAACTGTCGGTGGCGCTCAGCTGTTTCCAGCGGGCCACGCCCAGCACCATGTCTCCGGCCGGCTTGCCCAGCAGCACGGCGCGCGCATGGTCCCATTCGCTGCCGTCCGCGCTGTCCTGGGCCCTGGCGCAACCGGGCAACAAAGCCAGTGTAAGCAGCGGGATAGCAAATGTGATGCGCAACATGCTGGACATTGTCGGCAAAGGCTCCTTATCAGGCGCTGAACGTAACAGCACCCGCCTATGGGGCATTTGCAAAGGTCATGTCCATGTTCTCCGGTTCAATTCCGGCTCTGGTGACTCCTTTCCGCGACGGAGCGTTTGACGAGAAAGCCTTTCGCCGCCTGGTTGACTGGCAGATCGAGAACGGATCCGCCGCGCTGGTCCCCTGCGGCACCACGGGTGAAGCGAGCACGCTGTCAAACGCCGAACACCACCGCGTGATCGAGGTTTGCATCGAACAGGCCGCGGGGCGGGTGCCGATCATCGCCGGGTGCGGATCGAACGATACGATGAACGCGCGGCTGCACCTCAACTTCTCGAAGAAGAGCGGGGCGCGGGCCGGGCTGTGCGTTGCGCCCTATTACAACCGCCCCAGCCAGGAAGGGCTGATCGCGCATTTCAGCTTTCTGGCGGAAAACACTGATCTGCCGATCGTGCTCTATAACGTGCCGGGGCGGACGGTGACTGATCTGAAGCCCGAAACGGTGATCGAACTGGTGCGGCGCTATCCCAAGACCTTTGTGGCGATCAAGGACGCCAGCGGCGATCTGTCGCGCGTTACCGATCACCGTATGGGCATTTCGCGTGACTGGTGCATGCTGTGCGGCGATGATGAACTGGCGCTGCCGTTCAACGCCGCGGGCGGGGTGGGCTGCATCTCGGTTACCGCCAATGTCGCGCCCCGGCTCTGCGCCGATTTCCAGCAGGCCTGCGCCGAAAACAACCTGGAAAAGGCGCGCGAGCTGAACGACAAGCTCTATCCGCTGCACTACGCCATGTTCGACGATGCCTCACCGGGGCCGGTCAAGTATGCGCTCAGCCGGGTGCATGACTGGATCGGTGACGAACTGCGCCTGCCGCTGGTCCCCTGCAGCGCCGAAGCCCGCAAAGCGGTGGATGCCGCGTTGGAGCATGCCGGTCTGGTCTGATTTTGAAACGGTTCAGCGCTGGCGGCGCAGTGGTTCCATCGGCTGGGCGAAATAACGCGCCCAGACATAGCGCCACGGGACCACGAAATAGGCCACCACAATGCCGATGCAGTCATAGAACATGCTGTCGATATCGGCATTCCAGCGCCCGGCAAGCCAGGCGCGCAGGGCGATCAGGGTCAGCCACACGGTCTTCCAGGCCACTTCATACAGCATCAGCGGCAGCATCTGCAGCGGATAGCGCACGCCGATCAGGCTGATCAGCGCCAGCGCCGCGAGCATCGATTTGCCCACACCTTTCCACAGCACCCAGTCTTCCCAATCCCTGAGCAGCTGGGTCCAGACCATGCCGCCCATCACCACGGCCATCAGCAGGAACAGCAGGCGAATCGCATTGATCCGCCACAGGGCGACCGGCGGCAACGGGTGGGAAGGGGTAGCAATCATCGGGAAATCTCCAATCCGAAGGGGCAATTGGTGTATTGGTGTAATACTGCACTAAATCTGTCAACCGGCCTGTGGTGGCGAAAGTTCGGCGGAACGGTGCCTGGGCGCGCGGGTTTGGTTTGAATTTTACCATTCCGGCCCTACATGCGGGCAGATCATGGCCCGTCCCTCCCGCGAACAGTTCGACAAAAAGAAGGTCGTCGCCGAAAACCGGCGCGCCCGGTTCGATTACTTCATCGAAGAAGTGTTCGAAGCCGGCATCGTGCTGACCGGGACCGAAGTGAAAAGCCTGCGTTTTGGCGAAGGTTCGATCGCCGAAAGCTATGCCGAAGTGAAGAACGGCGAAGTGTGGCTGGTCAATTCCAACGTTCCGGAATTCAGCCACGGCAACCGTTTCAACCACCAGCCCAAGCGGCTGCGCAAGCTGCTGCTGAACGAGCGGGAAATCGCCAAGTTCCATGGCGCGGTAGAGCGCAAGGGGATGACGCTGGTTCCGCTGTCGGTCTATTTCAACGGCCGGGGTCGCGCCAAGGTTGAACTGGCGCTGGCCAAGGGTAAGAACGTGGCGGACAAGCGCGCGACGATCAAGGAACGGGACTGGAAGCGCGATCAACAGCGGATTATGCGGGAATACAAATGACCACCCTGATGACCCGCGTAATCAACTGGGCGCAGCGCAACATGCCCAAGCGCGAAGAGCTGGAACACAGCCGCTTCGCAGGACCGTTGGCGCGGCGGCAGGAACTGTGGCGCTTTACCCGCCGGTCGGTGCCGCGCGGGGTGGCGGTGGGGCTGCTGGTGGGGATTTTCGCCCTGATCCCGGGAATCCAGATCGTCGGAGCCGCGCTGATGTGCGTGCCGTGCCGGGGCAATATCCCGCTGGCTGCGCTGATGACGTTCCTGTCCAATCCGGCCACCACGCCGCTGATCCTGATCGGCGCGATCCGGATCGGCAACTGGCTGGGCTATCACGCCGACGTATCGACCTTTTACGCTCTGTATGAAAACGGCGCAGGGCTGCGCGAATGGGCGATGTGGCTACTGTCCGATGCGGCCCCGGCGCTGCTGATCGGGCTGTTCTTCATCGCCACGATTGCCGGGGCGATTGGCTATGTCGTTTCGGCAATCGGCTGGACCTGGTGGATCCGCCGCAAGCGCCGCCTGGCGATGGAACGGATCCGCGCCGGAGCACCAAAGGAGTGAGCGCTCCGGTCGCCGCACCTGCGCGAGCTGGCAGCGGCGATCGCATGCTGCTGGGCGGTGCATTGCTGCTCAGCCTGGTGCTGGTCTGGCTGGTCAGCGGATCGGCGCTGCTGACCGGCGGCTTTGCGGCTGGCGTGTTGGCGCTGGGTGCGCTGGGCTGGATCCTGTTGCGGCCAAAGCCCGAAGAGCGCGAGATCGAACATGCCCTGCCGGACTGGTCGGTAACCGTCGCGGCGATCGAGCAGGGCGATGTCGCCGTGGCGATCATTGACCGCGCCGGGCGGCTGGTCTGCGCCAATTCGCGCTATGAAACCTGGTTCGGCATGCAAAGCGCCCCGCCGCGCCTGCCGGTCGATGCCGCGTCGCTCGATCGCCTCGCCAAGGCGGGCCGCGCGGCCTGGCGCGATGGTGCGGCCACGGCCGATGTGATTGAAAGTCAGGGCGAACGCTGGAAAGCCGCCGCCCTGCGCGCGGGGCGCGGGGATGACTATCTGGTCTGGACTTTCGCGCCGCTGGTCGATCCCGATCTGGTGGCGGCGCTGGTCCCGCACCTTGACGGCAAGCTGGGCCGCGCGCTGAGCCAGGCCGGGATTGCCGCCGCGATTGTCGATCCCGATGGCACCCTGCGCGCCCACAGCGCCGGCTTTGCCCAGCGCGCCACGGGCGACGGGTCCATGCTGCTGACCGGTAAACCGTTCACCGCGCTGCTCCAGCAGGATGAGCGCGACCGGATCAGCTGGGCCCGCGAAGGCAAGCGCGGTGCGCCGCTGACGATGTATTACCTGCCCGTCACCGATCCCGATGCGGGCGCGCCGGACTATGCCAATGCGCCCAGCCTGATGCTGCTGGTCGATCAAGGCGTGGGTCTGGGCACCGGTGCGGGCGGAGAGGGCGGAGGCGCCACCGTTCCGCATCTTGAGGCTTTGCTCGGCCAGCTTCCGCTCGGGCTCGCCATGGCCGATCGTGACGGGCGGCTGCTGTTCGCCAACCCCGCCTTCCTGCGCGCCGCGGGGCGTGAGGATCAGGGTGCGCCAACCTATCCCACCGATCTGGTGGTACAGGAAGACAAGGGCCCGCTGTCCGACGCGATCCGCCGGTTTGCGCAGGGTCCCGCCGCCACCGGCGACATCGCGGTGCGCCTTAAGCACCAGCCGGAAGACCCGGTTTCGCTCAGCCTTGCGGGCGTGCGCGGGCTGGGCGAAGCGGCGGTCCTGCTCGGCCTGACCGACAGTACAGAGGAAACCCGGCTCAAGCGCCAGGTCGCCCAGGCCACCAAGATGCAGGCCGTGGGCCAGCTTGCGGGCGGGGTGGCGCACGATT
>CAZKAX010000028.1:0-34291 GCA_964550775.1 uncultured Novosphingobium sp. | reverse complement strand
TCAAGATGCACCAGGAAATGGAGCGCGCGATGAAGCAGATCAAGAAGATGGGCGGACTGGGCGGTCTGGCCAAGCTGTTCGGCAAGGGCGGCCTTGGCGCCGCCATGCCCGGCTTGCCCCAGCAGGGCGGCGGACTGCCCGGTCTGGGTGGCGGTTCGCTGCCCGGTAATTTCGGCGATTTGATGAAAAAGAAGTGATTCTCAGTTAATCCGGTTTGATAGAAAGGTAGTTCAAATGTCTGTTTCCATGCGTCTGTCGCGCGGCGGTTCCAAGAAGCGCCCGTATTACAAAGTGGTCGTTTCCAACAGCCGTGCTCCGCGCGACGGCAAGTATCTGGAACAGGTCGGCACCTATAACCCGCTGCTGGCCAAGGACGATGCCAACCGCGTGCGCCTGGTCGAAGACCGCGTGCGTTACTGGCTGGGCGTTGGCGCGCAGCCGACCGACCGCGTCGCGCGCATGCTCGACAAGGCCGGGATCAAGGAACGCGCTGCGACCCTGAACCCCAGCAAGGGCGAACCCGGCAAGAAGGCCAAGGAACGCGCTGAAGACAAGGCCACCAAGGCTGCCGAAGCTGAAGAAGCTGCCAAGGAAGCCGCCGCCGCGGCTGAGGCCGCTGCCAATGCTCCGGCCGTTGAAGAAGCTCCGGTTGCAGAAGAAGCTGCTGCTGAAGAAGCCGCTCCTGAAGCCCCTGTGGCTGAAGAAGCTGCTGCCGAGGAAGCTCCGGCTGCCGAAGCCAGCGAAGAACAGGCTGAAGGCTAAGTCTTGGCCACTGACCGCCCCGTCACCATGGCCGCCATTGCCGGCGCGCACGGGGTGGCGGGCGAGGTTCGGCTGAAGCTGTTCGGTGAAGGCGTGGAATCGCTCAAGCGGTTCCGCGCCTTCAACGATTCAGCCCTTACCCTGACCAAACTGCGCGATGATGGCAAAGGCGGAGCGATTGCCCGGTTCGCTGAAATCGCAGACCGCACAGCGGCTGAACGCATGCGCGGCACAGCGCTAACCGTCCCGCGCGCGAGCCTGCCGGCGCTGGAAGAGGGTGAATACTATTACACCGACCTGATTGGCCTGCCCGCTGTGTCGGATATGGGCGAAACCCTGGGCACCTGCATTGCGGTTGAGAACTTCGGGGCTGGTGATGTGCTCGAAATCGAACGACCTGGTATTGATGGCAAGCGCGGCGCCCGCTTCATGGTGCCGATGCGAGCCGATGCCGTACCTGAATGGGATGGATTGCGGCTGGTGATTTCAGCTGCCTATTGCGAATAGCCGCGGCTATTTGGCTCCGCGCACCCCAAACCAGTAGCTCGCCTCACTGGTTGAACCATCAGCGGCAGACGATTGCGATATCCAGATATGATAGAAATCCTGATCGGTAACCGGGATCTCTAATATTCCTGTGCCCGGTCCGGTGATCGCAATGTCATGCCAGTTTTCGTGTCCGCACAGGCAGTTCACATGGATGATGGCCTTGATCGGCGCGGGGCTGTGGTTGTTGGCCGCAATATCATAGCTGACCAGCAAAGACTGTCCGGACAGGGCAAACATTGGCAGGCCCAGCCCCAGGTCTCTGGCATCCGCCTGGTTGTTGTTGCCGTTCCAGGTCTGGCCGCCACTCAGCGCGACCCGCGGTGAATTTTCAACCTCGACCCGGCGATAACCCAGCCACGAAGTCAGGCCCAGCATCACAGCCCCGGCATGCAGCAGTATCACGCCGACCGCCACAACCAGCACGATTACCAGCGGGCGGAACAAGACGTCGGCCGCGGCCCCATCGGGCTCGCGGCTACTTTCCTCTATCCACCCCCGGCTCATGATGTTGTACCAGCTCATGGCAGCGGTTTGTATCACCGTATGTTTGCCATCCCGTAAACCTGGATCGGGCCGCAGTTGTTGGAGTATGACATGGCGCTATTGCTGGCATTGGTGTTTCTTGGCGCGGTTCCGGCGGCTGTTGCGGCTGCGCTGGCGGGCTTGTTGGCAATGCGAAGGCCTGATTGGGCGCTTGTTCAACGTACTGCGCTGGCAGCCGCAGGTGCAGGGCTGGCGCCGGTGATCTTGCCGATCATCTCGGTGCTGCGCGGCAACGATGGCGGGGTCGGGCCGGTTGTGCCGACTATTGCCCTGCTGCTGCTGGCGCTGGTCATGGCGGTTCTGGTTGGTGTGCCCGTGGCGCTGTGGATCGGCAAGCGAAAGGCCCCCGCTGCGCCCTCTGCTCGGACGTTCGATTAGGCCTTTAGCAGCTTCTCCAGTTCCGCCGCGAACTGCTTCAGCTCGAAATTCTGCGGATCGTCGTGGGCATCGGGAATTCCGGCATCGACCGTGGCGTGGAAGCCCGGGATCAGCCAGCGCCCGGCCCGCGCACTGGCATAGACGTATAGTGCGGCGAGCATGCGGTATTGGGCCTTGCTGAAACCGGGTTTGGGTCCCTCGGTCTGCCCGCGATTGGTGGCGCCCGGCAGGAACCGGCGCGGCTGAACCGTTTCGATATGCACGAACCGCCCCCGCGCGGGCACGCCGACCACCCGGCTTTCCAGCTTGGTCGCGCGCCAGGGTTCCTGAAAATCATGTCCGGCCCAGATCTGCCCGACGCGGTTCAGGAAAATGTGCGCCACCGGGGCCGAACCGAAGGTCTGGTCCATGTAACTGGTAAAGCTGTTGACCCTGAGGTCGTTGTCGATGTCTTTCGGGAAGGGATCGGTCTTGTAAAAGGGATCGCTGGTGTCGTGGATCACGAAATACAGCGCGGGTAACCCGGCCTCGGTCTTGCTGGCCGGATCATTGGCGTGGAGCCGGGCATAGTCCTGATAGGGCTGCGGAAAGGCCGCGAGCGCGGCTTCCATCATCGCCGTAGAGGGCGCGCCGCCCTCGGCCATCAGGCGGGCTATCACCGGCGGCAGGGGCTGCGCCTCTTTCTCTCCCAGCAGCTTGACCTTGCGCAGCAGGCAGGTGGCTTGTTCCAGCGATGTCCCGGCGAAGGTCAGCGCATCTCGGTCAAACCGGCATTCGCCGATCTCCTCGGCCAGAGCGGGGGTGGTGAGGGACAGGGCCAGAATGGAGGCAATGGCTGGCAGGCGCAATTGACAGTACCTCTGGTTTGTATATACAACACGTATATACGGAGGCTTTGATGAACACGCCCGAACCCGATCAGGTCCGTGACATGCGGCACAGCTTTGACCTTACCGGAGCCGCCGCTGCGGACAAGGGGCTTGCCCCGGCCCCCAAGGTGCTGCGCGGCAAGGTGTTCAAATCTGGCAACTCGATGGCAGTGCGGATGCCCAAGGAATTGGGCTTGGAGGCTGGGATGGAACTGCAACTGGAAGTTCAGCCTGACGGGGCAATCGTGCTGCGCAAACCTGTGCCGGTGAAGCGCGGGCTCGACATCAGCGGGTTCTGGGGCAAGGCGCCCGGATTGAAGCTGGCACCGCGCCGGGATTTCGATGAACGGCCCAGCACCATCGCAGCGCGTGAAGCTGCACGGAAGGCGGCGGGAGAGACCACATCCGATACCTGATCGACGCAAACATCGCTGTCTACGCGATGGACGGCAGCCATCCGGTACTGCGCGAGCGCATGATGGCCTGTGAGCCGGGCGAGATCGCGATTTCAGCGATCAGCTATGCCGAAGTGGCTTATGGGACCTACGTTGGAAAGCCACCCTCGCAGGACCTGCTCGATGCGTTTATCGCTGTCGTACCGTTGGTGCCGTTCGATCAGCCAGCAGCCAAAGCCTATGCGCAGCTTCCGTTCAAACGTGCGCGCTTCGACCGGCTGCTGGCAGCCCATGCGCTGAGCATTGGCGCGACGGTGGTGACCAGCAATGAGGCCGACTTTGCCGATGTGGCGGGGCTCAAGGTTGAGAATTGGACGGTTTGATGAGGTTGGTCGGCGCGATGAAGTTCTTTTTGTTCTTTTTGCTTATTTTTGGAGTGGTGGCAGCCTTCGGTGCGGTGATTGCTGCATGCATCATTGGTGCGGCGGCAATCGCCAGAGCGTTCGCTCCTGCGGTTCCAGCGGTTTTCGTTGCTGGAGTGACGGGGGTCGTCCTTTCGACCATGCCAATTGTCGCGATCCGGTTTGAGCATCGGAGGCAAGCCCGCCTTCTTGCGGAAGCAGCCAGAAAAAACACGATGAGTAATGACGTAATTGGATATGCCATGGCGAACGACTTCTTGCAATTTTGTCGCCGTATGGCGCTGATAGCCAGCGTGGGCTCGGTTTTTTATGTCTGGCTCAAGCTATGACCTTCCACGCCACCGTCCTCACCCTCTACCCGGAAATGTTTCCCGGCCCGCTGGGGTTCAGCCTCGCGAACCGCGCGCGGGAGGAGGGGAAGTGGGCGCTTGATGCTGTCCAGATCCGCGATTTTGCGATCGACAAGCACAAGACCGTTGATGATACGCCGGCTGGCGGCGGGGCGGGGATGGTGCTGCGGGTGGATGTGCTGGCCAAGGCGATCGATTATGCTCGGGCGGGCAATCCCGATGCGCCGATCCTCGCCATGACCCCGCGTGGGCGTCCGCTCACCCAGGCCCGTGTGCGCGAGCTGGCGGCGGGGCCGGGGGTGATCGTGCTGTGCGGGCGGTTCGAAGGTTTCGATGAACGAATTTTTGACGGTCGGCAGGTAGAGGAAGTGTCGGTGGGCGACATTGTTCTGTCCGGCGGAGAGCCTGCGGCGATCATGCTGTTAGATGCTTGCATTCGCCTGCTTCCCGGCGTAATGGGCGCCCCTTCCAGCGGGACCGAGGAATCGTTCGAGAACGGCCTCCTTGAATACCCGCACTATACCCGACCCCAGGAATGGGAAGGGCGCACGATCCCCGAAGTGCTGCGATCGGGGGATCATGCGAAGATCGCGGCTTGGCGCAAGTCACAGTCCGAGATCGATACACGGTTACGCAGGCCGGATCTTTGGGAGCGTCATGAGGACGCTCGGGTCCAGTCTGCCTCTGGCGCGCGGCAACAGAAGAGGGAAAAGGGTTCATGAACCTGATCCAGCAGATCGAAGCCGAAGAAATCGCCAAGGCGACCTCTGGCGAAAAGACTATCCCGGAATTCCGCCCCGGTGACACCGTCCGCGTTGGCGTGAAGGTGATCGAAGGCGAACGCACCCGCGTTCAGGCCTATGAAGGCGTGTGCATCGCCCGTGCCAACAAGGGCATCGGCAGCAACTTCACCGTGCGCAAGATGAGCTTTGGTGAAGGTGTGGAACGCGTGTTCCCGCTCTACTCGCCCAATATCGACAGCATCACCGTGGTCCGCCGCGGCGTGGTCCGTCGTGCGAAGCTCTATTACCTGCGCGGTCGCACCGGCAAGCGCGCGCGCATCGCCGAACGCCGCGACGTGCGTAACGACGCATAAGCGCCTAGCGCTTCGCGTTGAGTGAATTAAGAAGGGGCGTCCCGGCATCGGTCGGGGCGCCCTTTTCTGTTCGGGATCACCATCTTGCCATGCACCTGCGCCACGCCCTGCTTCTCCCCTTGCTCGCCCTCTCGCCCGCGCTTCATGCAGAGGATGCCAAAGTGAGCGGGGCCGCGGCAGTGCCTGATGCGGCGCAAAGCGTGCTGACGCTTGAACGCGTTTTCGCCAGCCCCAGCCTCAACGGCCCGGTTCCGCGCGGGGTAAAGCTTTCGCCCGACGGCCGTTACCTGACCCTGCTGCGCAACCGCCCGGATGACCGTGAGCGGTATGACCTGTGGGGGTTTGACCGGAACAGCGGCAAATGGTCGATGCTGGTCGACAGCCTCAAGCTCGGTTCGGGCAAGGAACTGTCCGAAGCGGAAAAGATGCAGCGTGAACGCCAGCGGATCGGGGATCTGAAAGGGATCGTCGGCTACGAATGGGCGGCGGATGGCAAGGCGATCCTGGTGCCGCTGGATGGTGACCTGTTCCTGGCCGGGCTGGACGGCACAGTGCGCAAACTGACCGACAGCAGCGCGGACGAACTGAATCCCGCGCTCAGCCCCAAAGGCGGCTACGTCTCGTTCGTGCGTGACCGGCGGCTGTGGGCGGGCAAGCTGGGCGCAGCGCCCGCACCAGTCACGCCCGAGGACAAGAGCGAGACGGTCCATTGGGGCGAGGCGGAATTCGTCGCGCAGGAGGAAATGGCCCGCTTCACCGGTTACTGGTGGGCCCCCAATGACAGCCGGATCGCGGTGCAGCGGTTTGATGATGCGCCGGTCGGCGTGGTCACCCGCGCGGCGATCGGGGCAGAGGGAACCCGGACTTTCCAGCAACGCTATCCGGTGGCCGGATCGCCCAATTCGCTCGTGTCGCTCCACGTGATGCAGCCCGATGGGGCGCAGCGGGTCGAGGTCGATCTGGGGCCAGACAAGGACATCTACCTCGCCCGGGTCGATTGGGCACCGGACGGCAAAATGCTCTACGTCCAGCGCCAGAACCGCGCGCAGACCCGGCTGGACATGCTGGCTGTCGATCCCGCCACCGGCGCGGCGAAGGTGCTGTTCAGCGAGAATGCGGCTCCGAAAAGCTGGGTCAACCTGAGCGATAGCTACCGCTTCCTCAAGGATGGCAGCCTGATCTGGTGGTCGGAGCGCGACGGCTTCGGGCATCTCTGGCGCTTCCGGCAGGGGCAGTGGACCCAGCTCACCAAGGGGCCGTGGGTCGTCTCCAAACTGGTCGGGGTGGACGAGGCGAAGGGCAAGGCGTTCTTCCTGGGTAACCGCGACGATCCGCTGGCAATGCAGCTTTACAGCGTGGACCTGAACAAGCCGGGCAGCGAACGCGCGCTGGGTGAGGGCGGGTGGAACCATGCCGCCAGCATGGACAAGGCCGGGCAGACCCTGCTGGTCACCCGGTCAAGCCCCGCGCAGCCGCCGCAGACCTATATCGCCGATGGTTCGGGCAAGCGCCTGGCCTGGGTGGAGGAAAACCGGCTGGATCCAAAGCATCCCTATTACCCTTATCTAGCCAGTCACCGCGCCCCGCAGTTCGGGTCAATCAAGGCTTCGGACGGGACCGAACTGCATTGGAAAATGATTACCCCGGCGATGGAGCCGGGCAAGCGCTATCCGGTGTTCTTTGAACACTACGGCGGACCCACCTCGCAAAAGGTTGCGCGGGTATGGACCGGGGCGCTGGAACAGGCACTGGTCGACAAGGGGTACATCTATTTCGAGATCGACAACCGCGGCAGCGAGAACCGCGGCGTGGCCTTTGCCTCAGCGCTCTATCGCGCGATGGGCGGGGTAGAGGTGGAGGACCAGAAGGCCGGGGCGCTCTATCTGAAAAGCCTGCCATTCGTCGATCCGGACAAGATCGCGACCTATGGCTGGTCCTATGGCGGTTACATGACGCTGAAGATGCTGCAGGCCGATCAGGGGCTCTATGCGGCGGGGATCGCCGGAGCGCCGGTGACCAAGTGGGAGCTTTACGACACCCATTACACCGAACGCTACATGGGCACTCCGCAGGCCGATGCCGCAGCCTATGCCAAAAGCAGCGCGCTGACCGATTCAGCCAGGGTCAAGGATCCCTTGCTCATCATCCACGGGATGGCCGATGACAACGTGGTGTTCGAAAACAGCTCTGCCCTGATTGCCAAGATGCAGGCAGAGGCGGTGCCGTTCGAAATGATGCTCTATCCGGGCTACACCCACCGCGTTTCCGGCCCCAAGGTTGGGAGACATCTGTGGGAATCGATCTTTGCCTTTCTCGAACGCCACGGGGTAACGCCGCCGCGCTGAGTCGCCGTGCGGTGCTGGGCGGGGCAGCGGCGGCCGCGCTGCTTGGCTGTTCGCGTGCTATGGCAGAGCCGCGCGTGTCAACCCCCGCTGCCCGCCGCCTGATCACGGCGGCGCGGCAGCAGGTGGGGGTGACCCTGGCCTATGACCCCGCCTATTCGGCGCTGGCCTATCCGGGCGGCGATGTCGACCGGGCCAAAGGGGTCTGCACCGATGTAGTGATCCGCGCCTATCGCGATGCACTGGGGATCGATCTGCAACAGGAAGTGCACCGCGACATGGCCGGGCATTTTGCCGCCTATCCGCGCCGCTGGGGGCTGTCCCGACCCGATGCCAACATCGATCATCGCCGGGTGCCCAATCTCGAAACCTTCTGGACCCGCGCGGCGGCGCGTTTGCCGATCCCGGCGCGGGCCGCTGATTGGCACCCCGGGGACCTGTTCACCATGCTGATCGACAACCGCCTGCCGCACACCGGGATCCTGTCCGACCGGCTGGCCGCCAATGGCAATCCCCTGGTGATCCACAATATCGGGTCCGGCACGCGCGAAGAAGACGTGCTTTATGCCTATCGCCTAACAGGCCGCTTCCGCTGGCGGGTCTGAACGGCTAGGGCGCGCAGTAGCAAGCGGAGGCTGGAACATGGGTTATCGGGTAGTAGTGGTCGGCGCGACCGGCAATGTCGGGCGCGAAATGCTCAACGTGCTGGCGGAACGCGAATTCCCGATCGAAGAACTGGCCGCCGTGGCCTCGGCCCGCTCGCAAGGGGACGAGATCGAATTTGGCGAAACCGGGCGGATGCTCAAGGTCCGCAATATCGAACATTTCGATTTTGCCGGGTGGGACATGGCACTGTTTGCCGCCGGATCGGACGTCGCGGCAACCTATGCGCCCAAGGCTGCTGCGGCGGGCTGCGTGGTGATCGACAACAGCTCGCTCTACCGGATGGACCCGGACGTGCCGCTGGTCGTACCCGAAGTGAACCCTGATGCGATCGATGGGTACAAGGCGAAGAACATCATCGCCAACCCCAACTGTTCGACCGCACAGATGGTGGTGGTGCTGAAGCCGCTGCATGATGCCGCGCGGATCAAGCGCGTGGTGGTTTCGACCTATCAATCGGTTTCGGGCGCGGGCAAGCAGGGCATGGACGAACTGTTCGAGCAGAGCCGCAACATCTTCGTTGGCGATCCGGCTGTGCCGACCAAGTTTACCAAGCAGATCGCCTTCAACGTGATCCCGCATATCGATAACTTCCTGGACGATGGATCGACCAAGGAAGAATGGAAGATGGTGGTCGAAACGAAGAAGATCCTCGATCCCAAGATCAGGGTTACCGCCACCTGCGTGCGGGTGCCGGTGTTCGTCGGCCACAGCGAGGCGATCAATATCGAGTTCGAGGACGAACTGAGCGCCGAACAGGCCCAGGACTTGCTGCGCGAAGCACCCGGCGTGATGCTGATCGACAAGCGCGAGGACGGCGGATACGTCACCCCGGTCGAATGCGTGGGCGATGGTGCGACTTATGTCAGCCGCGTGCGCGAAGACCCCACCGTGGACAGCGGGCTGACCCTGTGGTGCGTTTCCGACAACCTGCGCAAGGGCGCGGCGCTCAACGCGGTGCAGATCGCAGAGCTGCTCGGGCGGCGGCACCTGAAGAAGGGGTAAGCGGCGTGGACGTGATGATCGCCATGGTCCCCGGCTTTGACGGCGCGCCGCTGGCCGTGCACCGCATGGGCACTGGCCGTCCGGTGATCCTGCTTCACGGGCTGTTTTCCAGTGCAGAGATGAACTGGATAAAATGGGGCCACGCCGCGTTGATTGCCGAGGCCGGGTTCGATGTAATCATGCCGGACCTGCGCGGCCATGGTGCCAGCGCTGCGCCGCACGATCCGGCGGCCTATCCCGATGACGTACTGGCGCTGGATCTGGCCGCGCTGGTCGCGCAGCTGGATCTGCAGGACTATGACCTGTGCGGCTTTTCGCTGGGCGCGCGCACTTCGGTGCGCGGGGTGATTGGCGGGCTTGAGCCAGCGCGGCTGGTGCTGGGGGGCATGGGGCTGGAAGGTCTGGCCGGATGGACCGGGCGCGGGGCCTTTTTCATCGATGCGATCGACCGGTTTGACAGCGTGAAGCATGGCGATCCCGCCTTTCCGGCGGTGTCCTTCATGAAGACCATGAAGGTGGACCGGATTGCTGCGCGGCTGTTGTTGCAGACCTTTGCCGATACGCCGCCCGAAGCGCTTTCAGCGCTGACAATGCCGACGCTGGTGGTCAACGGCGATCAGGATCGCGACAACGGCGATCCTGCGGCGCTGACCCGGACCTTGCCCAATGCGGTCCAGGTGGTCGTCCCCGGAACCCATATGAGCTGCGTGGCCAAGCCCGATCTGGGCCTGGCGATCCGTGATTTCCTGATCGACGAACGCCATCTGCCGATCATGGCTTGACGCTGGACCGCGCCGGTTCCAGCCTTGCCCCAGCGACTTTCGGGTCCGGGAATTCCCAAGGGGACAAGCTGATGAAAAGACTGGTTTCACTCGCCGCGCTGGCCACGGCGCTTTCCGCCGTTCCGGCCTTTGCCGAAAGCGCATCGCCGCAGCAGGCAGCCAAGGATTTCGTCGCCAAGGCTGAGGCTGATCTGTTCAAGCTGGGCGTGGAAGGCGGGCAGGCGGAATGGGTCTATCAAACCTATATCAACCAGGACACCGAAGCGCTGACCGCGCGGGCCGGTGCCGCGGCGACCGAATTCAACGTCCGGACCGCGATCGAGGCGGCCAAGCACGCCGGCGTGCCGGGGCTGGATTATGACACCACCCGCAAGCTCAACCGGATGCGCACCCTGATCGTGCTGCCCGCTTCGACCGCGCCGGGCGCGGCAGAGGAAGTGGCAACGCTGAATGCCAAGCTGCAGGGCGTCTATGGCAAGGGCAAGGGCACGCTGCGCGGGGCGCCGATCAACGGCAGCGACATCGAAGCCGAAATGGGCACCAACCGCAATCCGGACGAGCTCAAGGAAATGTGGCTCAGCTGGCATGACAACGTCGGCAAGCCGATGAAGGGCGATTACGCCAAGCTGGTGGCTGCCGCGAACAAGGGTGCGCAGGAACTGGGCTATGCCGATACCGGGGCGCTGTGGCGTTCCAACTATGACATGCCGCCCGAACAGTTTGCCGCACTGACCGAAAAGCTGTGGGCCGAGGTCAAGCCGCTGTACGATTCGCTGCACACCTATGTCCGGATGAAGCTCAACCAAAAGTATGGTGACAAGGTGCAGGCCAAGACCGGCCCGATCCGCGCCGACCTGCTGGGTAACATGTGGGCGCAGGAATGGGGCAATATCTATGACCTGGTGGCACCTCCGGGTGCGGGCGATGTGGGCTTTGACACCACCGAACTGCTGACCGCCAAGGGTTATGACCCGATCAAGATGGTGCAGGGCGGGGAAGGGTTCTTCACCTCGCTTGGCTTCGCGCCGCTGCCCAAGACCTTCTGGGAACGCTCGCAGTTCGTGAAGCCCAAAGACCGCGAAGTGGTGTGCCATGCTTCGGCCTGGGACATCGACAATGTAGAGGATCTGCGGATCAAGATGTGCATCAAGGTGAACGGCGACGATTTCACCACGATCCACCACGAACTGGGCCACAACTTCTACCAGCGCGCCTACAACAAGCAGCCGACCTATTACCTCGACGGTGCGAACGACGGGTTCCACGAAGCAATCGGCGATACCATCGCGCTGTCGATTACTCCGCAGTATCTGGTGCAGATCGGCCTGCTCGATCCGGCCAAGGTGCCCAGTGCGGACAAGGACACCGGGCTGCTGCTGCGTCAGGCGATGGACAAGGTGGCTTTCCTGCCGTTCGGCCTGCTGATCGACCGTTGGCGCTGGCAGGTCTTCGCGGGTGAAGTGAAGCCCGAAAACTATGGCCAGGCCTGGACCGATATGCGGCTGAAGTACCAGGGGATCATTCCCCCGGGCCCGCGCGGCGCGGATTCCTTTGATCCGGGGGCGAAGTATCACATCCCGGCGGTGGTGCCCTATACCCGCTATTTCCTGGCGCGGATCCTGCAGTTCCAGTTCTACGAAGCCGCCTGCAAACAGGCCGGCTGGAAGGGCCCGCTGCACCGTTGCAGCTTCTATGGCAACAAGACCGTGGGCAAGAACTTCAACGCCATGCTGGAAATGGGTGCGAGCAAGCCTTGGCCTGATGCACTGCAGGCCTTTACCGGCAGCCGTGAAATCAGCGGCAAAGCGATGATGGCCTACTTCGCGCCGCTCAAGAAGTGGCTCGACCAGCAGAACAAAGGGCAAAAGCCCGGATGGTGACCCCGTCGGATGAAGTGCGGAACGGCGATCACTGCGAAGTGATCGCCGGGACACACAAGGGACGCAGCGGCCGGGTGGAGGACTGGAAACTGTCCAAAACCGGCCATGCCACCATCACCGTGCGAGAGGCGGATGGCGATCGGTTCAAGACCTTGGCCAGGAACGCGCGCCCCTGCCGCATCACCGGAACGGCGGTTCCTTGAACGCGCGCAGTTTGCGGCTGTGCAGGCGGGCTCCTTCGGCGCGCAGCAGGTCGCAGGTGGTGGTGCCGATCAGCAGGTGGGCGGCGATAGCTTCTTCGTAGAATCGGTTGGCCTGTCCGGGCAACTTGAGCTCACCATGCAGCGGCTTGTCCGACACGCACAGCAGGGTGCCATAGGGCACGCGGAAGCGATAACCCTGCGCGGCGATGGTGGCGCTTTCCATGTCGATCCCGATCGCGCGGCTGAGGCTGAGGCGCTGGGCTGAATGGGTATAGCGCAGTTCCCAGTTGCGATCATCGGTGGTGGCGACGGTGCCGGTGCGCATCCGCTTTTTCAGGTTCGCTCCGGCATCGCCGCTAACCATTTCGGCCGCGCGGGCGAGCGCGATCTGAACCTCGCCGATTGCCGGAATCGGGATTTCCGGCGGCAGCACAGCATCGAGCACGTGATCGTCACGCAGATAGGCGTGGGCCAGCACATAGTCCCCGATCTTCTGCGTATCGCGCAAGCCGCCGCAGTGGCCGATCATCAGCCAAGCCTCGGGCCGCAGCACGGCCAGGTGATCGCAGATCGTCTTGGCATTGCTGGGGCCGACCCCGATGTTGACCAGAGTGATCCCCGAACGATCCGGACGGCACAGGTGATAGGCCGGCATCTGGTGCCGCCGCCAGGCCGTGTCTGACAGGATCGAGCGCGCATTCGCGGTCGGCTGCTCTACCAGCAGCCCGCCCGCGCCGGACAGCAGGGTATAGTCATCCTTGCCCAGTTGCTGGGCCGCCCAGTCCACGAATTCATCGACATAGCGGTGGTAATTGGTGAACAGGATGAAGCGCTGAAAATGTTCTGGAGCGGTGCCGGTATAGTGAGCCAGACGGGCCAGGCTGAAATCGGTGCGCAGACCGTCGAACAGGGCGAGCGGGTTAGCTTCGTCTGCATCGGGCACTTCGATCCCGTCGGCCAGCTCATCGCCGATCTTGGCCAATTCGGTGGCCGGGAAGTGGCGCGACAGTTCCAGCGGGCTGACCGTGCCGAGCCCGCTGCTGGCGTCGATCACATAGGGAAACGGGATTTCCTGAGCCGAAGGACCAACCTCGATCTCGATCGCATAGTCATCTTCCAGCAGACAAAGCTGCTCGGTCAGGTAATCGGCGAACAGCGCCGGGCGGGTGACCGTGGTGGCAAAAGTGCCGGGCTGGCCCAGGCGGCCAAACGCGCGGGCGAGGTCCGGGCGGGTCTCTTCGCCATGGTAGTGGACCCGCACTTCGGGGTAGCACCATTCACGGTTCGCGCGGCGGCTGGGGGGTGGGATGGTACCGTCTGCGGCAAATGCGGCGATGTCGCTGCGCAGGGTGGAGACGGCGGTTTCATAGATGCGGACCAATTCCGCAATGACGTTTTCTGTTCTTTCCATCGCGGGTCGATAGACTAACTAGCGTGAAATTTCAATGACGCGGAAGAATGTGGCTTTCACAAGCCAAAAGGTCAGCAGGTCCTTCCCATTTTCACGCAGTGCAAATGGGGAGGTGGCAGACGCCGAAGGCGGCTGACGGAGGGGTAATGTTGCAAGGGCAGAAGCCCCTCCGTCATTTGCTGCGCAAATGCCACCTCCCCATTTGTGGCATTCGCCAAAAATGGAGAGGAACAAGCAGCCCAAACGAAAAGGGGGCGCCGAAGCACCCCCTGATCGTTTGGCTGAAAGGCCGGAAGCTTATGCTTCGTCGGCTTCTTCGGCCGGAGCGTCAGCCGGGGCTTCCACTTCCATTTCTTCGCCATTGCCGGCTTCGAAGTCAGTCGCGGCAGCAGCAGCGGCTTCATCATCGAACATCGCGGCGATCACGTCGACGCCCTGAGCTTGCTGCTCGGCTTCGTCGGGCGAGCGGGCGACGTTGACCTTGACGGTCACGACGACTTCGGGGTGCAGCGCAACCTTGACGTCGAACACGCCGATGGTCTTGATCGGGCGTTCCAGCACGATCATCGCCTTCGACAGGTTGGCGCCGTCAGCGTTGAGCGCGTCCACGATGTCACGCACCGAAACCGAACCATAAAGGTGGCCGGCGTTCGACGAGGCGCGGATCAGCACCACCGACTTGCCTTCGACGTTCGCCGAATGGGCTTCGGCTTCACCGCGGCGAGCGGCGTTGTCGGCTTCGATCTTCGAGCGGTTGGCTTCGAACACCTTGCGGTTGGCTTCGTTGGCGCGCAGCGCCTTCTTGTTGGGCAGCAGGAAGTTGCGGGCGTAGCCGTCCTTGACGGTCACGACATCGCCGATGGTGCCCAGCTTCTCGATCCGTTCGAGGAGGATGATTTGCATGTCGTCTCTCCCTTACTTGACGAGGTAGGGCAGCAGGCCCAGGTGGCGGGCACGCTTGATCGCCTGGCCCAGTTCGCGCTGCTTCTTCGCAGAAACGGCGGTGATCCGGCTCGGCACGATCTTGCCACGTTCAGACATGTAGTTCTGAAGCAGGCGCGTGTCCTTGTAATCGATCTTGGGAGCGTTCTTGCCCGAGAAGGGGCAGCTCTTGCGGCGGCGGAAAAATGCGCGGGCCATCTCTTAGAACTCCTCGCGTTCGCGGCGCTTGGTGCGCTCGCGGTCCTGCTTGCGCATCTGCACCGACGGGCCGGCTTCATGCTCGTCAACGCGCACGGTCAGCCAGCGGATCACGTCTTCGTTGATCGCGGTCTGACGCTCCAGCTCGGCAACGGTGCCGGCGGGGGCTTCGATGTTGAGCATGACAAAGTGCGCCTTGCGGTTGCGCTTGATCTTGTATGCCAGGTTCTTGAGACCCCAGGTCTCGGTCTTGGTCACCTTGCCATTGTTGGCTTCGACGATTTCCGTCGCGGTGGCGGCCAGCGCATCAACTTGCGCCTGGCTGAGATCCTGGCGAGCCAGGAACACGTGCTCATATAGAGCCACGGCAGCTTCCTTTATCTATCTAACCGATCGCTGGCTGATCCGCACGATTGCGGGGCCCCTCCGGCTTTCTTCGTTTCCCGGTTACCCGGAAGCGGCGGCCCTTAACCTATCCTCACGCAAATGCAAGGCTCAGTTGAGCCGTGCCAGCAAATCGCGGGCGAACTGGGTGAGCGTATCGTCGCGCGCGCCCATCACCACGATCCGGTCCCCCGGCCGGGCAATCTGGACGATCCGATCGGCGCAGACTTCGCGCAAGGGGACATATTCGGCCCGCCCGCCTGCTTCGGCGATCAGCTTGATGATCCGTTCGCTGCCTTCGCTGCGGTCCACCGTGCCGCCGAAATAGACCGGATCGCACAGGATTGTGATGTCGTCCGGGCCGAGCAGGCGCGCGAAGACTTCGGCCAGTTCGTGGCCCATCTGGCGCAGCGGACCATAGCCGTGGGGCTGGAAGAACGCGATCACGCGGCCCGGGTTGGCCTTGAGCGTGGCCAGCGTCGCCGCGCACTTTTCCGGGTTGTGGCCGAAATCGTCGATCACGGTCACGCCCGACGCACTGGTTCCGATCACGTCGAAGCGGCGCGCCAGCCCGGCATAGCTGGACAGCGCATCGACACAGTCGCGCACCGGCACCCCGGCAGCATTGGCGGCGGCAATCGCGGCGAGCGCGTTGGACAGGTTGTGCCGCCCCGGCACCTCAAGCACCAGGGGGTGGGCATAGCCATCGCGGCGGTCAATCACCGTGGCGGCGATGTGGAAGGCGCCTTCGCTGATACTGTCCGCGAACACGCCGATCTGCGCGGCGGGATTGTTTACTGCAAAGGTGACGTGCGGGGTGGAATCAGGCATCAGCGCGGCCGCCTCTGCATCGTCCAGATTGACCGCACAGATGTCTGCAATCCCCAAGAAGTCGCCGAACAATTCGCGCAGTTCTTCCATCGATTTGTGATCGAGGCTGACGTTGAGCAGCACCGCCACCTTGGGCCGGTACAGCGCAATCGAACCATCGCTTTCATCGACTTCGGACACGAACACGCCGCCCTGGCCGATCCGCGCGCTGGCAAAGGGAGCGTCGGCACTGGCGAAGTTCTTCATCACCGCGCCGTTCATGATCGTTGGATCGCGGCCCGCCTGGGTCATGATCCAGCCGGTCATCCCGGTAACGGTGCTTTTGCCGCTGGTCCCGCCAATCGCGATCCCGCAGTTGTCGGCGTTGAACAGCTTTGCCAGCAGTTCCGCCCGGCTCATCCGCGCGCAGCCCAGTTCACGGGCGCGAACCATTTCCGGCACGGTGTCTTCCACCGCCGCGCTGGCAACCAGCACCTGATCGGCCGAGCGGATACCGCTGCCGTCCTGGGGGTGGAGCGTGAAGCCCAGGCTTTCCAGCCAGGCGAACTTTTCCGGCGTGCGGCCCTGATCGCGGCTGCGGTCAGACCCGGCAACCTCTGCCCCCTGACCCTTGAGGATCAGGGCGAGGGGCAGCATGCCCGAACCGCCAATGCCGCAGAAGAACCAGGGGTGTGTCGTCAGCTCGCTCATCAAGTCTCCGGTATGCGGCCTTGCGCGCCAGCGCAACCGGGTTAGGAAGTCCTATGCCCCGCGTCGCGATCTGTGCCCCGTCCCGCAACCTGACTGCCGAAGACGCCGCGCGCGTGCTGACGCTGGCAGAAGAGTTCCCCGGTGTGGAGCTGCAATTTCACCCGCAATGTTTCCTCAGCGAAGGCCATTTCGCGGGGAGCGATGCGGCGCGCTGTGATGCGCTGGTTGAATGCGCCAATGATCCCGCCTTCGATGCGGTGTGGTATGCGCGCGGCGGTTATGGCGCGGCGCGGGTAGTGCAGGATGCGCTTGCGCGGTTTGATCATGCGGCACAGGACAAACTGTTTCTGGGCTATTCGGACGGTGGCATGCTGCTGGGCGGGCTCTACCGCGCGCGGATCGGCCATCCGGTCCACGCACCGATGCCCACCGACATCCGGCGTGAGGGCGGGGAAGGGGCCGTGCGGCGCACACTCGCTTGGTTGGCGGGGGACTGGTCGGGCGTGGAACCCCATGACGATGGCCATCCCCGCGTCGCCTTCAACCTGATGACCCTGGCCATGCTGTGCGGAACCCCGCTGATGCCGGGCCTGTCGGGCCATGTGGTGATGGTAGAGGAAGTGGCGGAGTATCACTATGCGGTGGACCGGCTGTTCTTCCACCTGACCGCGCATCTGGGCGGAGTGGCCGGGCTGCGGCTGGGCCGGGTCAGCGCGGTTCCGGAAAACGATGTGCCGTTCGGTCACGGGCCAGAGGCAATCGCCCGCCACTGGTGCCAGCGCCACGCCATCCCGTATCTGGGCAGTGCCGATATCGGGCACGATATTGCCAACAAGATCGTGCCGTTCGGGCTTGCGGGGAATGGCTAGCCGCTTTTAGAGGCGGCTCATTCCTCTCCCCTTCCGCTGGCGGGCGGGGAAATTGCGGATTGAAGGAGTCATCGACATGCGCGCATTCGTTTTTCCCGGCCAGGGCAGCCAGAAAGTCGGCATGGGGGTTGAACTGGCCGAAGCCAGCGCTGCCGCGCGTGAGGTGTTTCAGGAAGTGGACGATGCGCTGGGGCAAAAGCTGTCCGCGATCATGCGCGACGGACCCGAAGACGCCCTGACCCTCACCGAAAATGCCCAGCCCGCGATCATGGCCAATGCCATCGCGGTGCTGCGGGTGCTGGAACAGGAAGGCGGGATCTCGCTGGCCGCCAAGGCCGATTTCGTCGCAGGGCACAGTCTGGGCGAATATACCGCGCTGTGTGCGGCAGGGGCCTTTTCGCTGGCCGATACCGCCCGCCTGCTCAAGCTGCGCGGGCAGGCGATGCAGGCGGCGGTGCCGGTGGGCGTGGGCGCGATGTGCGCTCTGCTCGGCGCGGATATCGACAAGGCCCAGGCATTGGCCGATGCGGCAGCGGACGGTGAAGTGTGCACCGTCGCCAATGACAACGATCCGGGCCAGGTCGTGCTTTCCGGCCACAAGGGCGCGATCGAACGCGCGATTGCTCTGGTCAAGGACCATGGCATCAAACGCGGCGTCCTCCTGCCCGTTTCCGCCCCGTTCCACTGCCCGCTGATGCAGGGCGCGGCCGATGCCATGGCCGAGGCGCTGGGCCAGACCCCGCCGGGCGCGCTGACCGTGCCGCTGTTCGCCAACGTCACCGCCAGCGTGGTGACGGACCCCGCCGAAGTGCAGCGCCTGCTGGTAGAACAAGTCTGCGGCCGCGTCCGCTGGCGCGAAAGCGTGATCGCCATGCAGGCGGCTGGCGTCGACAGCTTTGTTGAACTCGGCGGCAAAGTCCTCGGCCCCATGATCGGCCGCTGTGTCAGCGACGTTTCGGTGAGCAGCGTTGTGGGTATGGCTGAGATTGAGGCTCTGCTGGCGGGGTTGTGATTTTTGGTTCACGCAAAGGCGCAAAGGGAAGAAGGCGCAAAGGGACCTGAGGTGGAACGCATCGAAGCACTCACACGAATTGTGATCGATGAAGCGATTGCGATCCATCGCGAACTGGGCCCTGGCCTCTTTGAAAGCGTGTATGAATCAATTCTCGCCGGTCGGCTCGAGCGACGTGGATTGCAGGTGGCTCGACAGGTCATTTTGCCGGTAACATTCGATGGTCAGACGTTCGACGCCGCCTTTAAGATCGACATTCTCGTCGAGAATTGCCTTGTGCTTGAACTAAAGGCGGTTGACCTCGGGAGCCGCTCTCATCCCCGGCAGTTGCTAACTTACCTGAGATTAATGAAGCAGCCCCTGGGACTGGTCTTGAATTTTGCGGGGGAGACCATGAAGGAAGGGATACGAAGGGTGGTCAATCAGCACCGCTCGCAAAAAGATTCTTAGCGCCTTCCAATTCTTTGCGCCTTTGCGTGAACCCCTTTTTTGGAGCTACCTCAATGGAAAACCGCCTGTTCGACCTCACCGGAATGACCGCCCTCGTAACCGGCGCTGCCGGGGGGATTGGGTCTGCGATCAGCCATGCGCTCGCGCGCCAAGGGGCGCGGTTGGCGCTTTCGGGGACTAATCCGGCCAAGCTGCGCGCGTTCCGCGAGGAGCTGAACGATACCTATGGGCACGATCATATCGAGATCACTTGCGATCTGTCGAACAGCGAACAGGTCGAACACCTCGTTCCTGCCACGGTCGACACGCTGGGCAAGATCGACATTCTGGTGAACAACGCCGGGATCACCCGCGATAACCTCGCCATACGGATGAAGGACGAGGAGTGGGATGCGGTGATCAAGGTCAACCTTGAAGCCGCTTTCCGGCTGATGCGCGCGGCCTGCAAGCCGATGATGAAGGCCCGCCACGGGCGGATCATCACCATCACCAGCGTGGTGGGGGCCACCGGCAATCCGGGGCAGGTCAACTATGCTGCGGCAAAGGCAGGCCTCGTCGGCATGTCCAAATCGCTCGGCCAGGAAGTGGCGAGCCGCGGAATCACGGTCAACTGCGTCGCCCCCGGCTTTATCCGCACCGCGATGACCGACGTGTTGCCCGATGGCCAGAAGGACGCGCTCAACGCCCGGATCCCGATGGGCCGGATGGGCGAGGGCGAGGACATCGGCGCCGCCGTGGCCTATCTCGCCAGCCGCGAGGCCGGGTATGTCACCGGGCAGACGCTGCACGTTAACGGCGGGATGGCGATGATTTCCTGACGCCAACGCATGCTCGGTCGCATCGTTACAAGCCGCAGCAGCCAAGGTCTGCGATGCAGGGATGCAAATCGCATCTGGGGAGAAACCATGCGCCGAACTCTGCTTGTTCTGCTCGCCTTAGGCTCGGTCGCTGCCACAGATCCGGTTACGGTGTGGACGCCGCAGCAACTTGCCTGCCCGGCGAAACGCGCGCCTGCCAAACTGGCTGCCGATCTGGCCAGGGATCTGCGGAGCCCGCAGGGGTGGGTTAACGTGGTCACGAGAGACGCGATCACCACCCTGGGGTACGATTGTGCTGCCCGAACCAAAGTTCCGACAGAACGCGAGACTGCCTATCGACGATTCGTGTTTTATCGGATTGCAGTCAACGGCCTGGCCGACGATGTCAGGACCGCAGGGATCGATCCGGCGACAGTGGATGCCGTGATGGATGTCGGTACCAATCGGGCCAACCCCAGCTTTGCGAAGTTTGACAATGCCATGGCTTCGAAGCTGGTCACTGGCCTGCAGGCCAAAGGGGTCGACGTGAAGAAGGTGCCGCAAACAGCATTTCGAGCGATCGTACTGTACCTGGATACTGCCAGCACTTTCTGGCGCGAGTTGGCACCGGTCAGAACCGTCCCTTGATCAATCCCGGCGATTTTCGCACCCTTTTTAGGGACTTGTCGCATTGTTACAATTTCTCCTCGGCCATGGCCTGCCAAGGTAGGAAGCCGTTACCAGCCTGAAAGTGAACCAATGCGCCGTATCGCACTGATCCTGATTGCCATTGCCACTGTTGCCCCGGCCAAGCCGGTCGGTTGGACCGCCAAGCAGCGCGCCTGTCCGGTTGAGCAGGCCCCCGGCAGTCTGAGCGCCGAAGTGATCAAGACCATGCTGCCCGGCGCGACTGAGCAGGAATTCAGCGATGCGGCGGCCGAACAGCTCGCCCAGCTCGCGCTCGGCTGCGCGCGCCAGACCAAGGTCGCGAAAGCGCGGCTCGATGCCTATGTCGAACTAGCGACCTGGCAGCTGGCCAGCGCGGGTCTGGCCACAGAGGTCAAGGCGCGTGGGGTCGATCCTGCCGTGCTCAGCGCGACGATGAATGTCGGTCCCGGGCGGGCCAATCCCAGCTTCGAAAAACTCAGCGATGATGATGTGACCCGGATGATGGTCACGCTCAAGGCCAAGGGCATCGATGTTGAAGGCATGAACGAGGATGCCTGGCAAGTGGTGGGCGCCTACCTCGAAGCCACCAGCCGGGCCAACCGCGCGAGCTAGACGGCAGGAAAACCTGCGCATTTATCCCCAGTTTCGCGCCATTTCCGGCCTGCCAGCCTTGCCGCTGGCAGGCCGGGCGTTAAGAAAGACAGTCCGAAACGACGGCGCAGCGCCGATTCAGGCTGCCTGCGATCCGCAGGGGACGTGTTAAGACCATGAAGGCCACCATCGAACGCGCGACGCTGCTCAAGTGCCTGTCGCACGTGCAGTCCGTTGTTGAACGGCGCAACACCATTCCGATCCTCTCCAACGTGCTGATCGAGGCCGCCGGGGATGGCACGCTGAAAGTGATGGCGACCGACCTTGACCTGCAAGTGGTTGAAACCATGAGCGCGGTTTCGGTGGAGGCGCCCGGCGCGATCACCGTTTCGGCGCACTTGCTGTTCGATATTGCCCGCAAGCTGCCCGATGGCAGCCAGGTCAGCCTGGAAACCGCGGACAACCGCATGGCGGTAAAGGCCGGGCGCAGCCGCTTCTCGCTGCCAACCTTGCCGCGCGATGACTTTCCGGTGATCGTCGAAGGTGACCTGCCGACCAGCTTTGAACTGCCCGCCGCCGTGCTGGCGCAGATCATCGACCGCACCCGGTTCGCGATCAGCACCGAGGAAACGCGCTATTACCTCAACGGCATCTTCTTCCACGTCACTGACGAGGAACTGAAGGCCGCCGCCACCGATGGCCACCGCCTGGCCCGCTACACCATTGCCCGGCCCGACGGCGCAGAAGGCATGCCGGACGTTATCGTGCCGCGCAAATGCGTCGCCGAACTGCGCAAGCTGCTCGAAGAATCGCTCGATACCAACGCGCTGATCGACCTGTCGGCCAGCAAGATCCGCTTCACTCTGGGCGGCGCGAACGGCGTGGTGCTGACCAGCAAGCTGATCGACGGGACTTTCCCCGATTACAGCCGCGTGATCCCGACCGGGAATGACAAGCTGCTGCGGCTCGATCCCAAGAGTTTCTACGAAGGCGTGGACCGCGTCGCGACCATCGCCACCGAAAAGACCCGCGCGGTCAAGATGGCGCTGGAGCCGGACCGGGTGACGCTGTCGGTCACTTCGCCGGACAACGGCACTGCGGCGGAAGAGGTGCCGGCGGATTACAAGTCGGCCGGATTCGAGATCGGCTTCAACGCCAACTACCTCAAGGACATCCTGAGCCAGATCGAAGGCGACACGGTCGAACTGCACCTCGCCGATGCCGGCGCGCCGACCCTGATCCGTCAGGATGACAAGAGCCCGGCGCTCTACGTGCTGATGCCGATGCGGGTTTGAGCGAAAGTTCCGTCCAGCCCGTAACCGGCCGCGCCTGTGGCAGCTGCACGATGTGCTGCAAGCTGCTGATCGTGCCCGAAACCGAAAGCCCGGCGGGCGACTGGTGCCGCCATTGCCAGGTGGGCAAAGGCTGTTCTATCTATGCCGACCGGCCCCAGCGCTGCCGCGATTTCCAGTGCGGCTGGCTGGTGTGGGACAAGGTTCCCGAACACTGGCTGCCCGCCAAATCGCGGATCGTGGTGGTCAGCGATGGTTCGCGCATCACTTTCATGGTCGATCCTGCGTCTCCCACCCGTTGGCGCGAACAGCCGTGGTTTGGGGAGATCAAGGCGCTGGCGGTGATGGCCTTTGCCGAACAGCGCCAGGTGCTGGTGCGGATCGGGCGCAAGGTGATTGCCATGCTGCCGGAGCGGGATTGCGACCTTGGCGTGGTGGCGGATGACGAAGTGGTCCTCACCGGTCTGCGCCCCGACGGCACCTGGGGCGCGGCCAAGGTCCAACAGGACGACCCGCGCCTGAAACAGGACGGGGCGACCATACCGCTGGGCTAGGCGGGCGCTCAAGCCTCGGTTATGCTCACTCCAACACCATGGAGAGCACCGCATGAGCCGCACCGTCCACGTTCGCCGCAATGCCATCACCGAAACGCGGATCATGGGCCACCCGCTGCCCGATCTGGGCGATGGTGAAGTGCGGCTGCGGATCGAGAGTTTCTCGGTCACCGCCAACAACGTCACTTATGCCGTGGCAGGCGATGCCTTTGGTTACTGGAACTTTTTCCCGGGCGAGGGGGACTGGGGTGTGGTGCCGATGTGGGGGCACGCGGTGGTGGCTGAAAGCCGCCATCCGGACCTGAGCGTGGGTGAGCGGGTCTATGGCTATCTGCCGATGGCGGAAATGCTCGATGTGCTGCCCGACAATGTCTCGCCGGGCGGGTTTATCGATGCGGCGGCGCACCGTCAGCCGATGAGCCCGATCTACAACCAGTACAGCCGCCTCGCCGCCGATCCCGAACACGATCCCGCGCGTGAGGCGGAGCGGATGATCTTTGGTCCGCTGTTCAAAACCGGGTTCCTGATCGAGAACTTCTTCCGCCGCAACGCATGGTATGGCGCGGGTGCCGTGGTAATCACCTCGGCATCGTCCAAGACGGCGATGGGGCTGGCCAGCGTGGCGCGGGCGCTGTCGCCGCAGGTCAAGCGGATCGGGCTGACCTCGGCCGGGAACGTCGATTTCGTCAAGCGCGGGGGCTTTTACGATGAAGTTCTGGCCTATGACGCGGTGGGTGAATTGCCGCTGGAGGCCAGCGTTTCGGTCGATTTCGCGGGAAATTCGGCGCTGCTCCATGCGGTCCATACCCGGTTGGGCGATCACCTGAAATACAGCTGCACTGTTGGCGCGACCCATGTCGGGGCCGGGTTCGGGCAGAACAACGGCCCGATCCCCGGACCAACACCGACCCTGTTCTTCGCCCCCGACCACGCGGTCGCCGCGATCAAGGAGCAAGGCCCCAAGGCCTTTGGTGAGGCCGTGGCAGCGGGCTGGCTGACCTTTCTGGGTGAAACCAGCGGCGCGCTGAGCGTTGACACACGCGAGGGGCTGGAGGCGGCTGCCGAAGCATTCGTCGCCGCCGCCAAGGGTGATGCCGATCCCGCGGTGGGGGTCGTGATCCGGCCCTAGACCCTGTTTCACTTAGGTGGAAACATCGTCATCGCGTCAGGAAATCCGCTGGCAAGGCGCGGCGGGCAGCAGGGGCTGGTGGCCCCTGCAAGCGACGTGGGCGCTGTCCAGCGGGTTTCCTGACGCGACCCGCAGGGCGGGCCTGATTGGGCCCAGCGCAGCGTTGCTCGTCGGTCACTATGCGATGGCATGGCTCCCTCCTCGCGCCTCGCGCTGAGCCCAATCAGGCTCCGTGCCGATGCTTCCACCTAAGTGAAACAGGGTCTAGATATCCACCACGATCTTGCCGAAATGCTTGCCCGCGATCTGGTGGCGGAAGGCATTGGCCAGATCGGCCAGCGCGAATTGGTCTGAAATCACCGGCTTCAGTCCGGTGGCCTCAACGCCCCGGATCATGTCCAGCTGGTGCTGGCGGCTGCCGACCACCAGGCCTTGCACCCGCAGACTCTTGCCCATCAGCAGCGCCGTGTTGACGGGCCCGCCGCGCCCGGTCAGCACGCCGATCAGGGCAACGTGCCCACCGACGCGGGTGGCCACCATCGATTGATCGAGTGTGCCCGCGCCGCCGATTTCGACCACGCAGTCCACCCCGCCGGTCAGTTCCAGCGCTTTCGCGCCCCATTCGGGCGTGGTCTGGTAATTGATCGTCTCATCCGCGCCCAGTGCGCGCAGCCGTTCCAGCTTTTCGTCTGACGAGGAGGTGGCGACCACCCGTGCACCCGCCGCCTTGGCCATTTGCAGCGCGAAGACGGAAACCCCGCCGGACCCTTGCACCAATACGGTTGATCCCGGCCCGATTGCATCATCGACGAACAGCGCACGCCAGGCGGTCAGGCCCGCGCAGGTCAGTGTGGCGGCTTCGGCGGCGGAATAGCCCTTAGGCGCATGGGTGAACCAGTCTTGCGGCGTTACCACCGCCTGCCGGGCATAGCCATCGATCCCGTCGCCCGGGGTGCTGGAAAAGCCGGTGCCGGGGATCTGGCCATCGATCCAGTCGGTGAAGAAGGTCGAGACGACCAGATCGCCCAGCTTGAACTGACTGACACCATCGCCCACGGCTTCGACCAGCCCCGCGCCGTCCGACATCGGAATGCGGCCCGGCGCGGTCGGGATGAAGCCCGCGACCACGGCAAAGTCATGGTAATTGAGCGAGCTGGCCTGCAGCCGCACCCGGATCTCGCCCGGGCCCGGCTGGCCGGGATCATCGCCCATGCCGGGGGTCAATGTATCGAGCGAGACGGGCGATCCGCAGCGGACCAGCGCCATGGTCATTCGGCGGCTTCCAGCATGGCGGCGCGCTGGGGACCACGGATCAGGCCGCCGGGGGTCGCGCCGGTCCACTTGCCGTTGTCAAAGGTTACCTCACCGCCCTTGATCGTCGCGATATAACCATCGGCCTTTTGCAGCAGCCGCTTGCCGCCGGCGGGAAGGTCAAAAGCCAGCCAGGGCTTGCCCAGCTTGAGGTTTTCGAAATCGATCACGTTGATGTCCGCCAGATAGCCCGGCGCAATCACCCCGCGATCGTCGAGACCATAGAGCCGCGCCGTATCAAGGCACTGACGCTTGACCGCATGTTCCAGGCTGAGCCGGCCACCCGGCTTGCCTTCACCGCGCTTGCGATCACGGACCCAGTGCTGCAACATGAAGGTCGGGCTGGCGGCATCGCAGATCGTGCCGCAGTGTGCGCCGCCATCGGACAGCGAATTGACGCAATCGTCGCGGTTCTGCAGCTCTTCCAAAAAGTCCAGATTGCCGTCGGCATAATTGAGGATCGGCAGGTAGATGAACCCGGTGCCGTCGTTTTCGGTCAGCAGGTCATAGGCATATTCATCCGGCGTCTTGCCCGCCGCAGCGGCGCGGGCGGCGATGCTGGCGTCGGCGCCGGGTTCGTAATCGAACGAGGCGTCCATTTCGAACTGCGCCTGCCAGCCCTGCGCGATCACCATGTAGAGGTGGACGATGTCGCTTTCGGGATAGACGTTGGCTTCTGCCAGCACCCGGGCCTTGAAGGCGGGATCCTTGATCCGGGCCAGCGCCTGATCCCACGGCAGACCATCGAGTTCGGCCACGCTGGGGCGGAAGCGGAACGGATGAACCGTGCCCTGCCAGGCCATGATGATCCCGTTGCCGCGCAGCGCAATGGCGGCGACTATGTTGGCCCCGGTGGCGTTCTGACGGTCCATTTCGGAGATCTGCTCGCTCAGCGGCAGTTCCTTGGCGATCGATTGCAGCGCTGCGAATGTCACCGGCAGGCCGGTTTCGCGGCTGATCGCGCCCATCCATTCGAATTCGTTCCATTCGCGGCGCAAATCGCTGGCCAATTCGAACACCCCGTGGCCAACCTTGCCCATGGCGCGGCCAATTGCGATCAGTTCCTCGGCCGTGGCGGTGGTGCCGGGCACCACTTCGCCATCGACCGACTTGTGGATCACGGTGCGGCTGGTCGAAAAGCCAAGCGCGCCCGCGCGCACGCCTTCCTCGACAATCGCTGCCATCTTTTCGATGTCATCGGCGGTCGGCACTGCGCCCGGCTTTTCCCGGTCGCCCAATACATAGGCGCGGACCGCGCCGTGGGGCACATGGGTGGCAACGTCCACGCTGCGCGGCAGGCGTTCCAGCGCATCAAGGTATTCGGGGAAGGTTTCCCAATCCCACTTCATCCCTTCGGCCAGGGCCGTGCCGGGGATGTCCTCCACCCCTTCCATCAGGCCGATCAACCAGTCATGCCGGTTGGGTGCGGCGGGGGCAAAGCCTACGCCGCAATTGCCCATCACCACGGTGGTCACGCCGTGCCAGCTCGACGGCGCCATTTCCGCGTCCCAAGTGGCCTGGCCATCGTAATGGGTGTGAATATCGACCCAGCCCGGCGCGACAACCTTGCCTCCGGCGTCGATTTCCCGCGCAGCATCGCCGCGCACGGTGCCGACGGCAGCGATCAGCCCGTCCTTCACGGCAACATCGCCGCTGAACCGGGGCGCGCCGGTGCCATCGACGATTGTGCCGTTGCGGATGATCAGGTCATAGGTGGGCATGGGCTCTCTCCGGTAGCAACCGACTCACGCGGTGCCTTAACCGGGCGATTAAGCCATGGATTGGGGGTGGGGGCAAGCGCGGAAGGGCTTATTCCCGCCTGATCCGACCGTCCCGGATTGCCTCGGCCAGAGCCGCAATTGATTTGGCGTGCTCGGCCAGATCGATAGGGAATGGAACCTGCGGGGGTACACCAAGACCTTCCCACTCACGGCCCGCGCCATCGCGATAGCGTTCGGCAGCCAGGCTGAAGCTCCACCCGCCGGCTAGCCGCTTGGGAATGCGGTCTGACAGATCGCCTCTGGTTGTCTCCCCCAGATGGACCACATTGGGAAATGACCGCATGGCCAGGGTAAAGCTTTCGCCGCCGCTGACCGTAATGCCGCTGGTGACCAGCCAGATCGGGCCTGTGAAAGTGGCCTTTCCAGCCAACGGCGTGGCAGTGAACGGTTGCCAGGCAGACCGGCCTGCCCAGGCCCGTTTGGCGTAGATCGTGGTAGGACGTTGGGTGAAACGCGCAGCGATATGCCGCCCGATCGCATCATAACCACCGCGATTGTTGGTGACATCCAGGATCATGCCGTCAAGCCCGGCAAATGTTTGCAACGCGGCATCCAGTTCCCGATCAAGCGCTTCGGTGCTGTCATCCCTGGCCTCGAAGCCGCCCATGGTCAGGATGTTGAGATAGCCGAGCCTGCCGATCCGCCCGACGAAAATCCGGTTGTTGGCAACCAGTTTTCCTTCCGGCCCAAGCAGGGCCAGAATTCCGGCCCGGTAACTTTCCAGCCAGACCCGCACCCGCCGCGCCGGGTCCGGGCCAAACCGTGGGTCGCCGGGCAGGCTGGCCAGGAACGCGCTTTCCCCGAAGCGGGCTTCCAGACCATCCGGAGTGCGATCGAGTGACAGGCTGACATGGGCATCGGACAGCCGCTCCAAAGCGCCGGAAATTCGGGCGAACCTGTCTTTGTCAGCGGCTATCCGATCGGCGCCCCGCAGGTCGTTCAGGATTGTTGAGCGATTTATCCGGCGCGGTCCAAAGCCCGGATAGAATTGCCCCAGCGTCGCAGCGATAAAGGCACCGGGCGGTGGGGGAGGGGCAAGGCAGGCCTTTGGCAGGCGGGCAATGCGGCGGAACGGGTACCAGGTATCATCGCTGGATGCAGCGAGCCGCACATGGTTTCGATCGGCCTTGCTGACTGTGACAAACAGTTGATCGGCATCGCCCGCGGGATCGGGTTGGCACAGTGATCCGGCGAAGTTGAACACCTCAAGCTTGCCCTGCGCGATCCGGATGATCCAGCCATAGCCGTCAGACTGCCACACCCCTTGCAGATCGGGATCGCTAAGCGAGGTTGGCTCTGCAACAACCGACCTGGGGGCATCTGGTGCTGCGGCCAAGGTTGGCGCGGCCAGCATCACGGTTGCGGCGATCGCAGTTCGGATGCACCATGGCAGCAGTGAACGGGGTGCGACCGACACGACGTATCAACTCCCGCGCGCTGCGATCATATCGCCCACATGGACGAACTTCTCGCGCGGGGCGTCTTCGCGGGCGCGGGCGACTTCTTCGGCTTCGATCTTTTGCCAGTCGCGGAAGGTGACCACATCGAGCCCGCGCGCCTCGGCCAGAGCATCGAAGCCGGGGCGGCCTTGCTTGCCGCTGCCAAGGCCGATGTCTTCGGCGATTTTTTCGACCACGCTGAAGCCGTCGGGGCGGTTGGTGCCGATCGTGCCCGATGGCCCGCGCCGGGCCCAGCCGACGCAGTAGAGACCCGGCAGGATCCGGCCCTCGTCATTGGGGAAACGCCCGGCGCGTTCATCGAAGGGGACGCCGGGGATGCGGCTGGTCTGATAGCCGATGCAACACACCACCAGGCTGGCCGGGATCGTGTAGGTCTCGCCCGTGCCGACCGCGCGGCCGGCTTCGACGACGGTGCGTTCAACCTCGATCCCGGTGACCTTGTCGGTGCCCAGGATCGCCTTGGGGCTGGCAAAGAAATCGAACTCCACCTCGATGCCCATGTCGGCATAGTGGCTGGCGGGGATCGCGGCGAAGCTGCGCAGGTGGGTGACCGATTTGCGCAGGCCGGGTTCCAGCAGGGCGTCGTCGCCTTCGTCCGGCAGGTCCTGCGGATCGACGCGCGGGGCGGCGCGGGTCAGGTGGGACAGTTCGCCCAGTTCCTTGGGCGTCATCATGATCTGGTGCGGCCCGCGCCGCCCCAGCACCACGATCCGCCTGAGCCGTGAGGTCTGCAGCACGTCGAGCGCGTGGGCGACAATATCGCTCCCGGCGAATTCCTCGCGCGTCTTGGACAGGATCCGGGCGACGTCGAGCGCGACGTTGCCCATGCCGATCACCACCGCCGTCTCGCCGGTCAGATCGGGATCGAGATTGGCGAACAGCGGGTGGCCGTTATACCAGCCGACAAAAGCTGCGCTGCCATAGACACCGGGCAGTTCCTCGCCCGGCAGGTCCATCTTGCGATCATGCGGGGCGCCGGTGGCGAGCACCACGGCGTCGTAGAGGCCCTGCAATTCCTCCACCGTCACGTCCTTGCCGACCATGACATTGCCGACAAAGCGGACGTTGTCGGACAGGGCGGTTGCCTCATAGCGGCGCGACACGCCCTTGATCGACTGGTGATCGGGCGCCACCCCGGTGCGGATCAGGCCATAGGGGACGGGCAACATGTCGAATATGTCGACCCGCACATCCTCTCCGAACTGCTTCTGCGCGGCCTCGGCCGTGTAGTACCCTGCTGGTCCCGAGCCGATGATCGCGATGTGGCGCATAAGGTCTAGGCAGCCTTTCGTTTGGTGTCGGTCCGCTCCGGTCCGTTCAGGAAGCCCCGGATGCAGGAAATGGTCTGTTCGCGGTGGGTCAGCATGAACAGGTGGCCGCCCTGCTCAAAGATCTCCAGCCGGCTGTTGGGGATCAGCGCCTCCAGGATCTTGCCGTTGGCGAGCGGGACGATCTGGTCCTCATCACCCATCATGATCAGGGTGTCCTTCCTAAGGAAGGGCAGGGCCGGCGCGCTGGTCCAGCCGAGCATGGCGAGCAGCTGATAGACATAGCCGCGCGGTGAGGGGGGCGTGAGGCGGCTGATATGTTCCGCCTTGCCGCCGGTCAGCCCGCCGTAGAGCGTGCGGAAGTGTTCTTCCATGAAGGCCGCATCAACATAACGGCGCGGGTTGACCATCTTGGTCAGCGCGCCGGGGTTGCCGGGGACCATGAACATCCCCGCGCTGGTGGCACACAGGATCAGGCGGCGGACGTAATCGGGGTGCTGCAGCGTAAAGTGCTGCGCCATGCCGCCGCCCCACGAAATCCCCATCACGTCCACCTGATCGCAATTGAACCGCCGCAGCAGCTCCTTGGCGGTCCAGCTCATGGTGAAGGTGTTATACGGCACCAGCGGATCGGGGCTGCCGCCCACGCCGGGCATGTCGAACATGATGAACGGCCGCTCGGTCAGCGCCTCGGCCAAGGGGGCGACGGCTTCGATATTGGCGCCGATGCCGTTGAAGAACAGGATCGGCAAGTGTTCGCTCGCCATATCCCAGCGCCAGCGCGCGACCCTCAGGGTCCGGCCGCCGACCACTTCCATCGAAAACTCACAGGTCAGATCTTGCACGCGCGCCCTTTCGGCTCAGGTCAGTACATAGAGCCCGGGGGCATTTTCCATCGGCGGATGCGCCTTGCTGCCCAGCGCCTTGGGAGCAGGAACCTGCTTACCCGCGCGCTGTTGCAGCCAGTTCATCCAATATGGCCACCAGCTTCCTGCCTGTTCCTCGGTCCCCTTGAGCCAGTCGTCAACATCGGCGGGCGGATGGCCCGGCTTTTTCGACACATAATACTTGGCCTTGGGATTGCCCGGCGGGTTGAGGATCGCCTGCATGTGCCCGGCCTGGCTGAGCACGAAGGTCACGTCCTTTGATCCGAACAGCTGGGTGGAGCGGTAACATGCCCGCCACGGGGTGATGTGATCGGTGGTCCCGCCCAGGATGAACAGGTCGCTCTTGACCTTGCTGAGGTCGATCGGATGGCCCGCCATCTCGACCTCACCCTGCTTGGTGAAGGCCAGCGTTTCGAACAGGTGCAGGAAATCGCCCATCAGCGTGGCCGACAGGTTGGTGGCATCCGCATTCCAGAACAGCACGTCAAACGCCGGAGGATCGTCGCCCATCAGGTAGTTGTTGATGACGTAATTCCAGATCAGGTCGTTCGGCCGCAGCCAGGCAAAGCCGCGGGCGAGCGAATGCCCTTCGATCACCCCGGCCTTGGCCGCGCGCTTCTTGGCCAGTTCCAGCCCATTGGCGGTCATCAGCGATCCAGCCTCGATGTCGTTCTGCTTGGGGTGCAGCACGGTGACCATATAGGTGAGCGCGCCCAGCCGCTTGTCCCCGGCCGCAGACATCTTGCTGGCCAGGATCGCCCCGGTCTGCCCGCCCGAACAGGCGCTGGAGATATTCACCCTGGGCGCGCCGGTAATCTCGCAGACCACATCCACCGCTTTCATGCAGCTGGCGATGTAATCGTCCATCCCCCAGACGCCTTCTTCCTTCGTCGGGTTCTTCCACGAAATCACGAAGCACTGGATGCCGTTATCGGTCTGCCATTTGACCACCGACTTTTCCGGGGACAGGTCATTGATATACATCTTGTTGATTTGCGGCGGAATTGTCAGCTGCGGGATTTCGTAGACCGTGTCCGTGGTCGGGGCATAGTGGATCAGTTCGAACATCGCATCGCGATAGACCACGCTGCCTTTGGCCGTGGCGACGTTCTCTCCCAGCTTGAACGGCTTGGTATTGACCTGGCTGACCATGCCCTTGTTGTGGACGATGTCATTATAGGCGTTCTTGAGGCCCTTGATCAGGCTGAGCCCGCCGCTGTCGATCAGCCGCTTTTGCGCGGTGGGGTTGCCGATCAGGGTGTTGGTCGGGGCCAGGCCATCGATGATGATCTGCGAGATGAAGTTGGCGCGGTCCCGCTCCAGTTCGTCCAGCTCCAGTTCCTCCACCCAGTTCTTCATGCCCTTTTGGATCGCGAGGTAATACTGTGCGCCGGCGCGGAAGAACGGGTTGTAGCGCCAGGCCGGGTCCATGAACCGCTTGTCCTTGGGCTCAGGCGCCAGATCGCTCTTGCCGGTCAGGATCTTGACCACATCGTCGCCAAAGCTTTGCATATGGCGCAGTGAGCGCTGCGGATCGCTGGCGGTTTCACGCAGCAACAGCGCGACGGCGCCGACAAAGTCTTCCCGTGCCAGACCAACCAGCGGGCCCAATGCCGTGGTTGATTGCGCGGCTTCGTTTTCCAGCGTGGTGTTGCCTTTGGCCATCCCGGATCCCCAATCGTTGTGCCGCAGGCGTGGTGCGAACCCGCCCGGGTCTATCATTGCGGTGAAACATGCACTGCCCGGCGAGGCAATTCAAGCACAGACCCCGTGGACTTACAGAGCGCGAATTTCTGCCGGTCATAATGGTAAATTTAACCATTTCTCAAACGGTTTTCAGGCATTTGCAGCTGCATGACGGCCCAGCCCGCCAGGCAACTACCCGAGGTGCAACCCGCACCTCTCCCGACCGCGCCAACCGGCGCGGCTGCGGCCAGTGCCCCGCGTGCCGCTGCCCGCACCGCCGCCGGCACCAACGGATCACCCGGCCAATCGCGCCAACAACCCGCCCGCAGCGACCGCGCCGCGCGCCATCGCCGGACCAAGGATCACGCCACTCTCGTCCATATGCTCGACCGCAACTGGACACTGATGGCCCCGGTTCTGGGGATAGCACTGCTGCTCAACGGTTTCGCTTCGTGGTCCACGCCGCCACTTGTCACGGCCCTGCTTGGGATCATGGCGGTTGCCGTCGCCGCATTCACCCCGATTGCAGTGCGGATCGAGCGCGACCATTGCGATACCGGAACCAAGCATTTCGGTATGCTGCTGGCTGTTGTCGGGCTGCCGATGCTGCTGTTCGGGCTAGCCATTGCCCGGTGGAAGGTCGGCAGCGATGTCGACTGGAGTGATTCGCTTGGCTTGCTGATCATTTGCGCGGGCCTCGCCACCGTGATCCTGAATCGTCGGGTAATTGCGCTGATCGTCAGCCAGATCGGGCTGTGGACCGGGGTGACCGTGATGGCCGGGACAATCGAAACCTGGGCCGGACTGGCGCTGGGCGTCGCGGTGGGCATTTTTGTGGGTAAGCGTGAATCCATGGCAAACGCCGCCGCGATCCGCGCTCAGATTGACCGGGAACGCGCCCAGCTGCGCGCCGAGGAAATCCTTAACGATTTCGAGCAGACCGGGCAGGGCTGGTTCTGGGAAAGCGACCGGCGCGGGGTGATCGTCTATGTCTCGCCCACGGTTGCGCAGTTGCTGGGGCGCAAGTCGCTCACCGGGCGGCCCTTTACCGAACTGTTCGTCACCGATCCCGCCGGGCAGGACAGCGAACGCACCCTGGCCTTTCACCTTAACGCGCGATCGGCCTTTAGCGAACTGGGGATCCGAGCCGCGATTGCGGATGACGAGCGATGGTGGTCGATCAGCGGGCGGCCGATCTATGACAGCTTTGGCAACTTCCTGGGTTTTCGCGGATCGGGCCATGACCTGACCGAAAAGCGCCGGTCAGAAGAACACGCGACCCGTCTGGCGCATTACGATTCGCTCACCGGCCTCGCCAACCGGTTGCAGATGGCACAAACGCTGGAAAAGATCCTGGCTGCGCCGCATATCGAACACCGGGCCTGCTCGGTGTTTCTGCTCGATCTGGACCGGTTCAAGCAAGTCAACGATACCATGGGCCACCCGGCCGGCGATGCCCTGCTGAAACAGGTGGCCAGCCGGCTGGAACGTGCTGTGGGCGAAACGGGGCGGGTCGGGCGACTGGGCGGGGATGAATTCCAGGTCATCCTGGCCGGGCATCACCGCCGCGAAGACCTGGCCGCGCTGGCCAAGCGGATCATTAACGATCTGTCAGAACCCTATTCGATCGAAGGTCACCGCGTGGTGATCGGCGCATCGGTCGGGATCGCGCTGTCGCCGGACGATGGCGTTACGTCTGAAGCGCTGATCCGCAATGCCGACCTTGCGCTTTATGCCGCCAAGGATGGCGGGCGTGGGCGGCACCACTTCTATGCCGCGGACCTGCACAGCGATGCCGAGGAACGGCGCCAGCTGGAACAGGACTTGCGCGATGCCCTGG